>NZ_DJTD01000052.1:0-140162 GCF_002440385.1 Sphingobacterium sp. UBA6317 | reverse complement strand
CAGTCCATTTTGAGACAGCCTCCATTCTATTTTGATGGACATCTGGCTCTTATAAACCAAACGCTTCTTTTACTTTGTCGATATAATCTAGTTTTTCCCAAGTGAACAGTTCAACTTCGACTTGCTTTTTCTCGCCTGTTGAGCTTTCGAACTCTTTTGTTACTTTTCTTGGTGTTCTTCCCATGTGTCCATAGGCTGCAGTTTCTGAATAAATGGGATTTCTCAGCCCCAAACGGGTTTCAATTCCGTATGGCGTCATGTCAAATAAGTCGGCTATTTTTTCCGCAATCTGGCCATCTGTCAAATTTACCTTGCTCGTTCCATAGGTATTTACATAGATTCCCATCGGATCTTTTACACCTATTGCATAGGAAATCTGTACGAGAATTTCATCTGCAACACCTGCTGCTACCAGGTTTTTAGCTATATGGCGCGTTGCATATGCAGCGGAACGGTCTACCTTAGATGGATCTTTTCCTGAGAAAGCACCACCACCATGGGCGCCTCGACCACCGTAGGTATCGACAATGATCTTGCGACCAGTAAGTCCTGTATCTCCATGAGGTCCACCGATAACAAATTTTCCAGTCGGATTGATATGAAACTTAATTTCATCGTTAAATAACAACTGAAGTTCTGGTTTCAATTGCGCCTTAACACGTGGAATTAAGATCGTTTTGATATCATGTGTAATTTTATCCAACATGACTTGTTCAGTAGCGAAGTCGTCATGTTGTGTTGAGATTACGATTGCTTCAATTCTTTTCGGCTTGTGATCATCACTATACTCAAGTGTCACCTGAGATTTTGCGTCCGGGCGCAAATACTTGATTTCGTTATTTTCGCGACGCAGCTCGGCCAATTCATAAAGCAGGCGATGCGATAAGTCCAATGCCAAAGGCATAAAATTTTCGGTTTCGTTATTGGCATAACCGAACATGATACCTTGGTCACCCGCACCCTGCTCCTGTCTTGTCTTGCGGTCCACTCCTTGATTAATATCAGCAGATTGCTCGTGAATAGCCGAAAGGACGCCACAAGAGTTTGCCTCGAACATATACTCAGATTTGGTATAGCCAATCTTTTGGATCACCGAACGGGCTATTTTTTGGACATCAAGGTATATGTTTGATTTAACCTCGCCGGCAAGAACTACTTGCCCAGTCGTTACTAGCGTTTCAATAGCGACGCGAGAATCCTCGTCCCATGCTAAAAAATTGTCTATTAATGCATCTGAAATTTGATCCGCAATTTTGTCTGGATGCCCTTCAGAAACAGATTCTGACGTAAATAAATAAGCCATGCTTTACGTAATTTTTAATATTGGATTTGCGCTAGAATGAAATAACAGCAAAGTGATAAGAGCCGTGATAGCGAGGGGTTTTTAGCACTTTTTTACTGTGGTTGCAATCTCCTTGTCGTTGCTTGTAACGCAACAGCACGCAAATCAGTCCACATTCTATTTTTTGTGCGACAAAGCTACGATACTTTGTGGATTATTTAAAATCAAATTTATATTTTAACTTTTAAAAGTATGGGGAAGTGCGGTAATTCGTATAAAGATTACATTATTTTAAGAAATTGGTAATTTCCGCTATCTTTGGATATGTCAGAACGTAAACAAATATTGTTTGTTATTAATCCTATTTCGGGAGGGAAAAATAAAACTTCCTTTAAAAAGCAGGTGCTGGATGTGCTTGATCTACAGAAGTTTGATCCTACTTTCCAACAAACGGCGAGACCGAACCATGCTTATGAAATTGGGCTGAAAGCGATCAAAGAAGGCTATGATGCAGTCATCGCTGTCGGTGGTGATGGGACGATCAATGAATTAGGATCCGCTTTGGTCGGATCTGGAATTCCATTGGGGATTATTCCTGAAGGCTCTGGCAACGGCCTGGCGCTCTACTTGGGAGTTCCAATGAATGAGGCTGCAGCTATCCGTCGGATTAATCGTTTTGAATCAATAGAAGTGGATTGTGGAGTAATTAATGATAGACGCTTTTTTAATATCGCTGGCTTGGGTTTTGATGCATCCGTAAGTGAAAATTTTGCTAATGAAAATATTCGTGGACCTTTGGGGTATATGAAGTCCGTTTTTAATGTGCTCAGTAAATACCAACCGGCACATTATAAATTGACAATTGATGGAAAGGTGTACGAAAGGCAGGCCTTTATGATCAGTGTGGCGAACTCTCCCCAATATGGTAATAATGCTTATATAGCACCGCAGGCTTCGGTTAACGATGGCATTTTAGATGTCTGTATCGTGCACAAGTTTCCACTTTATATTTTGCCAAAGATGATTTTCCATCTTTTTAATAAATCGGCGGATCAATCCAGTTATGTCGAGATTATTCCGGGGAAGAATATACAGATTGAGATTGATAAGGTGTCCCCGGTTCATGTGGATGGGGAGCCGATTGAACTTGGCGATAAATTGGATATTTCTATTATGCCAAAAGCATTAAAGATAATTTGTTAAGATCATGAGTAAAAATAAGAAACAGTCCTATGAGGGCGTTGTATATTCAACAGATGACAGCTTCAGCTATCAGCTGGCTGATTTTTTTCAGGAAGCAGATACGTTACCTGTAAATCAGCAAAACTTAAAAGTGCAGCTTGACCGAAAAATGCGGAAGGGGAAAGTTGTTACGTTGGTTACGGGGTTTGTTGGAAAAGCGGAAGACTTGGAGAATTTAGGTAAATTGTTGAAAACAAAGTGCGGAGTGGGGGGAACAGTGAAGGATGGGGAGATCATCATTCAGGGAGAGTTTAAACAAAAGATCTATGATTTGTTACTTAAAGAGGGGTATCGCGTAAAATTAGTTGGTGGTTAAACAAGTATATGAGGGATAATCTTGGTAAATCTAATGAATTGTTTATTAGGCAAGTATGCTTTGAGTGTAGGATGTCTAGTTGTTCAGAAACATGAGTAATCACTTACTTTTTGTCGTTTAAAATCCTTGATTTTTTTGCATATCAAAAAAAAAATGGCTTTCATTGTAAAATAATTATTGCGAATAAGCGATTTAGCATAGAGTAATAATGATTATATAACGGGAACTGCTGAGAAAAATAACACGGATTAATGGTGTGTTCAGTTTGAAAAAACAAATTTGATTTTTTTTATATATTTGAGATGAATATTTTAAATTTGACATTAAATATTAAATTTGCTTTGCAAAATTGGTTTCAAAAGCGAATAAGAGTGCATATAATTTAAACAACATTATATATTTAAACAACAGTAAAAAACTAAAAATTAGAAAAATGGCAAACGCACCTAAAACTGCTGCAAAACAAGAGAGCAACAACGGAGGATCTTTCTTTGCTCAAGCTGCAATCATCATCTGTTTCATCGTGGGTTTCTGTGTATGGAAATTTGTGATGGGCAATCCAACTAACTTCGTTGACAACAATCCTGAAAATGCTCCAAATCCAGGTAACTACTTAGGAATGGTTTACCATGCTGGGGCTATCGTACCTGTTTTGCTTGGTTTATTCTTGATGGTATGGGTTTTCTCCGTAGAACGTTTTATCGTTATTAACAAAGCTTCTGGTAATGGTAACGTAGGAAACTTCGTTCGTAAAATTCAAACATTGATTAATGGTGGAAACATCGATTCAGCTATCGCTGAGTGTGACAAACAAAAAGGTTCAGTAGCAAATGTTGTAAAAGCTGGTTTATTGAAATACAAATCAGTATCTGCAGATCCTGAAGTAAACACTGAAAAAGCTGCTATTGCAATTCAAAAAGAAATCGAAGAAACTACAGCATTAGAAATGCCAATGTTAGAGAAAAACTTAAACGTTATCGCTACATTAGTTTCTATCGGTACATTATGTGGTCTATTGGGTACGGTAACAGGTATGATCAAAGCCTTCTCGGCATTAGCAACAGGTGGTGCTCCAGATTCAGCTAAATTGGCAAATGGTATCTCTGAGGCCTTGATCAATACAGCAACTGGTATCGCGACTTCAACATTCGCTATTGTATTGTATAATATCTTTACTGCAAAAATCGATAAATTAACTTACTCTATCGACGAAGCTGGTTTCTCAATCGTACAAACATACGCTGCAAACCACAAATAAGAACTATGATGAAAGTTTTTGATTTTATTTTATGGAAATCAAAAATCAAAAGCATCATAGGATAGAAGATTGAGTTTTTAATTTAAAAAGAAGAATTTAAAATGGGTAAAGCAAAAGTAAAAAGAGCCAGTACGTCGATCGACATGACAGCGATGTGTGACGTATCGTTCTTACTGCTTACGTTCTTCGTCTTAACGGCGACTGCGCGCCAACCGGAAGCATTGACGGTGGATACCCCAGCATCGACTACAAAAGATAAGTTACCTGATTCAAATGTAGGTATGATCACAATAGGCGATCAAGGTAAAGTTTTCTTCGGTACGACTGATCAACAGGTTCGCGTAAAAGCACTAGAAAGAATGTCAGCAAAATATGGCGTTGGCTTTTCACAAGAAGATTATGATCGTTTCAAATTGATGGAAAACTTTGGTGTACCAATGTCTAAATTGAAAGGATTATTAGCTCTGGATGGAAGTAAGCGTACGGAAAAAGGTGTGCAAACTGGTATCCCGGTTGATAGTACAGAGAATACTTCAAATGAGTTGTATTACTGGGTTCAAAATGCCCGTCTTGCAGCTGAGGAAGTAAATAAGGAAAAAGAAGCATCTGATAAAAACTTCGTGCATCCAGGACCTTTAAAGATGGCTATCAAAGCAGATGCGAATGAAAAATATCCTTCGGTTAATTTAGTTATTGAAACGTTGCGCAATCAAAAGCAAAACAAATTTAGTTTCATAACAGGCATGCGTGCTGAGGAGAAATAATTGACGATTTAATAAGAACAAACAATGGCAGAATTAAATCAGGATAGTGGTAAAAAAGGCAAAGGCGGGAAAGTAAGATCCAAGAAGAATGGCGGTAAGGTCGACCTTACAGCGATGGTGGATTTGGCGTTCTTGTTGATTACCTTCTTCATGTTGACCACGTCCTTAAATAAACCGCAAGCGATGGATGTGGCTATGCCAGACAAAAATAAAATTAAGGAGCAACAAAGCGATGAATTGCTTACAGCAGATAATCGTTCTCTTACAATTTTATTGGGTTCTGACAATAAAGTCTCTTGGGTATATGGTCAAGTTGCTCGTCCGATCGAAGGTCCTACTGTCGCTGGTTACGGTGCAGATGGGATTCGTAAGGTTTTGATGGAGAAAAAGGCATATGTACCTCGCGTTTCAGGCGGTAAAGACATGATCGTAATCATAAGACCGAGTGATAAATGTACACAACGTAATCTGGTTGACATTCTTGACGAGATGAAAATTGTAGACGTAAAACGCTATATGATCGGAAAGATTACTCCAGAGGAAGTGGACGTGTTAAAACGTGACAATATCTATAATGATTAGTTATTAGATTGACACAAAAAACTAAAATAATATGATAGGGTCAAAATTAGATATTTTTAAGAAAGAATGGCTTGACGTCGTTTTTCAAGGCCGCAATAAGGAGTACGGAGCTTATGAGCTTCGTAAGCTAGCGCCTAAAGCGACTAACAGGGGACTTCTTGTCGTTATCGGCATTGTAGTCATAGCCAGTTTCCTTAGTGTTTATGGAAGTAAGCTGTTCCCGAAGAAAGCCGTTGAGGCTCCTCCTGCAGTAACTGAAGTTACTTTGGAAGACCTTGAAGAAATCAAACCACCAGAGCCTGAAGAAGAGGAGCCGCTTCCACAAGAACCGGAAGAAAAACCTCAACAAGTGGCTATGGATGTACCGAAAGAAGATTTGGTTCGTTTCCCTGAACCTAAAGTAGCTCCTGCAAACAAAGTTGTGGAAGAAGTTGCTTCTCAGGAAGAGTTGAAAGATCCAAATAAAACTCCAGCGCGTATTACTTTGAAAGGTAGCCCGACTGGTACTTCTGTTGCACGTGGTGAATTTGGTTCGAAGAAACAAGATGGCGCAATCACTGGTGCTGCAAAAGGCGATCCAAATGGTAATGGAGATGAAATTCTTCCATTTAATGCCATCGAGGTTCAGCCAATGCCTGTAGGCGGTATGCAAGCATTTATGTCTTGGGTAGGTTCAAACTACGAGTATCCAGCTGCGGCAACTGAAAATGGTGTAAATGGTGTCGTTGAGGTATCTTTCGTTGTAGAAAAAGATGGTAGCTTAACAGACATCAATATCAAACGCGATTTGAAATATGGTACTGGTGATGCAGCCGTAAGGTTGCTTAAGAAAGCGAAGAAATGGAAACCTGGTATTCAAAATGGTCGTCCAGTTCGTGTAGCGTACACTTTACCAATTCGATTGAACCTTCAAAATTAGAATGACAAATTTTAATTCGAATAATAGTTCAAATTATAGACAGAAATCGCCTCTGAAGCGGTTTCTGTCTATTTTGGGACTATTTATGTTTGGCTTTTATTTTGTTTTGGGCCTTTTGATTATATTCTGGGACAATTTTCCCATTGAGATTAATCCAACCTACAAAACAATCTTTGGTGTCGTATTGATCCTGTATTCTTTTATGCGATTTGTACGGCTTTGGCAAAATAATTTTTAATTAACTGCCCTCTTCTTTTTGGCTACAACCAATTCTCTCTTCAAAAATTAAACTATTTTTTAATTAAACTGTCTTATTTTATGATGTATCATATGAGAAAATATAAAATGGTTCTTGTGATGCTTGGCATCTGTATGGGCATTTTAGTTTCCTGCAAAAATAAAACAAAGCAAGCGAAAGAGGGCGATGATATTTTAACAGGTAAGCTGCCCGTTATTGTGGATCAAACGTTGTTGCCTATTATCCAAGAATCTGCGGATGTGTTTGAGAGCTCTTATCCAAATTCGAGTTTGGAGCTTATTGCTCGTCCTGAAATTAAAGCGGTGAATGCATTGCTTGGCGATTCGGCCTATGTGGTTGTTTTGACGCGCAAGCTGACAAATGAGGAAGATAGCTACTTTAAAAAGCGAGGGATTCAACCTAAAATATTCCAAATGGCGTCGGATGCCGTTGTATTGATCAATAATCGTAACAGTGCTGATACTATAATGCCTCAAAAAGACGTTAAGTCTTTGTTGGAAGGTAACTTAGCAGGACAACGACTGATCTTTGACAATGCCAATTCAAGCACACTGCGCTATTTGAAAGATTATTTTAAATTGAACAAAATCGATCCGAAAGCTGTTTCTGCTTTGAAAGATAGTGAGGATGTAATGAAATATGTGAGCGAGAATGCGAATACGGTGGGCGTTATTGGTTATAATTGGTATTTAAAAGCTGTAGAAAAAAATTCGAATTTATTGGATAAAATTCGTACATTGAGCATCGAAAGTGTTGGTAAGGAGGGCGAAAAGGTCAGTTTTTATAGACCATCCCAATCGACTATCGCCGACGGCTTATATCCTTTTATAAGACCTGTCTACATTATGAACTATCAGCCGAATATGGGCTTAGGTTTAGGCTTCAGTGCCTTTTTGACAGGAGATCGTGGACAACGTATTGTATTGAAAGCTGGATTGGTTCCTGCTACAATGCCTGGACGAGAGATCATTATTAGAGATGAAAGTTATATTAAATAGATAATAAATAGTACAAAAATAGATTATGACAAACAGTAAATTATTATTTAGTCTTTTATTGGCGGGATCTGTGGGCACAGTAAGTGCACAAAGTTTGAAAGATGCTAGAGCAGCCATCGAGGCTGAAAATTATGGTAAAGCGAAAACTATCCTTCAACAGTTAGTGACTAAGCAACCTAAGAATGGAGATAATTATTTCTATTTGGGTCAAATTTATTTGGTAAACGACAGAGCGGATTCTGCCGCTGCGATTTTCAACCAAGGTTTGGCTGCTGATCCAAAGGCTACAATCAACAATGTAGGTTTGGGCTATGTTGACTTAATGAAAAAGGATAAAGCGAGCGCTGAATCTAAATTCGCTTTGGCAACCGCAAAATTAGGTAAGAAAGATTATGAACCATTATTGGAAATCGGTCGTGCATATATAAAAACGCCTGAGCCCGATTATGCGAAAGCTTTGGAATATTTAACGCAAGCGAAAGAAAAAAACAAAAAAGATGTTGCAATTCCTATCGCATTAGGTGATGCATACCGTGGTTTAAAAGAAGGTTCATTGGCCTATACAAGCTATGGTGAAGCGACTGATATCGATCCAAATTCAGTACAAGCGAAAGTTGGACAGGCTGTGATCGTACGTGGTGCACAAGCTTTTGATGAAGCTATCACACAATTGGAAGCTATTGCAGCAGAGACTCCGGCTTACGCACCTACTTATCGTGAGTTGGCTGAAACATACAATCAATGGTCAAGATTACCGGGTACTTCTGATGAGAAATATGTTGAGTTAAATAAAAAAGGTGTTGAGCAATACAAAAAATATCTAGAAGTTGCGGGTGATAATTCATTGGAAGCTAAAATCCGCTACGCTGATTTCTTAGTTTATGCACGTCAATACGACGATTTGAAAGTGGTTTCTGAGGAATTAGCTAAAAATCCTTCTGTAGATCCAAAGATCTACCGTTATTTGGGTTATATCGCCTTCCAAAAAGCGAAAGATTATCCAAAAGCGTTGGATTACTTAAACCAGATGTTCAGCAAAATGGAAAAGGACCGTGTAATTCCATTGGATTATATGTACCTAGGAATGTCTGAAATTGCGGCTAACAGTCCAAAACATGCCGCTGGCGGGGCGGATAGCACAGCAGCCGCGGCTCCGGTATTGACAGCAGAAAATACAGCAAATATTCAAAAAGGTATCGCTGATATTAAGAAAGCAATTGATTTGGACAAAGAGCTCTTGGGTGAAACAGCCGAGTTGGCTTTTGCTAAATATCAGGAGCAAGAATTGCAGACAGCGGCCTCTCTATTCGAGCTAGTTGCTTCTTACAAAGACAATAAAACATATTTGTATGATGCAAATTACTATGCTGGAGAAGCTTACTATCAAATTGGTGCTAAAGAAGATGCCGGTAGTAAAAACGAAGAGCAAGTTGTCGTTAATCAAGAATTGAGAGACAAAGCAATTGCCGATTTGCAAAAATCACAGACTTTCTTATCCGTTATTGAAACGACAGACAATAAAGAAGCACAGGATAAATATCTGATCAATGCGCTTTATTACAAGGCTTTTGCAGCTTTAACTGCGGACAATCTGGAGCAGCCTAAAGGTGATTTCGTAGCATCCTTCCAAAAATTGATTGAAACAATCAATCAACGTGGTGCGCAAGAGAAAAATAAAAATTATTTAATCGATGCGAATACCTATATCGGTCTTTACTATTATGTGAAGCAAGATCTTCCTAAAGCGAAGGAGAGCTTCCAAAAAGTATTGGCAATAGATCCAACGAATGAAGCTGTTAAAGGCTATTTACAAGGGATCAAATAGGCTTAAGTAAAATCATTCTAAATTAGGCGCAGATAGTAATATCTGCGCCTTTTTTGTTTTGTTTTTTACCTTGGAATCTCTATATTTAGAGACAGTTACCAATATAAATTGAATTGAGATGGAGCAAGCCAATAGTATGCCGATAGACTACTTGCCTATATTTATACAGCTTCTAGTTGCTGTAGGATTTGGAGTAAGTACCATAATTATTACACATCTTATCGGGCCAAAGGTCCGTACTGAAAACAAGCTTGGGGCTTTTGAGTCGGGGATTGAAGTTGTCGGAAATGCCAGGCAGCCTTTCTCTATCAAGTATTTCTTGGTGGCTATCCTGTTTGTGATTTTTGATGTTGAAGTCATTTTCATGTACCCGTGGGCTGTAAACTTCCGGGAGATGGGATTACAAGGCTTGATTGAGATGTTTATTTTCATGGGACTGCTCTTGTTGGGCTTTATCTATGTGATCAAGAAGAAAGCATTGAATTGGGACTAAACGTCCCGTTGGTCGTTGGCTCTTTGAGTCAATGATACTTAAACCTATAAATCGACTTTTCATGAGTGATATAAAATTGGCAGAAGCTCCTCCGGGAGTAGAAGGCGCAGGTTTTTTTGCGACAAGTTTGGATAAAGCCATTGGCTTGGCCCGAGCCAACTCTTTATGGCCTTTGCCGTTCGCCACATCCTGCTGTGGTATCGAGTTTATGGCAACGATGGGCTCTACTTACGATTTGGCCAGATTTGGCGCTGAACGTCCTAGTTTCTCGCCCCGTCAGGCAGATATGCTTTTGGTGATGGGGACAATCGCTAAAAAAATGGCGCCTGTATTAAGACAAGTATATATACAGATGGCCGAGCCGCGCTGGGTAATCGCTGTAGGAGCTTGCGCATCGAGTGGTGGTATTTTCGATACGTATTCTGTTCTACAAGGAATAGACGAAATCATACCGGTTGATGTGTACGTGCCTGGTTGTCCTCCCCGCCCGGAAGCAATTTTGGATGGTGTATTGCGTCTGCAGGATATTGTAAAAAATGAATCATTGAACCGGAGAAATACGCCCGAATACAAAGCGCTGCTTGAGAAGTACGGAATACATACAAATAAATAGATGATGGAAAACAGTTTTTTATTGGATAAGCTCCAAGGAAATTTTCCGGGAAAGATTAACGAAATTCAAGATGCACACAGTCTATTGACCATTGTTGTTGATATGGAAGATGTGATTGATGTACTTCGTTTCTTAAAATCGAATAACGAATTGCAGTTTATTCATCTCACGGATATTACGGCGGTACATTATCCACATTTAGAAAAGGAGTTTGCTGTAGTTTACCATATTCAAAGTCTCGTTCATAATATCCGAATCCGCGTGAAGGTCTTTTTGCATGGACCAAATCCTGAGATTCCAACGGCAACAGTCGTTTGGAGAGGTGCAAATTGGATGGAACGTGAAACCTTCGATTTTTTTGGTGTCAATTTTATAGGACATCCCGATTTGAGAAGAATTTTGAATGTAGATGATATGGAGGTGTTTCCAATGCGTAAGGAATATCCTTTAGAGGATCCAAATCGCGTAGATAAGAAAGATTTGTATTTCGGCCGTTAATTTATACGATATGAGCGAATTTATAAGCAAGATAACAGCTAATCAGCCTGTCTTTGATGATAATGATCCACAGGATGAGTTGATTACCCTAAATATTGGTCCCACACATCCGGCTACGCACGGTGTATTTCAGAATGTCGTGCAAATCGATGGTGAACGGATTGTTAGCGGAGTTTCCACGATTGGCTATATTCACCGTGCATTTGAGAAAATTGCTGAACATCGGCCTTTTTATCAAATTACGCCTTTGACCGATCGTCTAAATTATTGCTCGTCTCCAATCAATAATATGGGCTGGCATATGACCGTTGAAAAACTACTCAAGATCGAGATTCCTAAGCGGGTGCAGTATATGCGTGTTATCGTCATGGAGCTTGCCCGTATTGCAGATCATATTATTTGTAATGGTATTTTGGGGGTAGATACGGGGGCTTTTTCGGGCTTTTTGTATGTGATGCAGGAGCGTGAATTTATCTACGAAATCTTTGAAGAAATCTGTGGCGCTCGCCTGACAACGAACATTGGTCGTATTGGAGGCTTCGAACGTGATTTCAATGCTATAGCCTTTGAGAAAATACGTGAATTTCTAAAACGCTATCCGCCGGTATTGCAAGAGTTTGAAGAGTTGTTTGTTCGTAACCGTATTTTTATTGAGCGGACTTCAGGCGTTGCTGCTGTAACAGCAGAAGATGCACTGGATTATAGCTGGTCTGGCCCTATTTTACGGGCGACAGGTGTAGATTACGATGTGCGGGTACAGAATCCTTATTGCTCATATGAAGAATTTGATTTCGACGTACCTGTTGGCACGACAGGCGATGTATATGACCGTTTCATGGTTCGAAATGCCGAAATGTGGCAATCACTTCGCATTATAGAGCAGGCATTAGCGAAAATTGAGAAAGAGCCTAAAGGTGTCTTCCATGCAGAGGTGCCTGATTTCTATTTACCACCGAAAGAGCAGGTGTATACCAATATGGAAGCTTTAATCTACCATTTTAAAATCGTCATGGGTGAGGTGGACACACCGAAAGCCGAAGTCTATCATGCGGTCGAAGGGGCAAATGGTGAACTTGGTTTTTATCTGATTCATGACGGTGGACGGTCACCTTATCGTCTTCACTTTAGAAGACCTTCTTTTGTCAATTATCAAATGTTCGCGCCAATGAGTGCAGGAATGCTGATTTCAGATGCCATTATAAATATGAGTAGTCTTAACGTTATAGCCGGAGAATTAGATGCTTAGTGTAAAACAACATAATGAAAACGTAAACTTTTCTCCAGAATTGTTAGCCAAGTTTGGAGAAGTGGTAAGCCGTTACCCCGAAGGAAAGCAAAAATCAGGCTTATTGCCCATTTTACATCTGGTTCAGGCGGAATATGGCTGGGTAAGCGCAGATGCGATGGATAAGGTTGCTGTTTACCTGAATATATTGCCTATTGAGGTGTATGAGGTGGCAACCTTCTATACCATGTTCCTGTTGCAACCTAAAGGAAAATATGTACTGGAGATTTGTCGTACCGGACCTTGTTGTTTGGTCGGTGCAGAGCGTATCATGGGGCATTTAGAGCAAAAGCTCTGCGTAAAGGAAGGTGAGGTCACCGCTGACGGGCTTTTCTCTTGGCGGGGTGTAGAATGTTTGGCCGCCTGTGGTTTTGGACCAGTCTTACAGATCGGCCCTGAATATACATTCTATGAGAATCTGACAGAAGATAAAGTCGACGAATTGATTGATAATTTAAAAGCTAAAACAGAATAATATGGCACGTAAACTTTTGTTGACTCATATCGATGTTCCTGGCATCAATACCTTTGAGGTCTATCGACAAAAAGGTGGTTATGTTGCTGTTGAAAAAGTAGTAAAGACAATGTCTCCTGAGGATGTTGTTGAAGAGGTTAAGAAGTCTGGATTACGTGGACGTGGGGGAGCTGGTTTTCCTACGGGCATGAAATGGTCCTTTTTGGCTAAACCTGAAGGGGTGCCACGCTATTTGGTCTGTAATGCCGACGAGTCTGAACCAGGAACATTCAAAGACCGTTATTTGATGACGCACATCCCACATGCGCTCATTGAGGGAATGATTGTATCCAGCTTCGCCTTAGGAGCTCATACATCGTATATCTATGTGCGTGGAGAGATGATGCCGCAAATCAGAATTCTGGAGCGTGCCATTGCTGAAGCCAAGGAAAAAGGTTTTTTGGGTAAAAATATTTTAGGCTCGGGCTATGATCTGGAGATTTATGTTCAACCGGGAGGTGGAGCGTATATCTGTGGTGAGGAAACAGCTTTATTAGAATCTTTAGAAGGTAAACGGGGTAATCCGCGTATTAAACCGCCTTTTCCAGCGATAGCAGGTTTATATAACTGCCCGACAGTGGTGAATAATGTGGAGTCTATTGCAACCACAGTGCCCATTATCAATTTGGGCGGTGAAGAATATGCTAAAATCGGCGTGGATCGTAGTACCGGGACAAAATTAATTTCCGCTAGCGGAAATATTGTAAAACCAGGGGTCTATGAGATCGAACTCGGTCTGCCTGTGGAAGAGTTTATTTACTCGGATGAATATTGTGGTGGTATTGCCAATGGGAAACGAATGAAAGCTGTCGTAGCTGGAGGCTCTTCGGTTCCAATCCTACCCGCTAACTTGATCTTGAAAACTGCGGCAGGAAATAGCCGGCTGATGACTTATGAGTCATTGGCGGATGGTGGTTTCCAAACAGGGACAATGCTCGGGTCGGGTGGTTTCATCGTATTTGATGAGGATCAGTGCGTGGTGCGTAATACCTGGAATTTTGCGCGTTTTTATCATCATGAAAGCTGTGGGCAGTGCTCGCCTTGTCGTGAAGGAACGGGTTGGATGGAGAAGGTGCTGCATAAGATCGAGAGTGGTCACGGCTCGATGTCAGACATTGATTTGCTGTGGGATGTGCAGCGAAAAATTGAAGGGAATACAATTTGTCCATTAGGGGATGCGGCAGCATGGCCTGTGGCAGCAGCAATAAGACATTTTAGGGATGAATTTGAATGGCATATTCTTCATCCGGAAGAGTCACAAACACGGAATTATGGACTGGCACATTATGCTGATCCTTTACAACCAATAGTATCATAATAGAAGCTGTAACGATAAATTAATTATATCATGGCAGAAGCGGAAGATGTAAAGTTTAAGGTCACCATCGATGGTATACCGGTAGAGGTTGCTCCTGGGACAAGCATATTAAATGCAGCGAGACAGATCGGTGGAGATATAGTCCCTCCGGCAATGTGTTACTACTCCAAACTGGAGGGAAGTGGCGGTAAATGCCGTACCTGTTTGGTCAAAGTCTCCAAGGGATCTGAAAAAGATCCGAGGCCGATGCCAAAATTGGTGGCTTCTTGTCGTACGACGGTGATGGACGGTATGGAAGTACAAAATATTACTTCGCCAGAGGTGGTGGAAGCAAGAAAAGGTGTTGTTGAAATCTTATTGATCAATCATCCCTTGGATTGTCCAATCTGCGATCAGGCTGGTGAATGTAAATTGCAGGATCTTGGGTATGAACACGGCAGCGCTAATACACGCTACGAATTCGATCGTCGTACCTTCGAACGAATTGATCTGGGCGATAAGATCCAATTGCATATGAACCGTTGTATCCTATGTTACCGTTGTGTTTATGTCGCCAATCAGTTGACCGACCAACGTGTACATGGTATCCTAGGAAGAGGAGATCACGCCGAAATATCGACTTATATTGAGAATGTCATCAACAATGATTTCTCAGGAAATGTTATTGATGTTTGTCCTGTGGGAGCTTTGACGGATAAAACCTTCCGTTTCAAGAACAGGGTATGGTTTACAAAGCCTGTCGATGCACATCGCGATTGTCCGACATGTTCAGGTAAAGTAACCTTATGGTATAAGGGAGAAGAGGTCATTCGGGTAACTGCTCGAAAGGATGAGTTTGGTGAAGTGGAAGAATTTATCTGTAATACCTGCCGCTTTGATCAGAAAAAAACAAGCGATTGGATTTTGGAGGAACCAACAGAAATAGATCCACATTCTGTTATTTCTGCCAATCACTACGAGTTATTTAATCCGCCAAAAGTCATTAAAGAAAATCCAATATTGCAGGAACAAAATCGGGAACAGTTAGCTAGATCGGAAAAATTGAAATAATCACAAACATGGAGTGGTCTTTTGTCATAGAAAAATTAATACTGGTGTCTGTTATTTTTGTTGTCACCCTGGTGATTGCGATGTATTCGACACTTGCTGAGCGTAAAATTGCGGGTTTTATGCAGGATCGATATGGTCCTGACCGGGCTGGTCTATTTGGTATCTTGCAACCGCTTTGTGACGGTGGTAAATTCTTCTTTAAGGAGGAAATTATCCCAGCAGGGGCACACAAAGTTCTTTTTATCCTAGGGCCTACCATCGCTATTATAACGGCCTGTATTAGCTCGGCGGTTATCCCTTGGGGACAGGAATTGCAAATTGGGGGGCGGGTCGTTTCCTTGCAGGTGGCCGACGTTAATGTTGGTATATTGTATATGTTTGGTGTGATTGCATTAGGTGTATATGGTATTATGTTGGGCGGCTGGGCTTCTAATAATAAATTCTCGCTTATGGGGGCTATTCGTGCAGCATCACAGAGCATCAGTTATGAGATCGCCATGGGATTGTCAATTATCGCTTTATTGATGGTGACACAAAGTCTCTCCTTAAAGGAAATCGTTGCGCAGCAGTCGGGTTTTGTCAATTGGAATATCTGGGCGCAGCCGCTAGGGTTTATCATTTTTATGGTCTGTGCTTTTGCCGAATGTAATCGGGTTCCTTTCGATTTACCGGAATGTGAGACAGAGCTTGTCGGTGGTTACCATACGGAGTACTCCTCCATGAAATTGGGACTCTATATGTTTTCCGAATATATTAACATGTTCGTTTCCTCTGCATTGATGGCATCACTTTATTTTGGCGGTTATAATTTCCCCTTTATGAATGATCTGGGATTGTCGGCCAATATGATCACGATCATCGGGGTAGTAGTATTCTTCATTAAAATATTGCTGTTTATCTTTTTCTTTATGTGGGTGCGTTGGACTTTACCACGTTTCCGCTACGATCAATTGATGAATCTGGGCTGGAAGATGCTGATTCCATTGGCAATTGCCAATATTGTACTCACAGGTGTATTTACATTGATTAAAGATACTTATTTCTCATAAGAAAGGACTTTTTATGCAACTAACCAATCGTAAAAAAGTAATTGAACAAAAACCGATGACATTTTCGGAAAGAATATACTTTCCGGCTATTATCAAAGGTTTGCGCATTACATTAAGGCATTTTTTTAAGAAAATTCCAACCATTAAATATCCGGAGGAAATAAGACCTTATTCGAAAAACTTCAGGGGGCAGCACTCGCTCAAACGTGATGAAGAAGGGCGTGAGCGCTGTACAGCCTGTGGATTATGTGCTTTGTCCTGCCCGGCAGAGGCGATTACAATGACTGCCGCCGAGCGGAAAAAAGGTGAAGAGAATCTTTATCGCGAGGAAAAGTATGCGTCGGTATATGAAATCAATATGTTGCGTTGTATTTTCTGTGGTCTATGTGAAGAGGCCTGTCCTAAAGAAGCGATTTATCTGGATGGACCGCATGTGACAGCAGATTACCTACGTAAGGATTTTATCTATGGAAAAGATAAATTGGTAGAACCAACTTTTGATATTACCAAATTAAAGAGCTAAACCAGGAAATTATGACAGTATTTTATTTTGTAGCCTTCTTGTCTATTTTCTTTGCGCTGCTGACCATTTTTACAAAAAATCCTGTACACAGTGTACTGTATCTGGTCATTACGTTTTTTACGTTTACAATACATTATATTCTTTTGAATGCACAGTTTTTGGCTGTGGTGAATTTCATCGTATATATGGGAGCCATCATGGTGTTGTTTTTATTTGTACTGATGCTGCTCAACCTGAACAAGGATACCGAACCCATGAAATCCAATCTGGTTAAGTTTATGGGTGCTATCGCCGGTTGTTGCCTATTGGTGACTTTCTTCGGTGTATACCGCGTATTTGACATTTCTAATCCCTTAACTGTTGTTAATCCGGAAATAGGGTTGGTTAAGAATCTGGGTAAGGTGTTGTTTAACGAATTTTTGCTTCCTTTTGAGTTATCATCATTATTGTTATTGACAGCAATGATTGGAGCAATATTATTAGCTAAGAAAGAACCTAAACAAATCTAATGGAAACATTTGTTCAACAGTTGCAGGGGGTGCCAATAAATCATTATCTGATTTTTTGTGCGATTATTTTCGTTATTGGTGTTATCGGTGTTCTTATTCGCCGTAACGTCATTATTATTATGATGTCTATTGAATTGATGCTGAATGCGGTGAATCTTCTTTTAGCTGCTTTTTCAGTGCAGCATGGCGATTCGTCAGGACAGGTCTTCGTCTTCTTTATCATGGCATTGGCAGCGGCAGAAGTTGCCGTAGGCCTAGCGATTATTATTATGGTATATCGGAATACGAAGTCTGTGGATATCGATTCCTTAAATAAACTTCGTTGGTAGAACTTAGAAATAAATACGATGAGTGAATTAGTTTGGTTGATTCCCCTTTTGCCCTTAATCGGGTTTATTGTGAACGGATTGGGTAGGAATGCCTTCTCCAAAGGTATGATAGGTGCTGTTGGCAGCGCTGTAGTGCTTATTTCTTTTGTATGCAGCTGTATTCTTTTCTCCGAAGTCTACCAAGCGAGGCAAGCTGGACAAGCAGGTATTATAGAACAACATGTATTTGACTGGATTGCGGTGGGCAATCTCAAGATCGGTCTGTCCTTTTTGGTAGACCCACTAAGTGCCATCATGCTCCTGATCGTTACAGGGATTGGTTTCCTTATCCATGTCTATTCGATTGGTTATATGCATCATGATCATGGATTTGGTAAGTTCTTCGCCTATTTGAATCTCTTTATCTTTTTTATGTTGCTATTGGTATTGGGATCCAATTACCTGGTCATGTTCATCGGCTGGGAAGGTGTAGGGCTATGTTCTTATTTATTGATCGGCTTTTGGTATAAGAATAGTTCGTATGCGAATGCGGCAAAAAAAGCATTTGTGATGAATAGAATAGGTGATTTAGGTTTTCTACTTGCGGTATTTTTAATCCTTGGAACTTTTGGATCCTTAGAATTTTCAACTGTATTTCCTGCGGCCAAGAATTTTGCTGTTGGTGATATCACAGTCGTTAGCATTACCATTTTGTTGTTTATTGCTGCAACAGGTAAATCGGCGCAGATACCTTTGTTTACTTGGTTGCCAGATGCCATGGCTGGCCCAACCCCCGTCTCGGCCCTGATTCATGCGGCAACGATGGTTACGGCCGGTATCTATATGATTGCACGTTCCAATGTACTGTTTATCCTTTCACCGTTTACCTTGCAGCTCATTTCTGTGATCGCTATTTGTACAGCGCTATTGGCTGCTGCAATAGCATTGACACAAAATGATATTAAGAAAGTATTGGCTTATTCCACCGTTTCACAATTGGGCTATATGTTTCTTGGCCTTGGTGTCGGAGCATTTACGGGAGCGTTTTTCCATGTATTGACGCATGCCTTTTTCAAAGCCTTACTATTCCTGGGGGCGGGATCTGTTATACACGGTATGAGTGAAGAACAGGATATGCGAAAAATGGGAGGCTTGAAGAAAGCAATGCCTATTACTTATCTGACGATGTTGATGGGGACAATCGCGATTGCAGGAATTCCACCCTTCTCCGGCTTCTTTTCCAAAGACGAAATATTGGCAGGGGCATTTGCTGCGAGTCCAGTTTTATGGGGTTTAGGTTTTATTGGTGCATTAATGACGGCTTTCTATATGTTCAGGATGTTGTTTATGACCTTTTCTGGAACATTCCGTGGTACGGAAGAGCAAAAGCATCATTTGCATGAATCTCCAAAGAGTATGACAGTGCCACTCATTGTATTGGCTATACTTTCTGTGATCGGAGGAGTGATCAATTTACCAGCTGTTTTGGGTGGTAACCATTGGCTTGAGGATTTCCTGACGCCAGTGTTTTCAGAGGGAAAAGCGATAATGCCTGCAACTCATCATTTGGAACATAGTACGGAATATTTACTCATGGGCATTTCTGTTGTTGGAGTATTGATTATGGTTGCTTTGGCTTTTCATAAATACGTTAAACGACAACAGCTACAGGAAGAGGGCGAAGGTACGCGTGGTTTCTTGGGCAATCTTTCTTACCATAAGTTTTACGTGGATGAGCTCTATGATAGCATCATTGTACGTCCCATCAATTGGCTCTCGGCTTTCTTCGGAAATGTCGTGGATCAACGTGGTATTGACGGTGTTGTTAATGGGGCCGGTAAGGCAACATTTGATACGGGAAAGGTATTGCGTTTGCTCCAGAATGGTAATGTTGGTTTTTATTTATTGATGATGGTAATTGGGGTGATTGCCATTTTCATCTATGGATTGTTGAGTCTTTAATTTTGGTGTAATCGATGGATAACTTGTTTTTACTTATTTTATTGCCGTTAATAAGCGCATTGATTCTAACGTTCTTAAAGACCAATGCTGCAAAGTCTATTGCCTTGATTTTATCATTACTGTCTTTGGCTTTGACTATTCCGTTCCTCTGTACTTTCGACGCAAATGGCGGAATGCAATTTGAACAAAATTGGCTATGGATTTCTTCGTTGCATATTCATTTTCATATCGGCGTTGATGGAATTAGCTTGCCGTTGATCTTATTGACAAATGGATTGATGCCTTTAATCATTGCTACAACCTTTAAGAAGGAGTATAAAGGAAACTTTTATGCATTAATGGCTTTTATGCAAGCGGGCTTATTGCTCGTATTTATGGCCCTGGATGCTTTTACTTTTTATGTGGGTTGGGAGATTGCCTTGATACCGATTTATTTTATTTGCGCGCTTTGGGGTGAAGGAGATCGTATTCGCGTAAATTTGAAATTTTTTATTTATACTTTTTTGGGTAGCCTTTTGATGTTGATCGGTATTCTTTATCTCTATCAACAAGTGCCCAACCTTGATTTTGAATGGACCTCATTTATTGCCTTAGATTTGGGAGAAAATACGCAGCGGTGGTTATTTTGGGCATTTTTTGTCGCTTTCGCCATCAAAATACCAATTTTTCCTTTTCATACTTGGCAACCCAATACGTATACAAATGCGCCAGCGGCAGGCACGATGTTGTTGGCAGGTATCATGCTCAAAATGGGGGTTTACGGTTTAATGCGTTGGCTATTGCCTATCGCACCAACTGGTGTTGCGCTGTATGGGCATTTTGCAATGATCTTATGCGTTATTGGGATCGTTTATGCTTCCATTATCGCAATTAAACAGGACGATGTGAAGCGATTGATCGCGTATTCGTCAATAGCCCACGTTGGCTTAATTAGTGCCGGTGTCTTCACATGGAATACGAATGGCCTGAGTGGAGCAACTATTCAAATGTTAAATCACGGTATTTCTGTGATCGGGCTTTTTTATGTGTTGGATATTATACAGCAGCGCACACAGACACGTAGTCTCACAGCGCTTGGCGGAATAGCAAGCAAGGCGCCTCGTTTGGCCATCTTCTTTATGATTATTTGTATGGGGGCAGTGGGTTTACCATTAACGAATGGATTCATTGGTGAGTTTTTATTATTGAAAGGCGTTTTTCAGTATGGATTTTGGTTTGCTGTTTTCGCGGGTCTAACCTTAATTCTGGGCGCAGTTTATATCCTTAGGCTTTACCAAGGAACGATGTTGGGGGAAACGACCGAAAAAACTGTACAATTTGAAGATGTAAAAGGAACGGAACTTATTGTATTGACAGTCGTCTCCGTCTTGATCCTTTATATTGGTATATTTCCTAATTTCCTATTGAACCTTTCTGCAGGTTCCGTGGAAGTTTTAAGTACATTTTTAGGCAGATAATAGATATATTTAATTGTATGGGTGCAATAATTACACTTTCGATATTAGCATTAGTCGTCCTTTATCTTGGTTTATTCAAGATGAAATCTATGCTACTGCCTGTTTCTATTCTTGGCTTCTTGGTCGCTATTGGTTTTTTATGGAATGATTGGACTTCGACCAGAGGACCGCTCTATAGTGGGATGGTTCATTTTGATCATTTTGCTATTGCCTTCTCAATCTTATGTATCGCAGTTACCTTGTGCATTTTTGTTATCTCAAAGGGATATTTTGATGAGGAGGGACAAATTGCGGAATATTATTCCTTATTAATTTTCTCCCTCACAGGTGCTGTTCTTGTGAATAGTTATCATAATTTTTCAATGCTTTTTTTAGGTATTGAAATTATGTCTGTAGCGCTTTACATTTTGGTCGGTATACGTAAAAGAGACAAAGCATCAAATGAAGCTGCATTGAAGTACTTTTTGATGGGGGCTTTCTCTACGGGCTTTCTATTGTTTGGTATTGCCCTTTTGTACGGTGCCACAGGATCATTTGATTTAAGTGAAATCAAAGACTATGTTGTCAATAACCCGCAGGCAATTTCACCGTTGTTTTATGGGGGTATATTGCTTCTCATTGTAGGACTGACGTTCAAAGTGGGCGCTGTTCCATTTCATTTTTGGACACCAGATGTTTATGATGGGGCTCCGATATTGATTACGAGTTATATGAGCACCGTGGTTAAAGTTGCTTCTTTTGCTGGATTGTTACGTTTATTCAGTTATAGTCTATTGCCTTTACAAGATTTTTGGACGCCGGTTTTCTTAGTGATCGCCATTCTCACCTTATTTGTTGGAAATATTTCTGCATTAATGCAGTCTTCCTTCAAACGTATGCTTGCTTATTCGAGCGTTTCGCATGCCGGGTATATGTTATTTGCGATTGTAGCAGTTGGGGCTACCTCGGCTAATAGTATCTTTGCTTATGGCCTTGCCTACTCTCTAGCCACCATTGTTGCTTTTACAGGATTGATCCTAGTCAAGAAAACGACCGGTTCTGAACATTTTGAAGCTTTCAATGGCCTGGGCAAACGAAATCCTTTGCTAGCATTTGCCATCACGATAGCAATGCTTTCTCTTGCGGGTATACCACTGACAGCTGGATTTATCGGTAAGTTTATGATGTTTTCTTCTGTTATGGAAAATTATCATATTGTTTTGCTTGTATTGGCTGTAATCAATGCAGGAATTGCAGTGTATTACTACTTGAAGGTTGTTGTTGCGATGTACTTTAGAGACAGTGACGAATCCTGTGTCAATGTACAGTGGAATTATTCATTTGTGTTATTCCTTGCCGTAGCGCTTACAATCTTAATTGGGGTATATCCAGACTGCCTTTTAAAATTAATATAAAGTTTCTGTTAAAATACTTGTTGTTTATTAGAGCATGGCGATTTCGCTGTGCTTTTTTTATTTTTATTGGTATAACTCTTGCATACAAATTGTATATTGTAAAAAAGAAATCCTATCAAATTGCAGATGGCGTTTAAAGTGTGTGTTAAATCTTTTTCGATTCGTGTTTTAAGTGTGTTACTATTCTTCTATATGGGTGGAAAAGTAATTGCACAGGACTTTATTCGTGGAAAGGTCATTGATGCACAAACAGGCAAGGGTATTTCAAGGGTTTCAATTAACTGGCTTGATGGAGATAGCGGTGGTAGCAGCGATACCCTTGGGTTTTTTAAGATTCTGGATATCAAGAAATACAGACAGCTTGTCTTTGGAGCGGTGGGGTATGAGCGGCGTACGGTGGATGTTCGTCGTTTACAGGATTCAATGCTGACCGTGCACTTAATTGCCTCAAATAACACATTAGAGGAGGTCGTGGTCAATCGAAAAAACAAAAAAACCAAAGATCCTGCTATAGCACTGATTGAACAGGTTATTGCACATCGACCACAAAATCATTACACCCGCATACCTGAAATTCGTTTTGATGAGTATGAAAAGACGCAGTTTGGTTTTGTCAATCCTGAAGATAAAGCGAAGAAATTTCCGAAACCATTCCGATTCCTCTTTGAAAATATAGATTCTACCGCTTTTCGGGGGCAAACCATTGCACCCTTTTATTTGGAAGAAAACTATGCAAATGTCTATTCATCCCATAATCCAGATCGTAGTAAGAAGATTGTCATCAGCCACAACCAGACCGAATTAAATCCACGCTTTTTTAACAATGACAATTGGCAGACGCGGTTTCAAACGATACTCCGTGATGTTGATCTTTATGATAATACAATTCAGATCACAAACAAAGGAGTCTTGAGCCCAATTGCTGCAGGTGCTACAGCGTTTTATAGGTACAAAATTCAAGATACGGTCAAGATTGAAGGCAAGGATTATATTGAGCTCCATTTTGAAGGTAAATCGGCTATTGATCTGCTCTTCTACGGTGATCTTCTGATCTCAGATGATACAAGGTATGCTGTTCATCGCGCGACTTTGAATATCGGACGTTCTGCAAATATCAATTGGATTAATGACGTGCAAATAGATCTTAGCTATAGTGAATTTAAAAATGGTAGCATGCTCCCTGTTCGTGCAGATCTAAAAATGTTATTTGGTGGGAGCAAGTCAGATGTATTGTATGGACGCAGGGAAACCCAATACTTGGGACATCGCACAGATTCTATTTCGAATGAGAATTTTGCTGGTGTACCAGTTGAAAAGAGGTATCTCCTCCAGTCCGCACCGCAGGTGCCCATTGTAGGGGTTAGACCAACTCCGTTAAGCCATGCTGAATTAGGAGCCTATCAAAAGGTTGATTCGGTACAGAATATGCGTTCTTTTAATCAGTTGGTCGCATTGGGTTATTTGTTAGCAAAGGGATATTATAATGCCGGGAAAGTTGAATTTGGTCCACTGGAATATCTTTATAGCCGCAATAATTACGAGGGGAATCGTGTGCGCCTGAGTGGTCGGACGACGCGTTTATTTTCGGAAAAAGCCTACATTGAAGGATACACAGCCTATGGCGATAAGGACAAAGAGCTAAAGTACTACCTGAGTACGGCATTTACTTTAAATGGAGAACGTATTGTTCAGTTTCCGGCAAATTATTTACGCTTTACAGTACAGCATGACGTCATGGAACCGGGGCGAGGTTTGGGTTTTTTAAAAGGGGATGGTTTCTTCCGTTCTTTTGGGAAAAACAGGCCTAATAAATGGCAATTTAATGATATCTATCGTATCGATCATCTGATCGAATTTGGGAACCATGTTAGCGTAGGAACGGCGTTTACGCATACTCGCAGACAACCGCGCGCTGACTTGTTTTATATTAATAGCCTACCTTTACCTGATACTGTCCGACAAGTCAATACAAATGACCTACAGCTGATTTTACGTTGGGCTCCGAATGAAGAATTTACTTATCATAATCTCGACAGAGGAACCGTAGAAAACAAATATCCCATTTTTACCCTGCAATATAATAAAGGACTGAAAGGATTTTGGGGCGCAGACTATAGTTATGATGCATTACGCTTTAGCATTTTCAAACGACTATTTTTATCCCCAGCGGGGCAGGCGGATTTTGAATTTTCAGGAGGAAGAATTTGGGGGAAACATCTGCCTTATACCTTACTGGAACTCCCTGACGTCAATAGAGATAAGCAGGGACCGTTGGTGAATTTTGACTTGATGGCTACCTCGGAATTTGTTTCAGACCAGTTTTTGAAACTGACCTATTACCACAACTGGAATGGTTTCTTTTTCAATAGAATTCCGTTGTTCAGGCGGTTAAAATGGCGTGAAGTGACGGGATTTAAGGCTTTTTATGGAAAGTTAAGCGATGCCAACAACCCCTTTGTAACGCCCGAAAATATTCAGTTTGAAGCGGACAAAAATGGTATTATCCAAACAAAAGCAGTGCGTAACAAACCGTATGTAGAAGGGCTAGTGGGGGTGGATAATATCTTTAAATTGATTAGATTAGAGTATAAAAAGAGATTAAGCTATAGTGGTGGTGAAGGCATACCTTCTGATACCTTTACAGCATCCTTACATTTTAATTTTTAGCAATTATGGTCCAATATTCAAATTTAAATTATGTGATTAAAGATAGCATCGGCTATGTTATCATTAATCGCGAACCCCAGCTGAATGCGTTGAATCAGGAAACCCTTGACGAATTGCAAGATATCTTCATGCATTTCAATGCCGATGACCACGTAAGAGGTATTATCCTGACAGGCGCTGGGCTTAAAGCATTCGCTGCAGGGGCAGACATTAAGGAATTTATGGATTTATCTGTAATTCAAGCACGGTGGCTCAGTGAACGAGGACATATTATTTTTTCGGACCTTATTGAAGGTTCTCCGAAGCCAGTTATTGCTGCAATAAATGGGTATGCTTTAGGCGGAGGGCTGGAGATGGCTTTAGCCTGCCATATTCGTATAGCGTCTGACAATGCAAAAATGGGACTACCGGAGGTTTCTTTGGGACTGATTCCGGGTTATGGTGGTACGCAGCGTTTACCCAAGTTGATCGGAAAAGGACAGGCTATTCAAATGATTTTAACGGGTGATATGATTGACGCGCAGCGAGCCTATGAACTAGGATTGGTCAATGAGGTGATCGCACAGGATAAACTAATTGCCCGTGCGGAGGAAATACTCCATAAGATATTTACGCGCTCTCGCGTTGCAGTGGCAAATGCTATTACTGCTATTAACGCTGCTGAAGATAAACAACAAAACGGGAGTAAGGTGGAAATGGATGCTTTCGGACATCTGTTCGGAACAGAAGATTTCAAAGAAGGTGTTTCCGCATTTTTAGCGAAAAGGACACCCAATTTTGAATAATACCGCAGCATTTCGCTAAATGCTATATTGCCGTGTATTGTCAGGTTTGAGTATCGATGAAGAGGTAAAATAAGACCAAGAAAGGAGGTTCGGATTGAGCGCCAATCGTTTTGCGGCATTGGTTAAGATGGCTCATGAATCTGAATCAGAAAGCTTTAACCGACATTATTTTTGATATTTTTTGCGATATTCCTGTGGCGACATTTTCATTTCCCGTGTAAACGCTTTTGAAAAATGAAAGGGGTCATAAAAATGGAGTTTGAATGCGATTTCTTTAATCTTAAGTAGGGTAAATTGCAGATAGGAGCAAGCCCTTTGCATACGGAGTTGATTGTAATACACCATGGGTGGGTAAGATGTTTTCTGCTTGAACAAGTTAATAAGATGTGACTTGGAATAGTTGAAATGTGCTGAAATATCATCCAAGTTGATATTGTTTTCCAGATTGTCTTTCATAAATATAATGATGTCCTGTATGATATTATCTACTTGAATTCGGTTACCTTCTCTAAACTGAGCCTGATATTGAATGGACGCTAAAAAATATTGAAAGCAAAAACTCGTATACTCCAAATTTTCTGGACTATACCCCATTTCCAGGTTTTTGTAGATGCTCTCGAAGAGCTGGATGCGGTTGGCATGTTTGTTTGAATCCGCGTCATCTATATGAATCACTTCGCCCATGATATGTTGAAAAAGAACTGCATCTGTGCCGTCGAAATGAATCCAATAGATGCTCCAGGGATCATTTGATTTTGCTCCATAGCAATGAGCGCTATCTCTCGGGATAATGTATATATCGTTTCTTTTAAGGTTGTGCGTTGTTTCATCCTGTTTTATCCAACCGCTTCCATCTTCGCAATAAATCAGAATATATTCCTTACATCCTTCTTGACGATCACGGTAGTGTTTTTTAGCATTGGGATAATAGCCGATATGTGTGATGTGTAATTTTGATGTGATGTTGTTGCCTGTCAGGTAATTGCATACGGCATAGGGAAGGACAATCGCCTTTTCTCCTTTGAATCCTTCAGCGATGACATCTTGGTTTTGTTTCATAGATCGAGCTTATTTTTGGTTATTCGTATAAAAATAGTAATATTTTACATGTTTATCGTGTTCACTTACATGATTCTCCCCAAGTATTCCATTAATTTTACCTAAGTAAATCTAAATATGTAAACTCTTATGCAAAAGACTGCGACGACCTATCTGCTATTGATCACTTTTGTGGCTGCTATCGGTGGATTTCTATTTGGGTATGATTGGGTAGTTATTGGTGGTGCAAAGCCATTTTACGAGGCTTATTTTCATTTGGAGTCCGATCCTGCCTTGCAGGGGTGGGCCATGTCTTCGGCGATTGTGGGAAGCTTCGTTGGTGTACTACTCTCGGGGGGATTGGCCGATCGCTATGGCAGAAAACCGCTGATTTATACTGCTGCAATTTTATTTATAATGTCTGCAGTGGGAACCGGTATGGCGTCCGAACTGGACACTTTTATTATCTATCGGATTTTGGGCGGGATAGGTATTGGTGTAGCCTCCAATTTGGCACCGATGTATATTGCTGAGATCGCCCCTGCAGAAAGTCGAGGGAAATTTGTATCGATCAATCAGTTGACCATTGTACTGGGCATCCTTGCAGCACAAGTGGTCAATTGGCTCATTGCAAAGCCGGTTTTAGCCGGAGAATCTATGCTAGAAACCTGGAATGCGCAAGAGGGGTGGAGATGGATGTTTTGGGCAGGAGCGATCCCGGCAGTCATTTTTTTATTGCTACTTTTCCTGATTCCTGAAAGTCCGCGCTGGTTATATACAAAAGGGAAGCACGAACAGGCAAAACGTGTGTTTTTACGCATGGGTGGAGAGGAGTATGCAGCAGAAAATATACGTTCTATTGCCGAGGCGGCTGAACTAAGTCAGGCTAAATCCCGAAAGAGAAATTTATTTCAGGGGAAACTGCTGCGGTTGCTACTGCTAGGGAGTTTTATTGCGGTTTTTCAGCAGTGGTGTGGGATTAATGTTATTTTTAATTATGCCCAGGAAATCTTTACAGCTGCTGGATATACGGTTTCGGGGATGCTTTTCAATATTATTATCACTGGCGTGATCAATGTCATTTTTACATTCATTGGCATGTATCTGGTTGATCGAATTGGTCGTCGCGCATTGATGCTTTTCGGATCAGCAGGCCTTTTTGTGATTTATATTGCCTTAGGAGCATGTTATTATTTCAATTGCAGCGGCATTTTTGTGCTTCTCCTTGTACTGGCCGGAATTGCGGTGTATGCGATGACCTTGGCTCCTGTAACTTGGGTAATTATCGCCGAAATATTCCCTACCGCTGTAAGGGCGCAGGCCATGGCGATTGCAACATCGTTATTATGGATTGCATGTTTTGTGCTCACCTATACGTTTCCTTTACTGAATCAAAACCTGGGAGCAGCTGGTACATTCTGGCTGTATGGTGGAGTCTGTTTTATCGGTTGTCTGTTTCTATGGAGCCGATTGAAAGAGACCAAAGGAAAAAGCTTAGAAGAAATTGAACAAGAACTGGAAGGATAATTGGCACCCGGATAATCAACTGAATCAACTCGACCTATATAAACCTATTAGCGTATTAAGAAAATGACAGAATTGACTCGTTACCTCATAAAATCAACAGTGGATCAAAAAGGGATCGTAAAAGCATGGGAGGAGCAAGTTGCTATTCCAACATACGAGATTGGAACGATGGAGAAGAATCCCATATTTGCAGAAAAACGCGTATATCAAGGTAGCTCAGGGGTAGTATATCCCTATCCAATCATAGAGAAAATTAGCGATCAGAAGCGAAACAAGATCTATCAGGCGCTATTTCTTGAAAATGAATATATTAAGGTAATGATTCTTCCAGCCTTAGGTGGGCGGGTTCATATGGCTTATGATAAAGTCAGAGAACGGCATTTTGTTTATTATAATGAAGTGATCAAGCCGGCTTTGGTAGGGCTTACTGGCCCTTGGATTTCGGGGGGGATTGAATTCAATTGGCCCCAGCATCATCGACCGACTACTTTCATGCCAACAGAGCATTTAATCGAACACAATAGCGATGGAAGCATTACGGTTTGGTGCAACGAAATCGAACATATGTTTCGGATGAAGGCCATGCAGGGATTTACTTTGCATCCCGATAAAGCATATCTAGAAATTAAGGTTCAGGTATATAATCGGACAGCATTGCCACAAACCTTTCTGTGGTGGGCCAATCCGGCTGTTGTTGTGAATGATGACTATTTTTCCGTCTTCCCTCCCGATGTCAATGCCGTTTTTGATCATGGAAAGCGAGAGGTTTCCTCTTTTCCGATTGCTACGGGGACCTACTACAAGTACGATTACTCAGCTGGTGTTGATATAGCACAATACAAGAATATTCCTGTTCCGACATCCTATATGGCCATTCAATCGAAATACAATTTCGTTGGCGGCTATGAGGCCGGTGAGACCAATGCGGGGATGTTGCATGTGGCCGATCATCACATTTCACCCGGGAAAAAACAGTGGACCTGGGGAAATGGTGATTTTGGTGTCGCCTGGGATAGAAATTTGACCGATGAAAATGGACCGTACATAGAATTGATGGCCGGTGTATATACCGATAATCAGCCTGATTTTGCTTGGTTACAACCCTATGAAGTGAAATCCTGGTCTCAGTATTTTATGCCTTACGCAGAAGTCGGACAGGTGAAAAATGCAACAAAAGATGTGGTGCTCAATATGGAGGTTAGGGAGCAGACCGCTCACATTGTCTTATATACAACGGGGACGTATGAAGGTATACGTATTTTGTTACGCAATACGGCAGGTAAAATCTATTTGGACGAACAAACGGACTGTTCTCCTCGGAATATTTATACCCAAAGTGTTGCTGGATTGGACAGTGATCCAACCGAACTCCTATTGACTGTGTACGATAAAAATAACCATGAAATATTGGTCTACCAGCAAGAGGAGGCAAAGGATGCTAAAGACATACCCAAACCAGCACAGGCAGCATTGCTACCCGAAGATATTCGTTCTATCGAAGAATTGTTTTTGACGGGACAGCATTTGGAACAGTACCGACATGCAACTTATAATCCATTGGATTATTATAAGGAAGCGCTGCGACGTGAACCGAACGATATCCGATGTAATAATGCAATGGGTGTTTTCTTGTTGCGAAGCGGTAAGATAAAGGAGTCTATTCCTTATTTTGAGACCGCTATCGCACGCGCTACGGAGCGTAATCCCAATCCTTATGATGGAGAACCTTATTACAACCTAGGTGTAGCTCTGCAACTATCTGGGGATTTGAATGGAGCTTATGCAGCTTTCTACAAAGCAACATGGAATGCAGCCTGGAAGGACTCTGGCTATTTTGGTTTGGCACAAATTGATGCAAAGAGAGGCGATTGGAAAGCTGCTTTGGAAAAAATAGATCACTCATTGAGCCGAAACTGGTATCACCACAAAGGACGACAGCTGAAGGCCTCTATTTTAAGAAAACTTGGGGCAAAAGATGCCGCTTTAGCATTTATTCAGGAATCAATGGAATTGGATCCCTTTAATATGGGCTGTCGATTCGAATGGTACCTGTTAAATAAAGAAGAATCCATTTTTTCTCCTATTCTCGATTTAGCGCGGGTTAATATTCATAGTGTGATTGAGTACGCATTGGATTTTGCGCATGCCGGTCTGTATGAAGAAGCATCGTTACTGCTGGAAAAAACCATTGAAGACGTAAGCTTAGTATACCCTATGGTATATTATACACTAGGTTATTTTGCGACCCAGTTAGGCTTGCGCGACAGGGCAAAGAGTTACTGTGATCAGGCCATGACTATGGATCCTACCTATTGTTTTCCAAATCGTTTGGAAGAGATTGCAATTCTCCGACATGCCATCGGTTTAAATAGTGCTGACGCAAAAGCCTCGTATTATTTGGGCAATCTTTGGTATGGAAAAAGACAGCATCAGGATGCGGCAGACTGTTGGGAGCATGCGATCCAATTGGATGGAGAGTTTCCTACCGTTTTTCGCAATTTGGCTTTAGCTTATTATAATCGGATAGGTAAGAAGAAGGAAGCCGTGACTTTATTGGAGCAGGCATTTTCATTGGATGAAACTGATGCACGTTTACTCATGGAGCTTCATCAGCTTTACAAAAAGGAGGGCCGTCCTTACAAAGAGAGGTTGGCGTTACTCGATCGATATCCGGATTTGGTGACGCTTAGAGATGATCTATTCTTGGAGCGGATCACCCTGTTTAATCTGTTGGGCGAATACGAGCGCGCGAAAACATTGCTTGCTTCCCGGCAGTTTAAGCCCTGGGAAGGAGGAGAAGGTAAGGTCTCTCGTCAATACACGATATGTCAGCTGGAATTGGCCAAAAAATCGATATTGCAAAATGAACCGCAGCAGGCGCTTTCCTTGCTAGAGGCAATTGATTATTATCCACATAATCTTGGTGAAGGTAAGCTGATTACCATGGAGCAAAACGACATTCACTATTATAAAGGGCTTGTCTATCGTTTATTGGGTCGGGAAGAAGAAGCTAAGGTTTATTTCTATAAAGCAACAGAAGGTGCTGATGAACCCCAGCAAGCCCTTTTCTATAATGATCCACAACCAGATAAGATATTCTATCAAGGTTTAGCCTGGCATGAGCTTGGTGATCCAGGGCGAGCTGAGCAACGCTTTCAATGTTTAATAGATCATGGAAAGTTATTTATTGACAAGCCCTTTAAAATAGATTATTTTGCAGTTTCCTTACCTGATATGGATATTTGCGAGGAAAATCTGGATGATAAGAATAAAATACATTGTCTGTATGTCATGGGATTGGGGTATTTGGGGAATGGGGATCGTGCTCTGGCAATGGATTATTTTGCACAAGTTCGGCAGTTGGATCCCAATCACCAGGGGAGCCAGGCTATCATGCATTCTTTCTTAGGTGAAACTTCTTTAAAGAATTAATTTCGTATGTATCGCTATATCATAGTATTCGTCATTCTATTTCAAAGTTACATGGTCTCGGCAGATGGACTAAATCGGCTTGACCTTGCAGGTGAGTGGAAAGTTCGGCTTGATCCCGAAGATGTCGGTATCGATCAGGGCTGGGCTGGTAAATCGTTCGAAACATCGATCAAATTACCAGGAACAACAGATGATGCGGGTTTAGGAACCTTAAATACGTTGACACCTGCTCTTGCCAAACCTCAGCTTTCGCATTTAACGCGAGAACATCGTTATGTGGGGGCAGCATGGTATACGCGGGAACTTTCAATTCCGGCAGGTTGGGCTGGTAAGGAGATGATCTTAACCCTCGAGCGTGTTCTTTGGGAGTCCATGGTTTGGATCGACGGGGTAGCAGTGGTACAAAAGCAACGTAGCCTTGTCAGTCCGCATGAGTTTGACCTAAGCTCACTTCTGAAAACTGGGAAGAAACATCGGTTGACAATCCGCGTAGATAATAGAAAGAAGCTTCCAATCAGCGTTGATGATATGGCGCATGCTTATACCGATCACACCCAAATTATTTGGAATGGTATTCTTGGAAAGATTGCTATTCAAGCCTATGATGCGGTGCGTCTGAAGTCGGTGTACGCTAGCCCTAATCTAGCGAAGAAGGAAATCAATCTGCAGATCAATCTCCGTAATAAACTAGCAAAAGGCATTGTCAGTAAACTGAAAATAGCGGTAAAAGACAATAGGGGTTCCCTACCACCGGTTGAAAAAACTATTCAGCTCTCGCCGGGGGATTCAACGATCAACCTAAGCTACCTTCTTGGGGACAAACTGAAACTTTGGAGCGAATTTTCGCCGCATTTGTATGACATCGGTCTGGAATTGAAAGCTGCAGATGCCGTATCAACGTTTCGTACCTCAATAGGTATGCGTGAGCTTTCTACTGATGGGACAATCCTAAAAGTCAATGGTGAGCCTTTATTTTTGAGAGGAACATTGGAATGCAGTATTTTCCCGTTAACGGGACGTCCGCCAATGGATAAGGCCGGTTGGCGGAAAGTCTTTCTGACAGCGCGCGAATGGGGGCTAAATCATCTCCGGTTTCATTCATGGTGTCCTCCGGAGGCGGCCTTTGCTGTTGCCGACGAATTGGGATTCTATCTTCAAATTGAGTTGCCAATCTGGGAGAATAATATTGGTAAAGATGAAGGAGTGATGAGTTTTCTCTATGAAGAGGCCGATCGAATAATGCAGACTTACGGAAATCATCCGTCCTTTTGTTTTTGGAGTATGGGTAATGAGTTGAGTGGTGATTTCAATGCGCTGAATACTTTGGTAAAACACCTAAAGCAGAAAGACAGACGGCATCTTTATACGGCAACTTCTTTTACATTCCAGCAAGGGCATGGTGTGAAGGAAGAACCTTATGATGATTATCTGATTACCCAGTGGACAGCTAAGGGCTGGGTACGGGGACAAGGTGTATTTAATAGCGAAGCACCCACATTCAATAAAAATTACAGCAATTCTTTGGAAGGAATTTCGATTCCGGTCGTGACGCATGAAATTGGACAATATGCTGTCTATCCAAATCTCGCCGAAATCAAAAAATATAAAGGTGTTTTAAAACCGCTAAACTTCATTTCTGTAGCAGAAGATCTGAAACAAAAGGGATTATTACATAAGGCCAAAGCATATACGATGTCTTCAGGAAAATTGGCTGCTATTCTATATAAGGAGGAGATGGAAAGAGCGTTGAAGACACCTGGTATCAGCGGGTATCAGCTCCTTGATCTTCACGATTTCCCTGGTCAGGGAACGGCGCTGGTAGGCTTATTAGATGCTTTTTGGGACAGTAAAGATATACTTCCTGCGGCAGAATTTCGACAATTTAGCGCTCCTGTCGTGCCTTTGCTCCAGTTTGCGAAAGCTGTATATACCAACAATGAAACGTTCGAAGCTTCTATCGATGTGAGTAATTACGGCCAGGAGGTTTTGAAGAATCAGGGGATTAGCTGGTTTCTGAAAGATGGAGGAAAAATAATCGCACAAGGACATTTTCAGTCGACCATTGGAAAGGGACATCAAGGCCATGTGGGGCATTTAGAAGTGCCATTACAAGCAATTGGACAGGCGAAGAAATTGACGATTCAACTTAAACTGGAAGGTACATCCTATGAAAATCATTGGAATATTTGGGTATACCCTCAACAGCTCGCTGTTGATTTTGGGGACGTGAGTTATACGCGCGATCTGGCGGAAGCGATGCGCTTGCTGAAAGATGGGAAAAAGGTGCTTTTAAATCCCGATTGGAAGAAAATAAACGGTATTGAAGGGAAGTTCGTTCCTGTTTTTTGGAGCCCCGTACATTTTCCAAAACAGGCCGGTACCATGGGATTGCTTTGTGACCCTAAACACCCTGTATTTGCCGATTTCCCAACAGATAATCACACAGACTGGCAATGGTGGGATCTCCAAATTAAATCGACTACGCTAATTACGGATGAGATCAAAGGCGGAAATGCAATTGTAGAGCTCATTGACAACTTTACCAATAATAGGAGATTAGCATCTCTTTTTGAAGGGACAGTCGGGGCGGGCAAACTGATGATTGCTTCGTTTGATCTGGAGACAGATCTAGCCAACAGACCCGTGGCAAGACAGCTGTTGGGCTCTATCTTAACGTATATGAACAGTACAAAGTTTAGGCCTAAAGTGATCGAAAATCCAGCTATACTATCGCAGGTATTACGCTACAAAGAAGCACAGGAAAAATCCGAACCTAAAGCGATCTATTAACGATAAGATCGCTTTGGAAAAATTTAATATGCTTGATTAATATGTAGAAATAATTGTTAACTTGGCCTTGTAATCTAATTGTTACCTGAAAAGCACAATGACCAATAAATTGAAGATTGGGAGCTTTAGTTATGAGAAAAGAAAATGATGAAGCCAATTTGATCCAGGCGCTCTCTATAGGGAAGCAGGCTGTTTTACCAAAACTTTACGAACGATATGCAGACCGCATTTTCGATGTATCTTTTCACTTGCTGAAAGATACAGGTTGGAGCGAGGATGTTGTGCAGGAAGTTTTCGTGAAACTGTGGACCAATAGAGAAACTATAAAACAGGATGTGGATCTCTGGCCGTTCCTCTATGTATTGACTAAAAGAGAGTGTCTCAATAAACTAAGAAGCATCAAACGTTCTCATTCGGCCTTTGAGCTTCTATATTACCATATTGAACATCATTCGGATAGGGCCGATGGTTTAATAGAACGAAAGGAACTTGCCGATGAAATAGAAAATTACCTTGCTCAACTTCCTGAACAACAAAAACTTGTTTTTACATTAAGCCGAATTGAAGGAATACCCCACAATCAAATCGCAGCGGAACTCAATCTTTCTAAGAACACAGTAAAAAACCATCTTGCGAGAGCATCGAAACATTTAAAACAAGTCCGTTCTGGACGAAATCGGCTATTATCCTTATTTTTCTATTTTTTTTGAAAAGGATTTCATGGATTGATGGAATCCTCCTAACTGCTTATCGATATGCTAAACAGTTGGACTGAAGTTCCATTGGAAATTTTATACCTATAACAATTTCATAAGGATCTAAAAAAAAATAAAAAAAATATCTCTTCCTGTAGTCCTTTTCTGTTTTTGCGGTGTACTGAAATAAATACTTAGAAAGTACGAACCAATTTGACCATGCAAGAAGAAAGACTACGCTATTTGCTAACCCATTATTTTAGGAATACAATCTCTCGTTCGGAATTGAAAGAGATGCTCGATCAATTAGATCAGCTGGAAGAAGCTGAGTTCTCCGATCTTTTTGAACGTATGGGCGAAAGAGTTCCTGAACGCTCGGAGCTATTTAACAGGGATCAGGTTTTAAATCAGATCTCAAGTCGAATAGGCGGACATCATAAAGAGATAGGAGATGAAAGAAAATCAAAGCTGCGCTACATCAAATGGGGGGGGATTGCTGCCGCAATTGTTGTCTTTTGTTTTTCAAATCTGTTTCTGGTCCAACAAAGCGCGAAGGAAGGAACTTCTCAACAAGCCGTCTCACCAAGGGAAATCGCCTTGCCAGAAAACGGTGCGCCTATACTTAAACTTTCCAATGGTGACCAATATTCAATTTCAGAAGATCATCCTGAAACCTTGGATAAAAACGGTCTGAGCATCATTAAAGCAACAGATGGTACAGTAGTATATCAAGTTAAAAATAATGTCGAGGGCAAATCTGAGATGAGAACTTTCCTGAGTCCAAAAGGTAGCGCATTGACCGTGAAGTTGGTTGATGGCACACAGGTTCAACTAAACTCGGGCGCGAGCTTGACCTATCCAACACATTTTGATGAACATACCCGAACGGTATTCTTGGATGGTGAAGCTTATTTTGATGTCACTCATGACAGTAGAAAACCATTTATTGTTCAGACGAAACAAACCCAGGTCAAAGTGTTGGGAACACAATTCAATATTGCCTCTGATCTCAGCAAAACTAAAATCCTGACCACTTTAATCAAAGGTAAGGTTGCTGTAAGTGCGGGGCATAATCAGCAGATTTTAAGCCCTGGAATGCAAGCACAAACCAATCTGCATACGAAACAAATTTCCGTACAGGAAGCCGACCTAAAAGAGGTTCTCGCTTGGCGGGATGGCTTCTTCCGCTTTACAGAAGATAATATTGAGACTGTCTTGCAAAAAGTGGGCGAATGGTATGATATCAAAGAAGTGAAGGTGAATTCATCGTCCACCGATAAATTTACGGGGATGATAAAGCGGACCAAAAAGCTCTCGGATTTACTCCGGCAGCTGGAAAAAATATCCAATTATAAATTTAAAATTCAGGATGGGAGGGTCCTTGTTATGTAACAATGAGACTTTGAGCTAAAAGTAATCGGAAGTGCTCGCAACACTCCCGATCGTAGTTTAGCAATTAAATAAACCTAATTGAGTTATAAACCATTTAACACCAAACCTATACAAATGTATAAAAGGAATAGCAAAAGTTGCTTTTTTACACAAAAATTCTTTGTAAAAGCATTTATCAGGATGAAAGTATGCATACTAATCCTCATCATCTCCATGGTGCATGTTCATGCATCTAGCTTTGGTCAACAAGTGACATTGGATATAAAAAATGGACGTTTGGTGGACGTCCTGGATGAGATTCAAAAACAAACGGGGTACGAGTTTTTGTACAATAACAGTTTGATTAATAAACAGAAAAGAGTGACTATTAAAGCAAATCACAAAAACTTTAAAGAGGTCCTACAAGAGTTTCTGTCGGAAAGAAACCTGACTTACGAATTGAATCTGAACACGGTATTGATTATGGCCAAAGTGGGTTCTCCGCAAGTTGCTTCCAGCACCGCGGTGTTCTTGCAGCGGCGTAGAATAACAGGAGTTGTGTCTGATACGAAGGGAGCGCCATTGGAAAGTGTCACGGTTTCGGTTAAGGGGACAACTATTGGAACGAAGACCGATGCGCAGGGGCAATTTGCCTTGGAAATTGAAGATCAGCATAAGGTGCTGCAGTTTTCGCTCGTAGGATTTCAGTCGTTTGAGCGGAATATTAGTGCGTCAAATCAGCTGAAGATCACTTTGGAGCCTGCGGTAAGCGATCTGGAGGAAGCTGTAGTTGTTGCTTATGGAAAGCAACGTAAAATTAGCGTAGTGGGTGCAATTAGTAGCGTTTCCCCGCAACAATTAAAAACTCCCGTTGCTAAGATCAGCAGCGCATTGGCGGGACAGATGGCAGGTGTTGTTACGGTTCAAGGTTCGGGAGAGCCCGGCTCTGCAACGTCATTTTGGATACGTGGGGTGAGCAGTTTTGCGGGGGGGACCGGTCCACTGGTATTGGTGGACGGGATCGAACGTCCCATGGACCTCGTAGACCCCGAGGATGTCGAGTCATTCTCTGTCTTGAAAGATGCAACTGCCACAGCCGTGTATGGCGTAAGGGGAGCAAATGGTATTGTGATCATTACAACAAAAAGGGGAAAGAAAAGTGTTAAACCGAGTATCAATGCACGTGTTGAGCGCGGTATGTTGGAACCTGTTGTCCTACCGAAATTGGCAAATGCTGCTCAATGGTTAGATTATTATAACGATATCAATTTTGAAGCTTCTGGAAAAGCCCCATTGACACAAGAAGAGATAAATAAATATGTGAATAAAGTAGATCCAGATGTCTATCCAAATGTGGATTGGATGCAAGAGATCTTTAAAAAGAGAACATCAAATGAACGTTTGAATGTAAATGTGACTGGAGGAGGAGATTTTATTAAATATTACGTTTCGGGTTCTTATATGAAAGAGAATGGGATCTTTCAGCCTCGAAAAACATCGAATTATGATCCATCTGTGAATTTCGACCGGATTAATTTTAGATCGAATGTTGATATTAGACTGTCTCGATCGACTGAAGTAAACCTAAACCTCTCCAATCAATACGAAACAAAAAACCGATTAGGTGTAAATTTGGGTGATATGTATGATATTGTGCTCCACACCACACCAGTGGCAACACCTACCCAGTTTTCAAATGGCGCCTATGCACAGCCACAAGGAGGACAAAATCCCTATTATTCGCTCAATACTACTGGATTCTCGAAGGATTTCTGGAATAATGCGCAGTCGTTGATTGGTATCACTCAAGATTTTTCGGAGTTGATAACTCCCGGTTTAAAAGCGAATGTTAAATTTTCCTGGGATGCAAAGAACTCTTCGACATTAGACAAAAGAAAGGCACCAACCACCTATTATGTTGACAAAACAAAACCGCGGGACAGCGAAGGGAATCTTATTTTAAAAGATAACGGTAATGGCAGCGATTATCTTGCTTTAGCCGACTATCATTCGGGAGAGCGTGCGACTAATTTTGAAAGTTCCCTGATGTATGACCAGTTGTTTGGAAACAAGCATCGCGTCGGAGGACTATTTTTATTCTCCATGCGCGAGCGGACAAATAACTTTCCAGAACGGGATTATATCGCAGCATTCCCCTATCGTAATACGGGGATTGCTTCACGTTTGACCTATTCCTACCAGGACCGCTATTTTATCGAAGGTAACTTTGGCTACAATGGATCTGAGAACTTTGCGCCAAAGAAACGTTTTGGTTTCTTTCCTTCCCTGGCTATGGGCTATGTTATTAGTAATGAAGCGTTCTTTAAGTCGCTATTGCCTGTCGTTAACTTTCTGAAAATTCGGGGATCAATTGGTCGGATTGGTAGCGATAAAATCGGTGGTTCACGTCGATTTGCTTACAATTCAGAAATGAAGCTCGATGGTGGCTATTCTTTCGGCATTGGTGGCAAAAATTATCTTCAGGGTATAGCAACCGGTTATCCAGGGAATCCACTGGTTGCCTGGGAAAGTGCATTAAAGCGTAATATCGGGCTTGAGTTAAGCCTTTTCAACAAATTGACCATACAGGCCGATTATTTTGCGGAGAAACGTGATGGAATTTACATTCTTCAGGAAAGTGTGCCTTCCATCGTGGGAATTAATGTAAAACCCTATGTTAATATTGGACAGATGCAAAATAAAGGGGCCGAAGGATCCTTGGAGTTTAATCATCGCCAGGGAGAAGTCGGCATACAGGTCCGGGGTAATCTAACTTACAATCGAAATAAAAAATTATTTGATGACAAGCCGATTCCAAGATGGGCATATCAGTCTGAAATAGGACAACGCTGGGGACAACAGCGCGGATTAATTGCTTTGGGGCTGTTTGAGTCAGAAGAGGAAATCGCGCATAGCCCGATTCAACGCTATGGCGATGTGATACGTCCCGGTGATGTAAAATATCGGGACATCAATGGAGACGGCGAAATTACAGAAGAAGATAAAGTAGCGATAGGTGATACAGATATGCCGCAATGGAATTATGGATTTGGCGCCAGTGTATCTTGGAAAGGATTTGATCTATCGGCTTTTTTCCATGGCGTTGGACAAATATCCCGGATTATAGCGGGAGGACCTCTATATGGTCAAACTGGCAACATCTGGGGCTATGGACAGATCTATTCGGATGTCGCTGATCACCGCTGGAGTGCAGACAACCCTAATCCAAATGCAACTTATCCACGGCTCTCATTTAATATTGCCAATAACTCTCAGGCTTCCACTTTATGGCAACGCGATATGAGCTTTATCCGTTTGAAGAATTTAGAATTGGGCTATACGTTGCCAAAGCAGCTCACGGAAAAATGGAAAATGTCAATCGTGCGTATTTATGCACAAGGCGTAAATGTGTTCACATTCAGTAAGTTCAAGTTGTGGGATCCTGAATTGGAAACAGTTTCAGGAAGCAGCTATCCTCAAATGCGTGTATTTAATGTTGGTTTAAGTGTAACACTTTAATCTGAAAGATAATGATGAAAAAGTATATATACTCGATTTCCTGCCTATTACTGGTATTTTCCCTCGGGGCATGTAGCAAATATCTCGACGTGGATCTAGAAAATCAAATGACTTTAGAAGAGGTTTTTAATAAACGGAAAACCACGGAACAGTATCTGGCTCAGGTGTATGGCTATTTGCCTATAGAACATGATATGTTCAATGGTGAAGGCGGAAATGTTCCGCTGAGTGATGAAGCCTTATTTTCATGGGTAGCCTGGGTTCCATGGCTTAACTTTGCGAATGGGGCATGGGGCGTGACAACCCAGGATTATACAACTTGGGAACAGAACTATAAAGGGATTAATCAGGCAACCATTTTCATTGAAAATATTGATAGAAATGTGGAATTGAGTGCTGCTACTAAAGATATTATGAAAGCCGAAGCCCGTTTTTTAAGAGCCTATTTTTATTATCTGCTTTTAAAAAGATATGGACCTGTATTTGTATGGGGCGATCGTGCTCCCGATAGTAAAATTGATCCAACGACAGTAGATCGTATGTCTTTGCAGACAAATGTGGATTTCATAGTTTCTGAATTTGATAAAGCAAGTGCCGTATTGCCACAGGAAATAACTGATCAAGCCTGGTATGGTCGATTGACAAAAGGGGCTGTGATGGCCGCAAAATCTGAATTACTGCTGTATATGGCTAGGCCGCTATTTAACGGAGCGAAACTTTATATAGGAATAAGGAATAAAAGCGGTGAATTCTTATTTCCACAAACCGCAGATCCCAATAAATGGGAGCTTGCGGCCAAATCTGCCAAGGCGTTGATTGATCTGAATGTGTATGCACTTTACCAAGATAACAAAGAGACGAACTCTTTTCGACGTGCAATTAAATCCTACATGGGTATTTATTTTGATAAGTGGAATTCGGAGATTATTTGGGGAAGATGGTCTGATGACGGCTTCAATTATAACGTCCGTACGGCTCCACCGCGAGTTGTGACGATGGGCTGGGGCGGTTATGCACCTTCGCTAAAACTGGTCGACACCTATCCGATGGCAAGTTCAGGACGCTACCCGATTACAGGTTACAGTAGCAATGGACAGCCTATAATTGATGAAAAATCAGGATACCAAGAAACGGGGTTTACAGATAACTATGTGCATCCCTTGGACAATTTTGCCTCTTTTAAGGCGCACAACAGTTGTGTCGGAAGGGATGCACGTTTCTACGCATCCATTTTGGCAAATGGAATGTATTGGACCAATCCAAAACCTCAACCCAGACAGGTGACATTCTTTGATGGCGGAACATCTTCGTATACGAAAACAGGGGACTGCGTAAAATCAGGCTACTTGTGGCGGAGAATGAGTGACCCAACAAATGATATCGAAGCGGGTAACTGGGGGCAGTTTGCATGGCCCTATTATCGTCTGGCTGAGATCTATCTAAACTACGCGGAGGCTTGCAATGAAAAACCTGCTCGTGATGAAGTGGAGGCGTTAAAATTTATCAACCTGGTGCGTAAGCGGAGCGGCTTGAACGACTTGGAAGTTGCTTATCCAGAGGTTCGGGGAAATAAAGAACTCCTGCGGGTATTGCTGCGAAAAGAAAGAATGGTCGAATTGGCATTTGAAGGCCATCGTTACCCCGATCTGAGAACCTGGATGATTGCAGAGGAAGAAATGAATGAGCCCTATTATACCCGTAATGTTGCCGCAACTTCTTATGAATCCTCTTGGGAACGGACCAAAGATGTTTTTCCTGGAAAGCGAAGTTTTCAGGCCAAACATTATTTCTTCCCGATACAGCAAAAGCAACTGAGCGAGATGATCAACATTACACAGAACTATGGATGGTAGTACTTATTAAATAATACTGAAAATGATGAGAAATTATATATCCTATTGTGTTCTTCTGTTGACACTTTTCCTGATGAATGGATGTCAAAAGGATGATCGAATGAACAACATGGTCGACGACACCATTTATTTCAGAGATTTCAAAGAGAATAAAATAACGGTATTTGACTGGGGAAAATTTGATTATAATGTAACTGTTGTTAAGGCTGGAATTGGACAACAGGAAGCAAAGATAAACTTCAAGATTGACGAAGCGTACCTAGCAGCCTATAACGCGCAGCAAGGGACAAATTATAAGCTGCTTCCCACTGATTGCTATAAAATTGCAAATACAACACTAGCCTTTGAAAAAAAGGATTATCTGCAGGATATCGCAATTGCTTTTGATACTGAGCGCATAAAAGTGTTGCAAGGAAAATATAAGGAATTATATGTGCTTCCTTGCCGCATTGAAGCAGAGGGTGGGGTGTTGCATGCACTGAAACCTGAAATGGCAACGACATTGTTGATTCCTAACGTTAAAGACCCATTTTTGGAATTCACTTCACCGGGCCTGCAGCTTGATCAGATCAAACTGAGCCCCACGGGAGCTGAACAGGTCGTAGGGAAAGCGACATTGGTCACCAATTATCCCAATCAATGGAATCTTGACTATGAAATTGAAGTGGATCCCGTGATTTTGGATAATTACAACGGAACGGTATCAGACGATAAGAAGTTGAAATTACTACCAAAAGCGGCCTATCAGCTTTTACCCGCGCCTTATAAAATTGCTGAAAAGGAGAATAAAACGAGTTTTTCATACACTATTCTGAAAAAAGGACTTATTGATGGAACAACCAATTTATTTGGGGAGTATGCGTTGCCTTTACGGATTAAGTCTGTTTCAAAAAATGGTATTAACCCTGATGCTTCCACAATATTGGTTCCAGTGTCCTTTCAACCGCCAGATATCCCCCGTAGTGGCTGGAAAGTAATTGCGGCTTCTTCCGAATGGATTGGCGGAGGTGAAAAGGAAAATATATTGGACGGGAACCCCGATACCTACTGGCATAATATCTGGATGGGAGGAGAACCCCCATTACCGCATTATGTCATAATAGATTTTGGAAAGGAATATAATGTGATGATGATTGAATTAACAAGAAGGTTATGGAATAATGACTTAAAAGTCGTTGAGTTTTCGACTAGTAATGACAATAAAACATATGTTCCAATAGGGAAGATTGATTTCGGAACAAACAGTCCCAAATCGACGTTGGCCGTGAATGTTCCGACGACAAAAGCCCGTTATTTAAAATGTACGGTAACAGCAAGTAATCGTCCGCCTTCATCCGCTATAGCAGAAGTATATGTCAAAGGATTATAAAATGCATCCGAGATTAGACATAATACAACTTCAAGTATAGTCTAGCTTGCAATCTGGTAGAGCTGAAAGTCACTCCATTTTCCGGAGTGACTTTTTTGCTTTTTTAATATTTGTTCCTAAAATAAAAAAAGCGACTCTTTTGAAGTCGCTTTTTGTAGCCCGTAGGGGAATCGAACCCCTGTTTCAAGAATGAAAATCTTGCGTCCTAACCCCTAGACGAACGGGCCATATCGTTTTCGATGATGCAAATATAGAAGCTTTTTCAAAAAGCACAAAAAAAAAGTGCTGTCTGTGTGCTAATTCATTGAAATTGAGAAAAATTATTTTTTTAAAGAAACTATTCTACAGCGTAAGCGAGCATATATTCATTGAACTTCTCGTAATGCACGTCATATAGATGTGTATGTTGATCGCTGTGGAGTTCGAGTTTTAATATGCCCTGCACCTGATAGTCGAATGGTTGTATGGTCATGTTATTCAAGAAGGAGACACCTGCATTTCCCTGAAGTTTATAAATCGCTTCTTTAGCACACCAGCAAGCATAAAGCTGCTCATATCGGTTCTCATCCTGTGCGATGAATGCAAGCTCCGCAGGTTTTAAAAACTTATGTTGGATGCGCTCTACTTTTGTTTTGATGATTTCCATGTCGATACCCACCTCTCCTTTTGTACTGATCATAGCTGCGGCATAATCAAATGAGTGTGAAAGTGAAATTTTTTGGGGGAAATTGGCGAGATAAGGCTTGCCATTTGCATCAGATGGACAATCTATATAACGGGATGTGTTTAATAAGGTGCGCAACAGCACACGGGTGGCAAGCCAATGTAACCGTCTTTTCCCTTTGTTGAAAGACCCTAATTTCGCTTTTTCACGTTCATCCAATTGAAGTTTTGACAGTAAATCGTCGTCCGATTCCTCAATTCGCCAAATTGCAAATTTGGTTTGGCTATCAATTTCACGTAGATACACTAGACTCATACCCAAATTTAAAAAACAAATCGCAGATTTTTGTTTTGAAAAATGAAGTAAAATTAGTGGGAGAACTGTATTTTTGAATTTGTATAGCGTGGCCTGATGCTTTTGCTATTTTGATACACATGATTTTATCTGATAAAAGAATTCTCGAAGAGATTGAAAATGGCAGCATTGTCATTCAACCATTTGATCGTAAATGTTTAGGAACAAATTCCTACGATGTGCATTTGGGGAAATATTTGGCAACGTATGCAGACCGTGTACTTGATGCCAAGAAGCACAATGAAATTCAGCATTTTGAAATCCCGGAAGAAGGTTTCGTCTTGGAGCCCAACACCCTTTATTTAGGTGTTACGCAAGAGTATACCGAAACACATAAGCATGTTCCTTTTTTAGAGGGCAAATCGAGTACTGGTCGCTTAGGGATAGATATCCATGCAACTGCAGGAAAGGGCGATGTCGGTTTCTGTAATACCTGGACCTTGGAAATTTCGGTTGCTCAGCCTGTTCGGGTTTACGCAGGAATGCCAATTGGACAATTGATCTATTTTGCTGTAGAAGGCGATATCGAGACATTTTATAACACCAAAGGTAACGCAAAATACAATGGCAAGACCATCCGTCCGGTGGAGTCGATGATGTGGAAGAATAACTTCTAATGAAAACGATTGGATGGATTGTATTAGCGACGCTATTGATTGCGCTCATCAGTAGCGTGCTTTATTATTTTGTTCATCCAATGTTTGGTGGAAGTTTCAAGGGAGCTCGGCTTGAACGTATGAAACAGTCCCCCAATTTTAAAAATGGTATTTTTCATAACCTCGAAGTAACGCCATCGTTGAAAGGCGATGTGAATATGGTCTCTTTGTTGTGGGATTTCCTTTTCAACAAGAATCCCCACTTAAAACCTATCAGTGTATTGCCCGCTATGGAATGCGATTTAGCACATCTTCCCGCAGATGATGTTCTGATTTGGTTTGGTCACTCCTCCTATCTATTGAAGTTAGATGGAAAATTAATAGTGGTGGATCCAGTATTCAGTGCAAATGCTTCTCCCGTCCCAGGGAGCAATAAAGCATTTAAGATGTCGGTCGACTATGCGGCGATGGTTTTTCCGAAAATTGACTATTTGTTTATCTCGCATGATCATTACGATCATCTGGACTATGAGACCGTTGTGAAATTGCGGGATAAAGTCGGTCAGGTGATCTGTGGTCTCGGAGTAGGGGCGCATTTTGAATCTTGGGGATACAAGGCCGATCAGATCATCGAGGGTGATTGGTATGACCAGATAAAACTGGCGCCCGATTTTCAGGTAACCTTCACACCCGCAAGGCACTTTTCGGGACGTAGATTTACACGGAATAATACCTTGTGGACATCTTTTGTATTAAAAACTTCTAAGTACAGCATTTTCTTGGGGGGAGATAGTGGGTATGGTAAGCACTTCAAAAAAATAGGTGACCAATTCGGTCCATTTGATTTAGCGATCTTGGAAAATGGCCAGTATAACGATGCCTGGCATTATATCCATTCTTTACCTGATGAATGGGCTGCTGAAACGAAGGATCTGAAGGCCCAAGCTATTTTGCCCGTTCACTCTTCTAAATTCGCGTTGGCGATGCACGATTGGAAAGAGCCCATGGAGAAGTTTTACGAGACGGCGAACAAAGAACAGATCACACTGCTTACGCCAAAAATAGGGGAAATGATCCATTTGAATAAATTAGATACCGTATACGCCCCTTGGTGGCGGGAAGTTAACTAAGGATCTATTTATTTTTTTCCTCGATCCATAAGGACATATATTTTGTGCTCTGCATCGTGTGGTGCAATAATATCTGACTAATAAAGTTTTGTTGACGATGCCTGTCAATCTGTACTTTTAATAAAGATAGATTAGTCATAAAATCGGACTGATACTTTCGTTTTTCATAACGTTCGTTGATAATACGGATACCATGTTCTTGGGCCGTTTTCCAAAGATCTTCATTTTCGTAGAGCTCAACTGTCTTTCGGCAGAACGTTTCGGGATCGTCTTCGATAAAGCCATTCCAGTCCAAATTGCCCTTCATGGCTTCTGCACCAACTTTCGTGGTGACAGATGGTGTACCTGTCTGCATGGCGTCGATAAACTTCCCTTTCACACCGGCACCAAATTGAATTGGAGCCACCAGTAGACGGTAACTTTCCATGGTCAGACGAGCAGATTCCGCTCGGCCCTTGATCAGGAAATTCTCTTTTGGGTTGTTTAACTGAAGTACTTTTTGGGTTGCATAGGCGCCATAAATGTGTAATTCCACTTTGGGGAGCATCCTCCGTAATTGCGGCCAGATTTGTGTTTTTAGGTATTGTACCGTATGCCAGTTGGGCTCATGAATGAAATTTCCAATAAATAATAAGTTCTTGCGCTCTTCGAAGGTGTTCCATTGCTCCACATCTGCTGCAGTGATCTCATCTTCAAGAAAAGGGAGATAATAAAGGATATCGGGTGAAATGCGAAATTCTTCGATAAGAATCTTCATTTCGGATTCGGAAATGATCAGCGAGAGGTCGCTGCGCAATATCGCGGCAATTTCCCGTTTGGCCGTATCGGTAAATAACTCTTGAAAGGAAAAATCACCGTTATTTTTGACGGATGTCTGTCTCGCCTGACGCAAAAAATGCAAATCTTCCGTGTCAAGTACGCGGAGTGCATTTGGACAATGCTGTGCAACACGCCAACCATATTGCTCCTCTACCATAAAGCGGTCAAATACAACAATGTCGGGCTTAAGCTGAGCAATAAATTCATCAAAGCTATTGCTATTCAGCACGATGGCCTGTTCCCGGATCCCGAGAGACTGTAAAGGTGCACTATACGGCGATTTGGCAGCAGCAGAAGCAAATGTAATCTGATAAGAGCGATTAACAAACGTCTCAATTAATTGCATCATACGGAAGCCCGCTGCTGAAGATGTTGGCTCTGGCCATACCAGTCCGATGAACAAAACCTTTTTCTCTTTCATGCCGGAAAATTACTGATTAATGTGAAAAGAATTGACGAAAAATTAACAATTAGTCATTTTCAAACGATTAGCTTTATTTCGTGTTTATACTATATCTCAAGGTTATTCATCATTAAACGATTATATGGCCAAAACTATTGCGCAACGGATTCGACATTTTTCACCAAAGACCTATTGGAAGGAACTAATAGCTGTTTTGGTTATTTTGTTGGCCTTTGTATTTTTTAGAAATGAACGAAAAGAGCTTGCTGCCATCATTCCACATTTGCGTGCGGCCAATCTAACCTGGGTTTTGGTCGGCGTAGGAATTACTCTCGTCTATATTGTACTTCAGGGATTGATGTATGTGCAGAGTTTTAAAGCGATAGGCCTTTCTATTAACCTGAGAATCGCTATTGATCTTTTCCTCAAGCGAAATTTACTCAGTGTGTTTCTGCCTGCGGGTGGGATTAGTTCTTTGGCATATACAACAACGCAGTTGCGAAAAAGAAATTTGAATACGACGCAAATTCATCAAGCAGGGGCGCTGTATGGCTATGTCGGACTACTGACGGTCTTTCTGATCGGAGTACCTGTTATATTGTATACGATTTGGCACAATAAAAATTTTGGTAATGCCTGGATCTCATTGGTGGTTTTGGGGCTGCTTCTGGGTGTCGTATTTTGGCTCGTTTGGTCTTTTAGAACACACAAAGGCGTCTATCGCTGGGTTGAATTAAAATTTCCTGCTGTAGCCTCTAATATCGATGAAATATTCTCAGGAGAGGTCAAGCTAAAATATTTGTTGGGTACCATGCTGGCATCGATGGTCGTTGAATGCTGCGGTATTGCCCATGCTTTTGTAAGTATGTATGCCCTTGGTTTGGACCACTCTTTCGAGGCTGCGGCTATTGCCTATACTGTTTCGGTGGTATTGATGATTGTTTCTCCTTTTCTACGGGGGCTTGGGGCTGTAGAGTTGACTATGCTGTATATTTTTAAAGCGTACGGCTACTCGCAGGCAGAAGGATTGGGCATTACAATTCTCTACCGGGCATTCGAATTTTGGTTACCTTTAGTCCTGGGGCTTCTGGCTTTTGCATGGCGTGGGAAACAATTGCTGGCACGTATTGGCCCAGCGCTGCTTATCTTCTTCTTGGGCATGGTAAATCTCGTATCTGTATTGACGCCTCCTTTGGCCGACCGGATGAAACTTGATCGTTTCTATTTGCCTTTGGAAGCAATTCACGCGTCCAAATTTATGGTGTTAGTGTTAGGCTTAGGGCTGTTGGTGACCTCGGCGTACTTGATCAAAGGTTTCCGAATTGCATTTTGGATCGCCGTGGCGTTTAGCGCCTTGTCGCTTTTTGGGCACGTGTTTAAGGCATTGGACTATGAAGAAGCTTCGGTTGCTTTATTGACCTTGATTTTACTGGCCGTGAGCTATAAGCAATATCGGATCAAGAGTAATATTCGCTGGGTGCGAATCGGGTTTATCACATTTTTTGTTGCTCTCCTAGCCATATGCCTGTTTGACGTATTGAGCTTCTACTTCATTGATAAACAGCATTTCGGTGTCGACTTCACCTGGCGACAATCTATCTATCATACAGCACGAAGCTTCCTCTTGTTTGCTGATGATGAATTGATGCCCCAAACGGCATTTGGACAAGAATTCCTGCGGATTACGCAAGTACTTGGACTATTTTGTTGGCTCCTACTAATCTACGCGTTAGCTCGTCCCCGTCTCCTCGCAGATGAAGACTCCAGCCAATCTGAATTGGAACGTGCAGAACAATTATTGATTGAGTTTGGTCAGTCTCCCATGGATTTCTTTAAATTGGGAAAAGATAAGAGTTTGTTTTTCTCAGAAGTCTCGGAGGGATTTACCGCTTATCGCTTGGCGAATGAATTTGCTATTGTATTGGATGAGCCTGTCTGTGAACAGGGGGATAAGGAAGAGTTGGTCCAGGAATTCGATCAATACTGTTATGCGAATGGTTTAAAGGCCATTTATTACCGTGTTGATGAAAATAGTTTGGTTCATTTTTCATCCCTACGTAAACAGAAGATCACCATTGGACAAGAGGCTGTATTAGAATTGGAAACATTCAAGCTCGAAGGAAAAGAACGTAAGTCATTACGCAATGGACTTAATGCAATTCAAAAAAAGGGTTTTACAACAGAAGTGTTGAAAGCGCCGCAGGAAAAGGCAATTATAGATCAGTTAAGGATAATTTCCAACGAATGGTTAAAAGAATTTGATAAAAAGGAAATGGTTTTTTCGCAAGGGATGTTTGATGAAAATGAGCTTATTTTGCAAGATATCATTGTACTGAAAAATGAGCAGAATACTATCGTAGCCTTTCTGAATATCATCCCCGACTATGCGAAAGATGAGTGCACCTACGATATGATTCGGAAGTCTCTTGATGCACCGGGTGGTAGCATGGATGCATTGATTGTTGAGCTTATTGCGTATGCTAAGGCCAAAAAGTACGTCTATCTAAATTTGGGCATGGTACCGATGACGGGGTTGGGGGCGACAGATAGTCCCGCAGAAAAGATTATGAAATTTGCCTCAACACGATTGGGTAACTTTAAACATTACCATAGCCTGCGCGACTTTAAAGAGAAGTATGCGACATTTTGGGAAAATAAATACCTTATATTTGATAATGATTTTGATCTCATACAACTTCCTGTAGCACTGGTCAAAGTCATGAAACCGAACGAATAGCTTCATGTAGATGCTGTACAGATGAAAAAAATAGCTACCTTATTAATAATTGCTGGCATGGCGTTTCATGCGTTTGCACAACAGCGTTTGATTGACATGAAATATTGGAACAATAAAGCTGCATTACCTTTGGTTCTCTATCTGAGTGGCGATGGTGGATTTAATTCATTCTCTAACAAGCTTTGTGAGCTGATTGCTGGAGTAGGATATACTGTGGCAGCGATCGATTCGAAAACCTATTTCTGGAAGAAGAAAAGCCCGAGTGAGATTGCTGCCGATGTTTCGAATACACTGAAAAACATACTCTTAGCACGGCAAAATATACATCTTTTTGTAGTGGGGTATTCATTTGGCGCAGACGCGGTTCCTTTTATTATTAATCGCCTGGATCCCGTCATTAAGAAGAACCTAAAGAGTGTTGTCCTGCTGGAACCATCTGTGTCAACAGATTTGGAGATCCATATAGCGGATATTTTGGGTCGGAGTAATACAAAACGGAGTCTTGACGTGATCGCGGAAATCAATCGAATGGGTGCAGTCAAAACGGGCGTTATTCTTGGTGATGATGAAGCTGATTTCCCGATACAGAAGATAACACTTAAGAATTTTACAAAAAAATACCTCTCCGGCGGGCATCATTTTAGTGGCAATGCAGACCAGGTCGCGAAGAATACTGTTGCACTCTTTTAGCCGAGGAGCCTAGTATAACTTTGTTGATGGCCAGATCAAGTAAGCGACCAAATAGACAGCTCTTTATTTTTTTGTGATCCAGGGTATGGTGCGGTATCATTTTCTTATCCTAGATCAAATAATTCAGGGAAAGAAGGTGTTACTTTTGAATGACTTATAAAATAGATAAAAATGGAATTAGGAATAGGAATGTTTGGCGACTCGAGGATAGATCCTGTTACAGGTCAAATCCAGGCAGCACAAGATAGAATGAAAGAAATTATTGAAGAGATCAAGCTTATGGATCAAGTAGGATTGGATTTCTTTGGAATAGGGGAGCATCACCGTGCAGATTATGCGGTTGCAGCACCCGAAATTATCTTGGCTGCGGCTTCTACCGTTACCAAAAATATTAAATTGGGCAGTGCAGTTTCGGTATTAAGTTCTGCCGATCCGGTTAAATTATTTCAGGATTTCGCAGCCGTCGATCTTTTATCCGATGGACGTGCTGAGCTCATGGCAGGAAGAGGATCCTTCATTGAATCTTTCCCTTTATTTGGTTATGATCTAAAAGATTATTCCGAGTTGTTTGAGGAAAAACTAGAGCTTTTGCTTCGTCTGAACAAGCAAAATCCAATTACTTGGCGCGGTAATTTTAGAGCACCATTAATCAATCAGGAAGTTTTCCCAAGACCTAAAAATGGATCACTACCGATTTGGGTTGCAGTAGGTGGCACAACATCTTCTGTGATCCGTGCCGGAAAGTTGGGCTTACCGGTTATGTTTGCCATCATCGGCGGGATGTATGAAAGCTTCGATCATTTATTTGACATGTACCGTCAAGCATATGAGGATAATGGGCATGATATGGCTAATTTTCAGGTCGGGGTACATATGCATGCGTTCTTTGGCGATAACAACGCGCAGGTAGCAGACTACTATTATCCGATTTATTCGGCACAGATGGATCGTATCGGTGCAAGTCGTGGATGGCCGCCATACCAACGCACACAATATGACTTCGGAAGATCTTCCAGAGGACACCTTATTGTTGGGGATGCTGCTTATGCCGTAGATAAAATATTGCAAATACAGGAGAAATTTGGATTGACACGCTTCTCTGCACATATGGATGTGGGCGCCCCTGGGCATAAAGAAATGCTGCGTTCTATAGAGATTTTTGGTGAGAAAATAGCACCTGAAATTCGAAAGGCTCTTCATAAAGATGCCTAAAGAGCGATTATCATTTTTTTAACGCTCAGATATTCGCTACCTTTGTGTCGTAAATCATTTTAGAGAGTAAGATGCTTGGATTAAAGTTGTTGACAGATCCGCGATGGGCAAACATTGCAGAAGGAAATTTAGAAGAGATTTTGACAGATCATGCCTGGTGTGAACAAAAGGCTGCTTCAAATGCCATATCCTTAATTACCAACAACTCAGAACACGAAGATTTGGTGCATGAGCTGACAGCAATCGCAATCGAAGAAATGGAACATTTTAAGATGGTTATTGATATCATCAAAGAACGTGGTTATACCTTGGGTCGTGAACGAAAAGATGATTATGTCGGTCAATTGATGAAATTCTCTAAAAAAGACGGCAGTAGAAATATGGCTTTTATTGACCGTTTATTGTTTGCGGCGATGATCGAAGCCCGTAGCTGCGAACGTTTTAGAGTACTTTCACAAAATATTCAAGATAAAGATCTTGCGAAGTTTTACTATGATTTAATGGTGTCTGAGGCAAATCATTATACCACATTTTTAAATTTTGCACGCAAATATTCCGTAGACGTCGACGTAGAAAAGCGTTGGAAGGAGTGGTTGGAATTTGAAGGGAAGCTAATTCAGTCGTACGGAAGTAAGGAAGCCATTCATGGCTAATTGAACCTCGCTCCTACCTATTTTAAAACACATACATAACAGTTGTCCCGTTCTATTTCTTAGAACGGGATTTTTTGTCACTTATTTATTCTTATCTTTGTACCGTGATTGAAAAAAGTAAAATAATAGATATCAGGAGTTTGTCTTTGGATCAGATCAAAGATCAACTTACCGCGTTGGGGGAGCAGGGCTTTCGTGCGAAGCAGATTTATGAATGGATTTGGGTGAAATCTTGCGTAGATTTTGATCAGATGAGTAATTTGAGTAAGCCCCTTCGTGAGAAGCTGAAAGCGAATTTTACGATCAATGCAGTTACAGTCAAAGAATCTCAGATCAGTTCAGATAAAACAATTAAAAGTAGTTTTTGGCTCTATGACAACAACATCATTGAAGGGGTGTTAATACCTGCTCCGGAACGAATGACCGCTTGTGTCAGCTCACAGGTGGGCTGTAGCTTAACCTGTAAGTTCTGTGCAACAGGTTATATGGACCGTAAACGTAACCTCAATGCCGATGAGATCTATGATCAAGTCGTTCTTATCAGCAAGCAAGCCGAAGAGCACTATGGGCAGCCACTGACAAATATCGTTTATATGGGGATGGGCGAGCCCTTGTTGAATTATGCCAATATGATGAAGTCTGTTGAGCGCATTACAGCGCCGGATGGATTGAATATGGCCGCCAAGCGGATCACGGTGTCCACAGCGGGTATCGCAAAAATGATTAAGAAATTGGGTGATGATCAGGTACGTTTTAACCTAGCACTTTCTTTGCATGCGGCAAATGACAAAAAACGGAATGAAATTATGCCTATCAATGAGCAGAACTCACTAAAGGCACTGGCCGAAGCACTCAAATATTTTTATGCGAAAACAAAGAACCCCATTACATTTGAATATATTGTCTTTAACAATTTCAATGATGAGCTGGAGGATGCAAAAGAACTGGCCAAGTTCTGTAAACACGTTCCTTGTAAGGTCAACCTGATTGAATACAACCCTATCGCATTGGCCGATTTCCTGAATGCTGAAGCAGATAAAATCGAGGTATTTGCAAATTATTTAAAAAGCCAAGGTATCATCACGAATGTGAGACGTAGCCGTGGTAAAGATATCGATGCAGCCTGCGGACAGTTAGCAATCAAGGATAAGGAAAAAGAGGAATCCGAAGCATAATCTGAAGGATAGTTCCTATCTTTAATAGGGGAATTAACCAGATGAAATCCGAATTAAATAAGGTGTTTAGCGATTTTATAGCCATATTTTTTCCAAGGGAATGTGGCTGTTGCGGCTGTGTGCTAAAATATCAGGAAAAGTTTGTCTGTACAGCATGCGATTTCCATTTACCCTATACTAACTTTCACGAATATTCGGATAATGATACCGCACGACAGCTCTGGGGGAAAGCTCCGGTGGAAGAGGCCTGTTCATTCTTATTATTGCAAAAGGATAGTCGCGTAGAGCGCCTCATTTATCAGATTAAATACAACAACCAACCTTTTCTTGCAGAATATTTTGGTTATCTATACGGCTTAAAATTAATCAAAACAAAGGCCTATCAGGATATCAATTGTATTGTTCCTGTGCCATTGCACCGTAGCAAATTCCGAAAAAGAGGCTACAACCAATCCACTTACTTCGGAAGAGGGTTGTCCAGAGCAATGGGAATCCCCTTGCGGGAAGATATTTTAGTCAGGAAGAAAGCGACAATGAGCCAAACGGGTAAGGGGCGGATCGACCGGTACGACAATGTAAGTGATATTTTCGATTACAAAGGCACTATGTTGCCGGCTAACGTACATATCCTTGTGGTTGACGATGTATTGACCACGGGAGCAACGGTTGTTTCAGCAGCATTGACACTCTTAGATGCAGTTGATTGCAGGGTATCTGTTGCTACGCTGGCAAGAGCCTAGTTCGAAAGTCTATCCCATAACTTATATCCTTCTCCGTCCGGATAAAGCGAATTCAATAATTACGGTAACCACTATTACGAGCAGGCCATGCCTTCAATAGTAATGACCAGGTCAAAACGAATTCAACACGTTATTTGCGACGTCGGTTGACATAGTTTAGGAGATAGGCAAATCCTGCCATGCCGATTCCGATGCTGTCTGCAAATAAATCCCACCAGTCACCGCTGCGATACGTAAAAATATAAAGCTGAAGTAACTCTGTCAGTCCTGCAAATAAAAAACCAAGGATGGAAACGACAAAGATTGGAAGCCAACGGGTCGGTTTACCGTGGAATTGCTGGATTACACCGTTGTATAGCAATGTACAGAAAACAAAGAACATCCCACAATGGACTAATTTATCCATACCTGGATAGGCGGGAACTGCATCAAAATTATTGCCCGGGAGGGTGCATAAAACAATAACTATTATGGCCCAAATAAAACACCACTTATAGTCTAATAAGATTTTAATCATGGCGATAAATATCCAAAAATTTCCTGATAGAAATAAAAATATTATTTATTTAAAAATTATTTCACTGTAAATCAGTTGTTTAGTTATGTTGTTTTGTTTTATATGGTACTATGTATTGCATGGTACCATAAAATACATATATCTTTGTATTGTTATGATAGCTGAAAATACACAAATCCAAATGAGGAAGGGGATACTTGAATATTGTATCCTATCCATAATTTCTCGAGGAGAAATTTATGCCTCCGATATTATCAGCGAACTGAAGAAAGCTCAATTATTGGTTGTGGAAGGAACCTTATATCCGCTTCTAACACGTCTAAAAAACAATGGACTGTTAAGCTATATATGGAAGGAGTCAACTTCAGGTCCGCCTAGAAAATATTATGAAATTACCCAAGAAGGGTTAGAAGTCCTTTCGCGACTAGATGTTACCTGGAATGAGCTCGTGTTTGCTGTAAACACGTCATTGGTGGGTAGAAACAATGATTCAACTAAACCAGTTAAAGATAATAACGATGAATAAGACAATAATTATCAACATAAATAGTATCGTCTTCCATATTGAAGAGGATGCTTATGAGGTGCTTCGCTCCTACATGATTGATATAAAGAAGCACTTTGGACAATCGGAAGATAGTAAGGAGATTTTGGAGGACATCGAAAATCGTATTTCTGAAATGTTTACCGAGAAGATTCAGGCTGGCAGCAAAGAAGTTCTGAATATGGACGATGTTAATGCCGTTATCGAGCAAATGGGGAGCGTCAGCGATTTCGAGTCTGAGGATCAGGATGGTTATGCGTCTTTTCAGCGCCAGCCAAATGCAGATGGTTTTAAAGTAGGGAAGAAGCTGATGCGCGATCACGATGACAAAGTTTTCAGTGGAGTATGTAGTGGATTGGGGCACTTTTTTGGTATTGAGGCGAAATGGGTACGCTTACTCTTTGCTTTATTTGTTGTGATCGGTGGATCGGGCGTATTGGTCTATGTTATCCTATGGATCGTAATGCCGCTCGCTGTAACCCGTGCAGATAAGATGGAAATGCGTGGTGAAGCACCGAATATTCAGAACTTCAAACGTTCTTTTGATGAAGAAATGAGCGGGGTAAGGGACTCGTTCTCGAGGGGAATGGACCGCACCGGAGATGGTGTTGCTAAATTATTGCAGGTCTTTGTGAAAGTTATCGGCGTATTCTTTGTTATTATCGTCGGGTTAACGCTCATCGGATTGATCATTGGACTTATCTTCTTTGCACTGGCTATTGTGAACGTAATTCCTGACGTCATGGACGATTCTGGTCCTTTCTACCTCATGAATCCGAGCGATGTACCTTTCGCTTTGATCGCGGGTTTCTTGGCCATTTTTATCCCTTTCGCCGGCTTGTTCTATTTGCTTCTCCGTGTTCTCTTCGAGAAAAAACCAATGAACAACTATTTGACAACCACCTTGTTTTTAGTCTGGTTGGCATCGATAGGCGGTATCATCTACTACGCTACATCGGTAGCAAAGGAATTCAAAGAGTCTAGTACGATTGTTGAAGAGAAGCCACTGCAAAAACAAGCTGTTTATTACTTAAATGAAAATGATATTCGGGTAATCCGCTTAAAAAATGGCGTAAAAAGCGGTTTGGGGATCAGGAATGAAAACCTTTCGACCTATCTGCGACGTAATATTCGTATCCGTGTCGAACGTATCGACTCCCTACAGGAACCTTATGTACGGTATGAGTATTCGGCTAAAGGAAATTCTTATAAAGTTGCAACAGACAGAGCGGGTAAAATTAATTATGCGTTGAGACAAGATAGTACGTCATTAACATTTGACAACGCGTTTCAATTGAATGAAGGCGAACTTTATCGGGATCAAGAAGTTAATATTACTTTATTCCTGCCTGTGGGCACAAAATTGGTCATTAATGCTCGTCTGGAAGATAAATTAAGAGATATATCATTCTACGAGTGCAGAGATCGCTATAAGGAAGATTTAAATGATGTAAAAGACGTCGAGTTTGTGGTCACATCACTCGGGTTGAAATGTGCCTTGCCGCCCGAAAAGCCAGATGACAGTGAAGAAACAGATACCGAGAGGAATGAGGTAGTTGCACATGATACGTCTGTTGTCATCCGTCGGGATACCATTATTAATCTCAAAAAAGATGGTGTTACCATAGAGACAAAAAAGAAATAACATAAACCAAGTCTTCCGCCTTCAGGCGGAAGACAAATTATTACCGCTATAACCAATCGAAAATCAGTACTGACCTTCGTGTTATAAGCCTATTTAATACCATTAAAAGTAAATGCTATTACACCTATTTATAAACGAATGAAAAGATATTTTTACCTCTTACTCTTAAATTTTTTAATTACTTCATTTGCCTATGCGCAAGTGAAAGTTACAGGCAAAGTACATGTGGAAAATAATGTGCCTTTGGCCTCGGCAACTGCTTATCTGATGAAGGCAAAGACGACTGTCATTCTGAAAGCCGTTGTTACTGATGAAAATGGAGAATACCAATTTTCGGATATACAAGCTGGAAGTTATTATGTCGAGGCGAAAATGGTCGGGTATACCACCAATAAGAGCAATGTTTTTGATATCAGCAAATCAGACCACAAGGTCCCGGCGATCCTGCTGAACACGGATACACGAAAATTGCAAGAGGTCGCCGTAGAGGGTAAGCGGCCGATGGTTGAAAGCAAGCCTGGTAAACTGGTTTTAAATGTGGAAAATTCGCCTTTGGCCGCAGGGAATAATGCCTTAGATATTGTACAGCGGGCTCCTGGAGTGAGTTTAGATAACAATAATAACCTACAGTTGATGGGGCAATCTGGTGTATCCGTGACCATTGATGGTCGGCAGACCTATATGTCCGGTGAACAGTTGGTGAATTTTTTGAAGAGTACGGATGGCAATCAGATTAAGTCCGTCGAAGTGATTACTACGCGTGCAGCAAAAGATGACGCTGAGGGGGCAGTGGGTACAATTAATATTGTACTCAAAAAAAATCGGATGGAAGGTTTTAACGGAACCTTTAACATGACGGCAGGGAGGGGAGAAAAATTCAGAGGGAATAGCTCCTTATCCTTAAACTATAAGAAGAACAATACGACAGTATTTGGATCGTATGCGTATTCGGATGAGAAAAGCCACCGGAAGCTTCTGCTTGATCGTGTTATTCAGAATAAAGGTGAAAAGACCTATTTTAAACAAAGGTCGATATTGGACGAAAAGGAACAGAACCATTCCTATCGCTTCGGTGTTGAGCAAAGGACATCGGCCAGAAACACCTTAACCCTGCAGTTTAATGGATCGAATAATATCGAATACAACGATAACGATAGTAAAACCAATGTAGGAAAGTCTTTTACAACATTGGATTCGCTTTTGATTTCAACATCGCAATTCAAAGAATTATTTGATCGTTACTCCGCTAATTTAAACAATGAGTTTAGAATTGATTCGAATGGCAGAAAACTTACCCTTGACCTGGATTGGAGTAAATTCAAAAGCAGCAAACGCGTAGGTTATAATAACCAATATTTTGATGGTCAGATGGATGCGATTACGCCCGAAGAGATCCAACGCAGTAGAATGCCTATCGGAATCGATATCTATGTCGCCAAACTGGATTATGAACAACCGTTATCGAAGGTCTCCAAGCTTGAGATGGGGGCTAAATATTCTAACGTTACGTCGGATAACGATTTAACCTTTGAAGACTTTTTGAACAATTCCTGGATTAATAATGAAAAGCGTACGAATCATTTTGTGTATAAGGAGCAGATCGCCGCTGGATATATAGACTATAATAATACCATAGGGAAATGGGGCCTGAAGGTCGGCGCGAGGGGAGAATATACATTTTCTGACGGGAACTCGTTGACCTTAAATAAGCAAGTGAAACGGAATTACTTTAAACTTTTTCCGAATGCAAATCTGACGTATACACTCCATGAGAATCATATCCTTTCCTTAGGTTACGCAAGGAAGATCACGCGTCCTAATTACCGACAGTTGAATCCTTTTGATTATTTTATTGATAAACTAACCTTTGAACGTGGTAATCCTTATCTGAATCCGCAATTTTCCAATGAATTCACCCTAAACTATACCTTGATGCAACGTTATAATGTGACATTGGGTATTAACGATGTGCGGGATGCGATTGTAGAGAGCATGGGGCAAGATTCGGTGCTAAAACAAACGTGGGTTATACGTGAAAATTTAGGTAAAAATTTGACGGCTTATCTGAATCTGAACATCCCGGTTACGGTATCCAAGATTTGGAGCATGAATAACAATATTACAGGCATCCACTTTAACTTTGATGGCATGGTGAGTGGTTATCCGCTGAAAAGGACCTCCTTTCTTTTGCAGGCTACATCGATGCACAATTTAAAACTGGCGAAAAGTCTGTCCGCTAATGTCAATTTGAGGTATTTCTCGCCGTTCAACTATAATGTATACGATATGAAGGCCCGTTGGGATATGGAGGTAGGAGCGACCAAGACATTTAAAGATCAACGTAGTTCGTTGAAGCTGGCGGTGAGCGACTTGTTTAATACAGGGAATCAGAATCTGAAAACCAATTTCGGCGATTTTGACTCCAGTATCAGGCAATACCAAGATCGTCGCGTGGTTCGATTGACCTATTCGTATAAATTCGGAAATTTAAAAAACAACTATCGTAAGAAAGATACAAGTAATGAGGAGAAAGAAAGAGCGCTATAGGCCCTTGAATTTTCTAAAAAAAGCGACACCGCGAGATGATCTAAAATCATCCTGCGGTGTCGCTTTTTTTAGAGATAATGCTATTAGAAAATGTATTTGGTACTTAAAAAGTTCGATTCATTTTCACTAACAATGTCATTCAACAATTTCTTGTTTTCATCGGTGAACTTTGCCGCGACCAGCGATCGTATCGAGAATGAACGCAAAGCATCCACAACGGATAATGTTCCCTCAGCGCTATCTTTTCTTCCGGTGAAAGGGAAGGTATCTGGACCACGTTGACATTGGCAGTTGATATTGACACGACTTACCTGATTGACCAATGGATCGATTAAAGACGACACAACAGCCGCATTGTTACTAAAGATACTGACCTGTTGTCCATGCGAAGAGCCGATCAGGTACTCGATAGGTTCCTCAAGGTCATCAAATGGCACAACAGGGATAACTGGACCAAATTGTTCCTCTCTGTAAAGTTTCATTTGAGAATTGACCGGATAAACGATCGCTGGGTAGAAGAAAGATTCTGCTACTTGTCCACCATTTTCGTTAATCACCTTTGCACCATACGCTTTTGCATCTTCGATACATTCCGTCAGATAAGCTGGTTTGTTAACCTCTGGAAGAGGTGTCAAAGACACGCCTTTTTCCCAAGGCATACCATACTTTAGTTTAGCAACTTCCGCAGAAAGACGTTTTAGGAACTCTTGTGCCAAGCTGCGGTGTACATAGATAATTTTAAGTGCGGTACAGCGTTGGCCATTGAATGAAAGAGAACCCAGTACGGTTTCAGAAACAGCAAGATTTAAATCGGCATCCTTCGTGATGATTGCCGCATTTTTTGCGTCAAGACCAAGAATTGCGCGTAGACGGTTAACTTTAGGATGTAATTTCTTAAGTTCGTCAGCAACACGGCTTGAACCGATCAACGTCAACACATTGATCTTTCCAGACTGCATAAGACTTGGAACGATCTTGTTTCCACGACCATAAATTGTATTGACAACGCCTTTCGGGAAGCTTGTTTTGAAAGCCTCTAATAAAGGGTAATGTAATAATGTACCATGTTTAGGTGGTTTGAACAACATCGTGTTCCCCATGATCAAAGCAGGGATCAACGTTGTGAAGGTTTCATTCAATGGATAGTTGAATGGTCCCATACATAAAACAACTCCTAGTGGAGATCTTCTGATTTGGGCTATAATACCTTGTTCGATCTGAAAACGGGAAGAATCGCGGTCAATATCTTTCAATGCGTCGATCGTTGCGTAGATATACTCTACCGTACGGTCAAACTCCTTAACAGAGTCAGCATAGGATTTGCCAATTTCCCACATAATAAGCTTGACAACAATGTCCTTCTTGGCAATCATCTTTTGTGTGAAATTTTCAACACAAGTAATACGATCGGCAACGCTCATTGTCGGCCATTCTCCACGGCCATTGTCGTATGCTTTTACAGCAGCTTCCAAGGCTTCCATGGACTCTTTTTCAGTACAAACAGGGAAACTACCGATGCGCTTACGTTTCAAGCCGTCCTTAGTCTTTACACAGATAGGTGAAAATACTTCGTTTACTTGACCCGTCCAAGAAATCATTTCTCCATTGGAAAGGAACTCTCTTTGATCGACCTGTTCGTCTAGCGTAAATTCTGCGGGTATGTCTTTCTCCTCGTAGAAGATACCTTCTAAGTTTAAGCTCATTGTTTTTAAAAGTGGTTTAGATTGATATTTATAAAGATATTGCTAATATACTGTAAATATTACAATATTTGTTAATTTCTTATTAAAATAAGTTTAGGTACTAGTGTTTTCATTACAATCCATGCAATTAAATATGCGATTGAACAGAACGAAAAAATAATAAAATATCCCGCTTCTTCTCCCTTGAAACCCATAAAGACAAGTTGAGTCTCTTTGGCATAGTCGAATAGCCAGCCCGAAGTTTTATTGATAATAAAGGCTCCTACACCGCCCGCAAGCCCGCCGATTCCTGTAACAGTGGCAATGGCACGTTTTGGAAAAGAATCGCCAATAGTGGAAAAAATATTGGCCGACCACGATTGATGTGCCGCACCTGCAAAACCAATTAAAATAACGGGGATCCAATAGGAAATATGCCCCAAGGGTTGTGCAAAGAGTACGACCAACGGGACGAAAGCAAACAGCAACATAGCTTTCATTCGACCTTCATAGGCATTCATTCCCTTTTTCTCCACAAAATACGTCGGCAACCAGCCGCCGTAAATTGACAGCATGGTGATCGCATATAAAACAAATATGGCCAATTGCCCTTCTGTATCAGAAGACTTTATGTCGTAAACGGCTGATAGATAGGCTGGCATCCAGAATAAGAAGAACCACCAGACGCCGTCGGTCATGAATTTTCCGAAGACAAAAGCCCAGGTTTGTTTGTACTTAAGGCATTCTGCTATGGTGGTCTTGGGCTGTTTTGTTACGCTAGACTGCTCCGTTTGATGTTCATGATCATCTTGGTGAATGTAAGCCAATTCAGCCGCATTTACTTTTGGATTTTCGTGCGGTTTTTTATAAAGAAAGATCCAGAAACCCATCCAGACAAATCCAAGGGCACCTATAATGATGAAAGACATCTCCCACCCCCAATGTGCGGCGATAACTGGTATCGTCAGCGGTGCTGCTAGGGCGCCAATGGTCGCTCCAGAATTGAAGATACTCGTCGCTAAAGCACGATCTTTCTTTGGAAAATACTCTGCGGTCGCTTTAATGGCAGCTGGGAAATTTCCAGCTTCACCGACAGCCAATACAAACCGGGCGAAAATAAATAAGTTTACACTAACGCTGATGATTAAACCGGCATTGTTCATATGAGAAATGGCTTCTTTTGCGTCTTCAAATCCAACAAACCACTCGCCAGCGACAATTCCTGAGGTTGCAATACCACAAAAAGCATGTAATATGGCACCAATGGACCAAACAGCAATCGCCCATAGAAAACCTTTTTTTGTATCCATCCAATCGACAAAACGTCCGGCGAAAAGCATGCTGATGGCGTAAAAAATAGAAAATAAAGCGGTAATGTTCCCATAGTCCGTATTGGTCCAGTGGAATTCGGGACTGATAAAATCTTTCCAGGTTAAGGATAATACCTGGCGATCCAAGTAATTGATTGTGGTAGCAAAAAATAGGAGGGCACAGATTACCCAACGGTAATTACCCTTTTTCTCTGTATTAATCATAATGGGTTTAATTGTTTATTTTTCTTGAACCTATCGCTTCAAATGACGAATAATGAACGCTGTATGCCTTCCTTTTACGATGCTCGTGGAAGGCATACAAGCAATTTTATTGTTTTTAACGTGCTTTTGAGACAAGATCAAGTGCTTTTTGTGTATTTTCGAATAAATTGCTGGTGTCCTTTGGATCAATCAGTTTACTGCCCATACCTACCGCACATACACCTGATCTGAACCATGCTTTTAGATTTTCTATTTCGATGTCTACACCCCCCGTTGGTATAAAGTTCTGACCTTTAAAAAGATCCCGAATAGATGACATAAATGCTGGTCCCAAAATATTTGCAGGGAATAATTTTATCAATGCGGCCTGTTGCTGTTGAGCCGTGTAGATTTCGGTCGGTGTCATGCAGCCCGGAATCCACAACTTATGGTGCTCATGTACAAGCGAGCCAACCAAAGGATTCACTAAGGGTGCCACAATAAAATCAGCACCGGCCTGGAGAAACTGTTGTGCATCGTCCACCGATTTGATGGTGCCAATACCCAAGTAGAGGTCTGGCATCTCAAGGTCCCTCGTTGCAACAAGGCGCTCAAAAACAGCCAACGCCTCGGGGCCACGATTTGTAAATTCAAAAACGCGTACACCCGCTCGGTATAATGTTCGTAGAATATCGATACTTTCTTCCTGATCATGATGGAAGAATAAAGGAAGTGTTCCTTGTTCGATAATTTTATTTAATACAATCTCTTTTAAATTCATGTTGTTAATCTCTTTTTAATATCGTCCACTGTACTTGTTGTTGCATCGCTGGCGATAAAAAGTTTATCGAATGCCGCGCTTGTTGCAAATTCCAACGTCTCCTGCGGCGAAAGGTTGGAATACAATCCATAAATCAGACCCGCCATAAAGCAGTCGCCACTTCCTACTTTATCCAAAATCTCTTCCGCTATATAGGTTGTGGATTTAATCAAACGATCTTTATCAAATAATGTGCTGTAGTATTCTATCCCTTTGATATGGTGGTCAAAACGGAAGGTATTGGCGACATACTGGCACATGGGGTTGGAAGCAATGATTTCTCGGCTTGTCCGATCTGCTTGCGCGAGTAACTCTTCTTCGGTGTATCCTGACGTGTGTGTTAAGAATTGTTCGTCAAGCGGTGTACCCAGCATCTGATGCGCGGCCCATATATTGCCCATAATTAAATTGCAATATTGGGCAATTTCGGGCATAATTTCTTTCGGTGCCTTTCCATACTTCCAGAGTTTAGCGCGGTAATTAAGGTCCAATGATACAAAGATTGCCTTCTCTTGTGCTTTTTTTACCGCCTCCAGGCATAGGTCTGCTATATCTTGGCTAATTGCAGGACAGATAGCTGAAAAATGAAACCATTTGACATCCTTCAAGGCTTTGTCCCAATCAATACTGCCGACTTTGAGGCTTGCAAAAGATGAATTGGCGCGATCGTAGATAACCCCCGCATTTTTTAGATCTTTACCTTTGGGGAGATAGTAAATGCCCAAGCGCTCTCCGCCCCATTGCATCGCCGATGTGTCTATGTTTCTACGTTTCAAATAGACATCTATACCTTCACAAATGGCATTTTGCGGTATCGCAGATAAGTAGGATGATGGCACGTTCCATAGGGCCAAAGCTGTAGCGACATTTAATTCTGCTCCTCCAACGTAGAAAGGCAATTGGTGCTGTTCAATCCAATTGTCTTCAATATCCGGACAGATCCGTAACAGCAATTCCCCAAAGCTTAAAACTTTACCCTGCATGTTCATTTATTAAAATTCAAAATATTCTTTTGCGTTATTGTAGCTGATATCCTGTATGATTTTCCCGACCCATTCGATATCATTTGGTATTTCTCCTTTTTCGATGTCCTGTCCAAAGATGTCACAGACCAATCTTCTGAAGTATTCATGTCTTGGAAAAGAAAGAAAACTTCTGGAATCGGTCAACATGCCTACAAGACGACTTAACAAACCCATATTCGACAAGGTATTAATCTGTTTTGTCATTCCGTCTTTTTGGTCCAAAAACCACCAAGCTGAACCAAACTGAATTTTTCCTTTGATAGAACCATCATTGAAATTCCCAATCATTGTCGCAATAAGTTCATTGTCGGCTGGATTGAGATTATAGATAATTGTCTTGGTTAGTTTATCTTGGTTATCTAATTTATTCAAAAACTTTGATAATGCACGTCCCTGACTAAAATCCCCAATGGAGTCCCAGCCTGTATCAGGACCGATCAAGCGATGCATGCGGGAGTTATTGTTACGTAAAGCGCCCAAATGGTATTGTTGCACCCAGCCTTTTTCATGATCCCATTCTGCAAAATAGACTAACATGGCCGATTTAAACTTCAGGCTCTCATCAAAAGTTATTTCTTTGCCTGCACGAATTTTATCAAAGATGAATGCGATTTCAGTTTCGGTGTAATCTTCAGCATAGATCTGTTCCAAACCATGATCTGAGACTTTACAGCCGTTGGTCGCAAAGAAGTCGTGCCTTGCCTTCAAGGCCTTGAGGTAGTCGCTTAAACTGCTTATCTGCATATTGCTGACTTCTTCAAGCTTATTGATGTATTGGTTCAATGCAGGCAGGTCATCGCAATTCATTGCTTTATCCGGACGAAATGCCGGAAGCATTTTAAATGATTCACGCTCTTTCGCAAACTGCTGATGAAATTCCAGACTATCGATTGGGTCGTCTGTTGTGCAAACGACTTCAACATGCATCATCTTGAGTAGTCCGCGGACAGAATGACTATCTTGTTGCAGTAAAGCACTGGTATCTGCATAGATCTTGGCCGCGGTTTTTGGAGACAATACATCTGTTATGCCAAAATAGCGTTGTAATTCAAGGTGTGTCCAATGGTGTAGTGGATTACGCAAGGTATAAGGGACAGTTTCTGCCCATTTGATGAATTTTTCTTCATCTGAAGCGTCTCCGGTCACATAATGTTCGTTGACACCGTTGGCACGCATGGCCCTCCATTTGTAATGATCACCATGTAACCAAACCTGACTAATATTATCAAACTTGACATTATTTGCAATCTGTTCCGGGATTAGGTGATTATGGTAATCAATAATCGGCAGATGTTTTGAATAATTATGGTACAGCTCTTCAGCCGTTTTTGTGTTCAATAAAAAGTTGTCGTCTAAAAAAGTTTTCATACAATGTATTGATTTGTAGGTTCATCTGTTTTCTATCCTCTTTTGCTTGTCAAACTTTTTATTGCTGAAGTAATCGGACATAAAAAATGCAAAAAGGGGTGAAAGTACGGTCGCCTGAATTTCCCAAACTGTTTAAATGGTCAATGAAATTACCAATATTCAGGTCATACTTAAAGGAAATTCAATAAAATAAATGCGCAAACGTTATCGGTAGCGTTTAAGGCAATCGGGTTATACCGCATTTTCTACGTTTTCTAAGCACGTTTTCGCTATCGCAGATTGCTTGAAATTTTGAATAAGTCCCGAATAATATGATCTGCTAAAGCGTAATTGTATTGCATATAAAAAGCAATTTCTCTAAGTTTGTTCAACAAATTGCTCAACATGGATATCCAATCACTTTATCAGATTTATAAACAGTATCCGAATATTACAACAGATACACGTAAAATTGAAAAAGATAGTCTATTTTTCGCCTTAAAAGGGGCCAATTTCAATGGGAATACTTTCGCCGAGAAAGCGCTTGAAATGGGTGCTAAATACGTTGTTATTGATGACGAGACCTACCGAAAAGGAGAAGCGTATATTCTTGTTGATGATGTTTTAAAAACATTACAGCAACTAGCGAATTACCACAGACAGCAATTGGATATTCCAGTTATTGGAGTGACGGGAACCAATGGAAAAACCACGACAAAGGAATTGTTGTACGCTGTTGTTTCGCAGAAATACAAGGCCTATGCAACAAAAGGAAATTTGAATAATCATATTGGTGTTCCATTGACATTATTGGCCATAGATAATTCTGTTGAGCTAGCAATCATCGAAATGGGGGCAAATCATTTGGAAGAAATTGCTTTTTTGTGTGGGATTGCCGAACCGACACATGGTTTGATTTCTAACGTTGGCAAAGCACATCTAGAAGGTTTTGGATCTTTTGAAGGAGTAAAGAAAACCAAGGGCGAGCTGTACGATTGGCTGCAGGACCATCAAGGGGTATTATTTTTGCAGGCAGATAACCCACATCTTAAAGAGATGGCTTCCGCCCGCAAGATAGCCAACATTGTCACTTATGGTTTTTCGGAAGGTAATGATGTGATTGGAAAGCTTCTTAGGGCAAATCCCCTTTTGCAAATTGAATGGCACAAGAAAGGCACGGCCGAATCTTATGTTGTCGATACCCATTTAACAGGATCTTATAATACCGAAAACTTTCTTGCAGCTATTGCAGTAGGTTTGCATTTTGGCGTTTCTTCTGCGTCAATCAATCGGGGTATTGAAGGATATACCCCTACGAACAATCGTTCGCAGGTTATGAAAACTGCCCACAATACGCTAATCTGCGATTATTATAATGCAAATGCAACAAGCATGGCTGCTGCATTGGATAATATTCGGATTATTGAAGCGGATAAGAAGGCTATTGTATTGGGTGATATGTTTGAATTGGGGACAGAATCATTTGAAGAACATAAAAAAATTGTCGAGAACGTAAGAGCTATTCCTGCAGATCGCAAAATTTTTGTAGGAAAAGAATTTTTCGCACATCGTTATGAAGGTGGAGCATTTTATGAAACTACTGCCGAAGCAAAACAGGCAATCAGCGGAAATCCTATTGTGGACAGCACGGTCTTATTGAAAGCGTCAAGGGGTATGGCCTTTGAAAATCTGGTCGAACTACTGTAGCCTTTTTAGCTTTATGCTATGCACAACGAGGGGATAAGTTCGGGGTGCGAACATATGGCGACCATGGTGCTCCCGCATTGAATGTACTTAAAAAGGTGGACTCAACGTGGACTCACTGTGGACTTACCGTGGTTGCGGGACGAAGTTGATAGGATGTTGCGGAAACCTTCGTTCCACTGAATCCCGAATGACTCGCCCAGTAGCATCGAGCGAAAGGAAGTGCAAAACAAACAGTTTTGTCATGTAAGGATTAAATAATAAGGAAAATGAGCAAATTCGTTCTACGGAGAAATGATGCTCATTTGGAAAAACGTACCTTTGTTGCATATAATGGATAAAAGACGTTTTTTTTTAGAAATAGCCTATTTTGGACAGGCTTATCATGGTTGGCAAATTCAGAATAATGCAATTTCCGTGCAGGAAGTGCTGAATAAGGCGCTTGAAACCCTGTTGCGGGAACCCATTGAAACAACTGGAGCTGGCCGTACAGATACAGGTGTTCATGCCAAGCAATTGTATGCACATTTCGATGCAGCCCCTGTGGGTATTCTACAAAAAGCTGATCGTTTTATTCATTCGCTCAATGCACTATTGCCCTTTGATGTGGCCGTAAAGCGCCTGATCGAAGTGGAACCCGAAGCACATGCTCGCTTCGATGCGACACAAAGATCCTATGAATACCATCTTCATTTTCATAAAGATCCTTTTATCTATCCCTATTCATGTTTTATGCGCGATCGTCCGGATGTTGAAAAGATGAATGAAGCTGCACAATTTTTATTGGGTAAACAAGATTTCGAATGCTTTAGTAAGTCTCATACGCAGGTGTTTACAAATATTTGCGATATTCGTAGAGCCGAGTGGGTATGGCATACCGAACAACATTTGGTCTTTCATATTACCGCTGATCGCTTTTTGCGCAATATGGTGCGTGCTATTGTGGGTACATCGTTGGAAATAGGCATAAAAGGCAAACCTGTTTCATTTATGCAAGAGGTTATCCAAAGCAAAGACCGGGGGAAGGCAGGTGTTTCCGTGCCGGCACATGGGTTGTATTTAACAGAAGTAGCATATCCTTATATATAGAATTTAACGTGAGTCAAGATAAAATAACTGGTAAAACCTACGATATCAATTTGGTGAAACGCATGAGTCGCTATATGCGTCCATATCATATGGCATTTTGGATATCGGTCGTCCTAACGATATTGCTGGCTGCAGTAGCCCCCGCTTTGCCTATGCTGATCCAGCATACGCTGGATAACTATATCCTAAACTTCGATACCAATGGATTGTCCCTCATGCTGATTGCAATGTTGGCATTGGTCATCCTGCAGACTTTGATCCGTTATTACCATACCTTAATGACAAATACTCTGGGGCAGTCGGTTATCCGTGATATTCGGATTCAGGTATTTAACCACATTGTTCAACTCAGGCTGAAGTATTTTGATCGCACAGCACTGGGAAAATTGATTACCCGTACCATCTCTGATTTGGAGACTCTTTCCAATATTTTTTCTGAAGGTTTGATTCAGATTATCGGCGATTTATTGCAGTTGGTCGTTATTCTGGTTGTGATGTTTTATTCCGATTGGAAGCTGACATTGATTGTTTTAATTCCGATGCCTTTGATGGTGGCAGCGACTTACGTATTTAAAGAGGCGATGAAGTCTGCCTTTATCGATGTGCGGAAATGGGTTTCTAACTTAAATACCTTTTTGCAGGAACACATTACGGGAGTCGGTATTATCCAATATTTTGCGCGTGAAAAGCAGGAAATGGATAAATTTAAGGAAATTAATGCGCAACATCGTAATGCCCATATTCGGACCAATTGGTATTTCTCCATCTTTTTCCCTGTTTTGGAAATTATCATGGCCATTGCTTTGGGATTGTTGGTCTGGTTCGGTTCCAAACAAATTATGGGTGATGTGATCTCTCCGGGTGTAGTGGTGGCCTTTATCATGTATATCAATATGATCTTTAGGCCCATTCGGGAGCTTATTGACAAATTCAATACGCTTCAAATGGGCATGGTTAGCGCTGAACGGATTTTTGAAGTGTTGGATACCGATGAAAAGACCCCAAATTTGGGTACATTGAAACCTGCACACATCAAAGGTGAGATTGCGTTTCGCGATGTTTGGTTCGCCTATAATGAGGAAAACTGGGTCCTAAAGGATGTTAACTTTAACGTTAATCCGGGTGAGACGCTGGCTTTAGTTGGGGCTACTGGTGCTGGAAAATCTTCTACCATCAATATTCTAAGCCGTTTTTATGAAATCAATAAAGGTGAAATTCTGTTGGACGGCCGTAATATCCGCGATTATGATCTCGATTATCTGAGAAATACCATTGCGACGGTATTGCAGGATGTATTCCTCTTCTCGGATAGCGTCATCAATAACATCACATTAGGTGATCCTGCGATATCTAGAGAGCAGGTCATTGAAGCCGCAAAAGAAGTGGGGGCGCATGATTTTATTATGCGACTACCTGGGGGCTATGATTATGATGTGAAAGAGCGGGGTGCAACCCTATCTGCGGGGCAGGCCCAATTGATTTCTTTTATACGGGCCTTGGTACACGATCCCCGGATTCTAATTTTAGACGAGGCGACATCTTCAGTAGATACCGAAACGGAAGAAATGATCCAGCATGCAATCGATAACCTCATGAAAGGAAGAACATCGATTGTTATTGCCCACCGCTTGTCCACCATTCAGAAGGCGGACAAGATTATTGTGTTGGATAAAGGCGAAATCAAGGAATTTGGAACGCATCAGGAATTGCTATCTTTTGATGGGTATTATAAAAAACTATACGACTTGCAATTTCACTCCGCGGGGATTTAATTAAGCGATTATACTCTCTTTGGGGATCGTTTCTTCATCTTCGATCCGTGTATTTGCTTTAATCTCTGAACCTCGCCCTACGAGAACGTTTGCTCCGATTGAGACATTTGGTCCGATGTTGACAAAATCTTCAATAATGGTATTGCTTTCGATAACAGCAGAACCGGCGATAACGCAATGGTTGCCTATCTGTACATCGGGGGCGATGGAAGCGCCGGGGAGGATAATGGTGCCTTCACCAATCTCCGCTCGTTTTGATACGTAGGCTTTGGGATGGATGAGGGTCTGGTAATTCCAGTCTGCATTTTCCGATACAATCCGTTGGCGAAGGCCTGGGTTCTTGACTGCAATAAAGAAATCTTCCTCCGTGCCTTTTACTTGATGGTGAAGTTGAACCTCATAATCGAATACATCTTCAATGAGCAATGATTTGTCAATAAGACCAACAATTTCAATCGCTAAATCTTCTGCTACATCTACCGCAGTTTTAGCGTGAGCAGTTGCACCGTATATATATAACATGGTATTTTTTTTTCGCAAAGATAAAACTTTCTAAAATGAAGCCCTTTGGTATCGTGTAAAAAAATGCAACAAAATATAGGGTTTGATTGTTTTGCTGTTTAATGAGCTGTAAGGTTGATTGTTTTTTCGATCGCAATTATATTGCATATAAAAATCAATTTATCTAAGTTTGTTGGTATACAAAAATTAAACTATGATTCAACGTATCCAAACTGTTTATTTGCTGATAGCAGGATTAGTCATATTCGGCTTGTTTCTATTTCCCTATGTTAATTATAGCGATTTAGTTGGTTTAGGAAAGAATGTGAAGGTGACCGGTGTGTATAGTGTTGCTGCGGGTCAGCCGGTACACGAGGGGGGATTTGGTTATATTCTCCAGACTGTGGCCGCCGTATTATTAGGCGGGCTTCCCCTGTTCACGATATTTAAATTTAAAAAGCGTAAAGTCCAACTTTTGCTTATTTGGGTAGAGGTTGTCGCAATTATCTTATTTGCAGTATGGCTATATTCTTCTGCAAGTACTCATCTCGCTACGGTGAACCAATTTTTGGGTGCTGGGAATATCGGCGTAGGATTCTTTTTGTTGCCTATCTCGATTATTTTCTGTGCGTTGGCCATGGGCGGAGTACGTAAAGATGAAAAGTTGATCCGTTCTGCCGATCGATTGAGGGCATAATTTTGAAAGAATAATCCAATAATAGTTAAAGCCACGAAGACCGTGGCTTTTTTAAATATAATATGATATGAACGTTTTTTTTAGATATGTTGTTGTCTTGATGCTCTTCCTTGTCGGTGGGTTTGTAAAGGCGCAGTCGGCAGATTCATTGTTGGTTGTTGACGATATCCAATTCGATGTAAAGGAATTTCACGTAGATGAGCCTAAGCATGAATTGGTGATCAATTTGTTTGCTATATCGTATAGTAAGAATCCTCGGGAATATAAAATGAACACCTTTTCCACGCAAGTGTTGGATCAGAAGAAACAGCCCCATTTCTTTTCCACGATTCAGATGGGAAATGTATTGGTTAAATTTGAAGATAAGCAGAATTATCTGCACTATTTGCTAGAAGAAGATAAGCCTGTGGATATACAGGTCGTTGTAAAGGATTGGAAGAAAACGGATAAACCGGTTATGGTTAAACTGGTCTTTGAGAGCAGTACAGAAGAGGGGGAGTTTTTGGAGGTTCCTATTTCATTAAAGAAATAATTGATTTTGTCTCTTGACAAAAAAAGCTTCGAAGTTATAACTTCGAAGCTTTTTTTGATTATTCAATATTATCGATTGTATCTGATCTGCTGTTTGTCCATCATGCCCATCTGGTCTTTCATCATTTTGATCTGATCAGCTAACAACTTATTTTTATCTGCTTTTTTAGCTTCTTGAAGAAGTTTTTCGGCTTCACGTTTATTGCGCTTCGCCATGGCTACACCGGCTAGGCTCAATTTTGCTAAGGCGATGTTATGGTCCATATGTAGACCCAATGCCAATGCTTTCTTAAAATATTTTTCAGATTGCATAGGTGCACGTTGTGATTCGATCAGTCCGATCAGCATGTTGTAGTAACCATGCTGTTGTGGGATCAATTGCTTTTCGTAGTTGGTGATTTTACCTAGCCATTTTTCAGCTGCGGCCATATTTTGTTTACGCATATGCCATTGCGCAATCAGCATATATTCATGGAAAAATACAGTAACGAAGCCTAAGATCATGATCAAGATCCCTAAAATTCCCCATCCCCAATTTCCGGTCCAGAATAAGGCAACTGTTCCGATAAGCAATGCACTGCAAATAATGATTCTAACGAGATTTGACATAAATCTTTGTTTAAAATATTTGTATTCAATTTAATTCTGCAAATATCCGTTAATTTCACCGTTTAAGCAACTCGTTCAGGTTGTTATTTTGTAAAAATGTGTTTTTCTAGAAAATGGTAGCTTTTATGTTAATCGATGTGTTCTGATAATCTTGCTTTGGTATAACGCCGAATAGGTGGGCAGCCGGATAAATTTGCCTTTATATGCAACTTTGTCTATGTTTGAATTATGGAAAAGCAATACGATGATTCTTGGGCTCCTGTGTTAAGGCCTTTGTTCGCTCAGCCCTACATGAAACAGTTATCTACTTTTGTGCAAGCAGAGCGTCAGAAAACGAAAGTGTTTCCACCGGCAGATCTGGTGATGAATGCTTTTAAGCTGACGCCATTGGATCAGGTGAAAGTGGTTATTTTAGGGCAGGATCCTTACCACAATGACGGGCAGGCACATGGGCTGTCTTTTTCAGTTCCGGCAGGGATTGCCTTGCCCCCATCTTTAAAAAATATTTTTAAGGAATTGCAAGATGATATCCCTGGTTTTGTTGAGCCGCATGCTGGCGATTTGACTTCTTGGGCCAAGCAGGGGGTATTATTGTTAAATGCGACCTTGACAGTTCAGGCGCATTTGGCTGGTTCTCATCAAAAGAAAGGCTGGGAGATTTTTACAGACAGTATTATTCATGCCATTTCGGAGCGTTGTGAACATGTGGTGTTTTTGTTGTGGGGAAGTTATGCCCAAAAGAAAAGTGTGCTCATTGATGCGAAGAAGCATCTTATTCTAACGGCGGTTCATCCCTCACCGTTGTCTGTCTATCGTGGTTTTTTTGGTAGTAAGCATTTTTCACGCGCAAACCAGTATTTGACGGCACATGGTAAAACCCCAATTGATTGGCGCCTGATTTAAGTTGTGGCTTGGGTTAAATTTTGCGAAGCGTTTGCTGTCCAATAGCTTAAAGTAGATAAATATCATTGCCGGTGATCCGCGCATGGCGCAAATGCGTCCAGGAGCGAGATTCCGGTAATGATATTTTTGATTGGGCTTAATTCCCTCGCTTAATATTCTAAAGGAATAATGGGTTCTTTTTTGCTGGTCGACATAATCATCATGGTTTGGAATGTCTTTACAAAAGGTATTTTGGATATTTTTTCCATGATGACGCCTTCATAAGCTTTGATATCTTTTACGTAAACCTTGAGGATGAAATCACAATTGCCTGTAACGTGATGGCATTCGGTTACTTCAGGTATCATTTTGACTGCAGCTACAAATTCAGGAATAGCGTTGTGGGTATGGAAATCGAGTGAGATCTGTATGAACGACTTGATCCCAAGCCCCAGTTTCTCCTCGTCCACAAAGGCATGGTAACTTTTGATGAAGCCGGAGTTTTCCAGTTTTCGCACACGCTCTAAGGTTGGCGCGGGGGACAGTCCGATGCTAGATGCGAGTTGCAAATTAGTTATACGACCATTCTCTTGTAATAGTTTAAGAATTTTTAAATCTGTTTTATCCGGTGCAAAGGGCATATCTTAAGTCTTAATAATCAATAGTATTTGTAAATATACAAAATTATATTTGGAAATTTAAAAATATACAAAATTATTGGTGATAAATAGATTTTAGTTATATCGTGTTTTTATAATTATAATTTTAATCGATGCAAAATCATTTGACTGTCATAATCGATTGAAATGTGCTCATTTTAATGAAATGGAGTGATAAATGTCATTTTTTTATTAAAAATGCCTTCGTAAGGTGCTATTAAATGCTGTTTTATTGGCTTTGAAATTGTAACTTTGCAGTTCGATAGGTGCGGAGGTGAAGCCCTCCCAAATTAGTTAAACCGTGAGAGCGCAATATGAGTACTAAAGACGACGATTTGTTAAAAGAGCTAGAGCTCGAAGAATATAAATACGGGTTCACGACAGATATCGAAATGGAAATTGCAGCCAAAGGCCTTACTGAGGATACGGTTCGTTTTATTTCGGCAAAAAAGAATGAACCTGAATGGCTATTGGAATGGAGATTAAAAGCTTTCCGTCATTTCTTGACGTTAAGAATGCCTACTTGGCAGAATTTCAAAGCTCCCGAGATTGATTTTCAAGAGATTTCCTACTATGCAGCCCCGAAAGCAAAACCGCAGCTTAATTCGATGGATGAGGTTGACCCTGAGTTGATTTCCACTTTCGAAAAGTTGGGAATTCCTTTGGATGAGCAAAAAATATTGGCGGGAGTTGTGGCTGTAGATGCTGTCTTCGATTCGGTATCTGTAAAAACAACGTTTCGTGAGAAATTAAAAGAGCAAGGAGTTATTTTCTGTTCATTTGGTGAGGCCGTGCAAGAGCATCCTGACCTGGTGAAAAAATATTTGGGTACAGTGGTTCCGCAGACAGATAACATTTATGCAGCATTAAATTCTGCAGTGTTTTCGGATGGATCCTTTGTTTACGTTCCAAAAGGCGTTAGATGTCCAATGGAATTGTCTACCTATTTCCGTATCAATGCACAGAATACTGGGCAATTCGAACGCACGTTGATCATTGCGGATGAGGGGGCTTATGTTTCTTATTTGGAGGGATGTACTGCACCTATGCGTGATGAAAACCAGCTGCATGCGGCAGTGGTTGAATTGATTGCCGAACGTGATGCTGATATTAAATATTCTACCGTTCAAAACTGGTACCCTGGTGATAAAGAAGGAAAAGGTGGTATTTATAACTTTGTAACCAAGCGTGGAATCTGTAAGGGCGATAACAGTAAAATCTCCTGGACACAGGTAGAAACCGGTTCTGCAATTACATGGAAATACCCGGGTGTGATTTTAAAGGGTGATAACTCTATTGGTGAGTTTTACTCTGTAGCCATGACGCGTAATCATCAGGTAGCTGATACAGGAACGAAGATGGTTCATTTGGGTAAAAACACAAAATCTAAAATTATTTCTAAAGGTATCTCCGCCGGTAAGAGCCACAACAGTTATAGAGGTTTAGTGAAAATCGGTCCAAATGCCGACAACTCGCGTAACTTTACACAATGTGACTCCTTATTGATCGGTGATAAATGTGGGGCACATACATTCCCTTACATCGAAAATAGAAATAAGACGGCCAAATTAGAGCATGAGGCGACTACTTCCAAAATCGGTGAGGACCAGGTGTTCTATTTGAATCAACGGGGTATAGATTCTGAGAAAGCTGTTGGTTTAATTGTCAACGGGTATGCAAAAGAAGTATTAAATCAATTGCCGATGGAGTTTGCTGTAGAGGCTCAAAAATTATTGGCAATTTCATTAGAAGGTTCAGTAGGATAGATAAAAAATCATTGGGAATGTAGTTTAAGTCGCTACATGACACCATACTCAATACGAATAAAATGTTAAGCATTAAAAATTTACATGCGTCTGTAGAAGACAAACAAATATTAAAAGGGTTAAACCTAGAAGTAAAAGCTGGCGAAGTTCATGCGATTATGGGACCAAATGGTGCTGGTAAAAGTACATTAGGGAATGTATTAGCAGGACGTGAATCCTATGAGGTAAGTGAAGGTTCCGCACTATTGGACGGTGTGGATTTATTGGATCTTTCCCCTGAAGACCGTGCGCGTGAAGGGCTGTTTTTGGCTTTTCAATATCCTGTTGAGATTCCGGGCGTATCGAATATCAATTTCTTGAAAACGGCTGTAAATGATATTCGTGAGTACAAAGGTCTTCCGCCAATGGAAGCGAAGGAATTTTTACAAATGGTAAAAGACAAGCAAAAATTGGTTGAGTTTTCAGCTAATTTGGCTAACCGCTCTTTAAATGAAGGATTCTCCGGTGGTGAGAAAAAGCGTAACGAAATTTTTCAATTGGCGATGTTGAACCCGAAATTATCTATTTTGGATGAGACAGATTCTGGTTTGGATATCGATGCACTTCGTATCGTTGCAAATGGTGTGAATCAATTGCGCTCTAAAGACAATGCTTTTATTGTTATTACACACTACCAACGTTTGTTGGATTATATCGTTCCAGATTTTGTTCACGTATTGTACAATGGCCGTATCGTGAAATCGGGACCTAAAGAATTAGCTTTGGAGCTCGAAGAAAAAGGATACGATTGGTTAAAAGAATATGATACACAAAACGCCTAATCTTTTACCTGAGTAAATAGGATTAGAGGAGAATTTTGGCGATTTGATTAAAAAATAACATGAGTACATTAGTTTCAGAATCATTACTTCAACAAGTGTTGGGAGCTTTCAAAGAGCAAGGCGTTTCAGACGAACCTTCGTTTTTCGTGGAAGCCCGCCAACTTGCATTCGAGCGTTTCGAAGCAGCAGGCTTTCCCACCGTTAAGAATGAAGAATGGAAATATACAAACATCCACAGTATTATCAATAAGCCTTATGCGCTTGATGTCGATGTGGATATCGAAGGCTTAGACTTTAGTGCAGGTGAGATTCCGCAGTTGGATGCCTACCGCATTATTTTGGTGAATGGTCAGTATGTATTAGCAGTAAGTGAATTAGAAAATGTAAAGGGACTGTCGGTTATTCCAATGGATGAAGCCACTTCAGAGCCTGCATTTGAGTCCCATTTTGCTAAATATGCGGATAAGTCAGACAATATTATGGTCGCTTTGAATACGGCTGCTTTTACCAATGGTGTTTTTATCCATTTGAAAAAGGGAGTTGTACTTGATAAACCAATACAGATTATTCACGTCGCTACAGGGAAAGAGGATTTCTTTGCACAAACACGTAATTTGATCGTTGTCGAGCCAAATGCAGAACTTGAATTGATCGAAAGCTTTATCACTGCAGAAGGTACCGCAAATAATGTGCACAATAAGGTCTCTGAGATTATCGTCAAAGAGAATGCTAAAGTACAACATTATTATTTGCAGCTCGCGGAATCTGTAAGCCGTTACTTTAATCATACAGAGGTATATCAAGAAAAATACAGTCTTTACAATAATTACAACTGTAATTTTCCAGGCGCTTCGTTTATCCGTAACAATATCAACGTCCGTTTGGATGCCGAGCATGTGGAGAGCCATTTATATGGAATCAACTTAACGGCTGCCGATCAATTGGTCGATAATCATACCATCGTAGACCACCTGAAACCACATTGTGAGTCCTATGAATGGTATAAAAATATTACACAGGACAAGTCCGTTGCGGTTTTCAATGGAAAAATCTTTGTGCGCGAGGATGCGCAGAAAACGAATGCTTTTCAACAGAATAATAATATGTTGATGTCAGACAATTCGGCGGTTTATACCAAACCACAGTTGGAAATCTTTGCCGATGACGTAAAATGTTCACACGGGTGTACCATCGGTCAGTTTGATAATGAAGCGCTGTTTTATCTGAGAGCAAGAGGAATTGGCGAAGAGTCTGCCCGTATCCTGTTGGTGCACGCATTTGCATTTGACGTAACGACACGTTTCTCAAATGAGGTTGTTCGCAAATATGTTGAAGAGCTTGTAGAAGAAAGCCTAAGAACAAATTAAATCCATTTAGGATCATATAGCTTTTAAATATGGCGTTTACTGAATAGGTAAACGCCATTTTTTTTCATAGACCAATACATCATAGCCTTCGTATCAAGCGCCAAGTTGCGTCTTGTTGCTCTTGCTTGGACGGAAGAGCGTTTAATCGTATTGGGAGAAGCGCTTAAAGTTATCATTGTTTGCTGTAGGGTAGACCCTAGTAATTTTGGATATCAACTTCGTCATTTTCACGGTATAACAACGGATCTTAATCGGAGCTACAACGCTATTTGTTCGCTCACAACCGAAGAAGCACCGAACAAGTACCGAACAAGCTCCGAAGAAGCACCGAGGAAGCTTCGAATGGAACCAACGTTGAAACTAATCCGTTCTTGGTACTTGCTTTAAATTGTGCTAATAATTTTTTCGGCAATTTTAGTTAAAATCAAACAAAGATAAAGGTGATGAAGGGCTGAAATGTAGGGAATAACAGAGCACTATTAAACGAAAAAAGCTTCCAAATTTTGGAAGCTTTTTTGAGCGAAAGACGAGATTCGAACTCGCGACCCCAACCTTGGCAAGGTTGTGCTCTACCAACTGAGCTACTTTCGCGTTGATGTTACAAAAGTAAGGCATTTATTCGTATTCTGCAAGAGGAAAAGCAAAAAATATTAACTTAAATTGATCGCATCAACACAATTAATACCGTCTATAGCCGCCGAAATGATACCGCCGGCATAACCTGCCCCTTCACCACAAGGGTAAAGTCCTTTGACCTGAGGGTGTTGTAAATCTTCTTTATTTCTAGGAATCCGAATCGGTGAAGATGTACGTGACTCTACACCGACTAAAATGGCTTCATTGGTATAATACCCTTTCATCTTTTTGCCAAAGATGGGCAACGCACCGCGTAATGCTTCGTGAACAAAAACAGGTAGCACTTCGGTGAGATCTGCAGATGCTGTTCCGGGCTTGTACGAGTTTTCTGGCAGATCCATAGATACACGTCCTTCGACAAAGTCGACCATGCGTTGCGCCGGAGCAACGAGCTTACCGCCACCTACGGCAAAAGCCTTTCGTTCGATCTCTTTCTGAAAATTCAGTAATGCAAATGGATCCTTATGTGCATTGGCAACGTCCTCAAGGTTGATCTGAATAACGGTGCCTGAATTGGCGTGCGGATTATTTCGTTTGGATGGTGACCATCCGTTGACAACGATTTCATCTAAATCTGTTGCACAGGGAGCAATGACGCCGCCTGGGCACATGCAGAATGAAAATACACCACGGTCATTCACCTGTTCAACCAGGCTATAATAGGCTGGCGGCAAATGCTCGCTTCTTACCTGGCAGTGGTATTGCGCCTGATCAATGATTGCCTGCGGGTGCTCGATACGCACGCCCAAAGCAAATGCTTTGGCTTCGATCAGCCAATTGTTGCGATGAAAAAGCTCGAAAATATCCCGCGCAGAGTGCCCTGTTGCTACAATGACATGATCTGCCTTAATTTCTTCACCATTGGCTAATTTGACACCGCGTACTTGACCGAAGGATTCTAAAATGTCATCGACACGTTGGTCAAAATGAAATTCGCCCCCAAATTCAAGGACGCTCTCGCGCATGGCCTCAATAATATGCGGCAATTTATTTGTACCGATATGTGGCCGTGCATTGACCAGAATATCCGTCGTGGCCCCATGGGAAACGAAAAGTCTGAGTACTTTGTCTACGTCACCTCGCTTATTGGAACGTGTATATAATTTTCCGTCTGAGTACGTTCCAGCTCCACCTTCGCCAAAGCAGTAGTTTGACTCAGGGTTTACGATGCCTTCCCGGTTCAACTTAGCTAGATCGCGTCTACGGTCTTGGACCTTTTTACCGCGTTCGATTACAATTGGTTTGAGACCACGTTCAATACAGCGTATTGCTGCAAACAGGCCGGCAGGGCCCGCGCCAATAATAATAACGGGTTTTCCGTCTTTAACGGACTTAAAATTATTTTCGTAGAGTTCTGGAACAGGATGCTCGTCAATGTAGTAAATAACACGAGCTCGATAAACAACCTGCTTGCTTCGGGCGTCAATGGAACGTTTACGGATTTTATAACCTTTGACTTGTTGAGGTTGGACTTTCAGGGCTTTGATCCCTTGCTGTAGAATATACTGATCGTCCTCGATTCTTTCTGGAAGTATCGCAATTTCAATTTCTTTTTGCATAGTATGAGGGCTGGGTTTTTATCCCAAAACCGGGACAAAGTTAATGAATATTGGCTATTTGGAGATTTGGAAATAAAAATATTCTTATCTTAGTAAGAGCTTGGTATATGCTTTGATAGTGTAACCGTATAATTTGAATAGTATTTAATTCTTTGAACAATGAAAATTAAAAGATTTTTGGTCGCCCTATGTGGTTTATTTGCATTAGTATCATTAAACTCCTGTGGCTACAATACGATGGTCTCACAAGATGAGAATGTTAAAGGAAAATGGGCACAAGTTGAAAATGCGTATCAACGTCGTGCGGATCTAGTTCCAAATTTGGTTAATACGGTAAAAGGAGCGGCAAAACACGAAGAAAGTACATTGACAGCTGTTGTAGAGGCAAGAGCTAAAGCTACTTCGGTGACGATTAATGCCGATGACTTGTCTGAGGAGAATATTGCCAAGTTTCAAAAAGTTCAGGATGAATTCAGCGGTTCGTTGAGTCGTCTTTTGGCGTCTGTTGAAGCTTATCCTGATTTGAAAGCCAATCAGAACTTTTTGGAATTACAAGCACAGCTGGAAGGTACTGAAAATCGTATTTCAACAGAACGTAGATCTTACAATGAAGCGGTACAGCAATATAATACCACCGTACGCAGCTTCCCGAATAATTTAATGGCGGGGATGTTCGGATTTAAGGCAAAAGGTACATTTACTGCGGCCCCAGGTTCGGATAAAGCGCCAACGGTATCATTCTAACAGCAAATTGTTAGGAATGAACAGGATGATGGATGATGCGGCTTTCGTAGAAGCACATCATCCATTTTTTTATCGTGTTTTAATTAGTTTAGACCCTTTGAATCTGGAATAACCGGTATGGTAATCTAGTTTTGGAGTGCAAACGTATACAAACTATGGCATTAAATTCTGAAGAACAAGAGAAGATCGTTCACGCGATTAATGTAGCTGAAAATGAGACTTCTGGTGAGATTCGTGTAGTGGTCGAAAATCATTGCCCCGACGAGGTACATGATCGTGCAACCTATTATTTTTCCAAATTGGGCATGCATAAGACTACATTGAAAAATGGTGTTCTTATCTATATCGCGCTGGAAGACCATAAATTTTCCATTATCGGCGATAAGGGAATTCACCAACGTGTAGAAGGTGATTTTTGGAACAGTACCAAAGATCTAATGGTGGCGGAGTTTCGGGTGGATCGCATTGTTGAGGGCTTGGTCAAGGGGATCGAACATGCGGGTAAACAATTGGCAAAATTCTTCCCGCGTGAACACGATGACATCAACGAGCTTCCAAATGATATTGTTTTTGGAGACCGTTAGTTGTTAAGTGACCAGAAACAGTCCCGAAAAGCGATTTCCTGTCTCACAAATAAACTGATAAAGATCGTGATAAACCCGATTTCGGGATTCACCGAACGCCATTTGCATGAAAACTGCTCAAGGCAAATAAAAATGAATAAAAGAGAATTATAGGATGAAATTTGTATCGAGATTATTTTCTCGGGTTCGGATCCCTGCTATGGCTATGTTGCTTTGTTTGCTGTCGGCAGCCACAGTATTGGGTCAAGATTTCCCAGAAACATCAAATAGGCTTGTCAATGATTATACAAACACATTGACCGCAAGTCAGAAGCAATTATTGGAGCAGAAGCTATTGGCATTTGAGGATTCCGCATCTACGCAGATTGCAGTGGTTATGATGAATTCTACCGGTGGCTATGATATTTCTGATTATGCGGTTCGTTTAGCGAAAAAATGGGGTATTGGGAATAAAAAGTATAATAACGGTATTCTGTTGTTGGTCGCTCTGGGAGATCGGGCGGTGACCATTCAAACAGGTTATGGTATAGAGGGCGCTGTCCCGGATGCCATTGCATATCGTATTATTGAAAATGATATCAAGCCGGCTTTTCGTCAGGGCGATTACTACAAAGGAGTGGACGATGCGACCAGTTCCTTAATTTCCTACACAAAAGGTGAGTACAAAGCTGATCCAAAACAACCGAAAGGAAAGGGATCAGGTTCGGTGATGTTTGTTGTTATTATTGTGATAGTCTTGGTTGTTCTTTTCTCCAATCGCGGTGGACGAGGTGGTGGCGGTGGTGGCCGTGTGATGAATGGACGCGGCGCTTCTGATGTCTTTTGGTGGACATTGCTGAATGGTCTTGGCGGCGGTGGCGGCGGTGGCTTCGGCGGAGGCTCTGGTGGCGGATTTGGCGGTTTCGGTGGCGGTGATTTTGGTGGTGGCGGTGCTTCCGGACGTTGGTAACATCTTTGCTAAATAATGTTAAATAGGACGACAGTGAAACGGAAATGTTTTACATTTATGGGAAGTATATAATTATGAAAAAGGGAATATTAATGGGTTTAAGCTTTTTACCAGCCTTGTTAATGGCACAAGAAAGCTTCACGGTTACAGGAAAAGTAAACACGACGTCAGACAAAGCGAAAGTGTTTATGCAATATGCTGCGAATGGCACTCGCCAGACTGATTCAGCAACGGTCGTAAAAGGCGAATTTAAGTTCAACGGACAGGTAGCTACACCAACAAAAGGTATGATGATCTATTCGCCGGAGGGCTTAACTTTTGCAGAACTTAGAAATAGTCAAAAGCAACCTGAGACAGCACAGTTATATCTTTCTAAAGGCGTTATCAAAGTCGATGCAACCAAAGGGTTTAAAAATGCAACGGTCTCAGGTACGGCGCTTAATGACGATCTGACGCAGTACAAGGCTTTTGTGAAACCGCATACAGATGCGTTCGAGGCATTGAACCAACAATATTATGCGGCTTCGGAGACGCAAAAACAGGATCCTAAATTCATCGAAGGCTTACAAAAACAAGCTGGTGAGATTTCCGAAAAAATGGAAAAAGCAGATGCTGAATTTATTAACAAAAACCCAAAAAGCTGGTATACGTTGGATTTGTTGTCTGAGAATGTCAGCGGTGAAAACGTCAATGAATATGTAGCTTCTTTTGAGAAATTGTCTCCTGAACTGAAAAATTCTGAAAAAGGGAAGGAATTGGCTGAGCGTATCCAAAAGTTGAAAGCAGTAGCTGTTGGTTCGGTAGCACCTGACTTCACATTGCCAGACACAACAGGCAAGAATATTTCCTTATCTTCTTTAAGAGGAAAATATGTCTTGTTGGATTTTTGGGCAAGCTGGTGTGGTCCTTGTCGTCATGAGAACCCGAATGTCGTTGCGGCTTTCAATAAATTCAAAGATAAAGGGTTTACCGTGTTTGGTGTTTCTTTAGACAATCCCGGTAAAAAAGATGCTTGGGTGAAAGCTATCCATGATGATAATTTACAACAATGGCCACACGTTTCGGACCTACAGGGCTGGAAATCCGCTCCGGTAAAATTGTACGAAGTACGTGGTATTCCGCAAAACTTCTTAATTGATCCTTCTGGTAAAATTGTCGCATCAAATTTAAGAGGTGAGGCTTTGGAAGCGAAGTTAGCTGAATTGCTAAAGTAAACTGATATCTAGTTGCCATTAGGCATTGGAATAGCCCCTAATTGTTATACTCAGGTGAACTGAGTCTGCGATTAGGGGTTTCTTTTTATAGTCGTCCTCATCCAATCGCTTTTTTGGCGCCGCGACTAATTGACGACTCTAAAAGGCGAATAGTGTGACGACTGCAAAACATTGAATGAATTTGCTAACTTCGTCTGCTGCTATAGCGAATGATTGCGTGAAACCGCTATATCCTCGTAACAGCCGGATTAGGGGATGATGAATCCTAGGTATTTAAACATGGTGATCAGCGCTATTGGGGTTATAAAATTGTAAAGATGAAGAAAACAGTAATTTTGGGTATATTCTTGGGGACGGTGATTGCTTCCTGCGGTGGCGATCAAGATAAGGGAATTCCTGTTGTCAACCTAGAGGCGTTGCATGCCATACCTTTGGATCACCCGATTGATCAATTGGCTAAAGACACGACATTTATCGATGTTACGTTGCCGCCTAATGCCCGGATCGATCAGTTGTCGCAACAGGAGCTGGGCCAATTAAAAGCTGCGGCATATCGTTTTTATCAGCATGTTACACTGGAAAATAATCAATACCGCGTTGATCTTAAAGATCCAAAGGTGCTACACCTATCGGAGCAGGTTATTAAGGCATATGAACAGGCGATCAGCAATACGAATCATTTTGCGGACTCGATGGCCAAAGCAGGTCAGGCCATTCAGTTGCCGCCGGTATCTGAAGAATACCGCAATAATTTGCTTAAATAACAACTGGCAGGATATGATGCTCATATGCCTTTATGGAATATGACCGTTCAGGTATCAGGCCTTACCAAAGAATTTGGACAAATCTAGCAACGCAAGGCATAAAAAAAGAGTATACATCACGATGTATACTCTTTTTTTATTGTTAGTCAAGAATAAACTAGATCATTTACAACGAAAGGATTTCAATGATACGAAGCAGATCTTCATTCATTTTTACGTTATGCTTGATGGCGCTCTTAAAAGGAGTGAATCTTACTTCACTGCAAATCAGTCCGGCCATTTCACCTCTGCGGCCTTGTAGTAAAGCCTCTACCGCGGCAATTCCAAGCCTGCTGGCCAGTACACGATCCATGCAAGTAGGGCTTCCGCCACGCTGAATATGTCCTAAAATAGATAATCTAACGTCGTAGTGCGGGAAATTTTCCTTGATTTTTTCCGATACCACCATCCCGCCTTCTTTGTCGCCTTCAGCGACAATAATAATGCGGGATGATTTATTTTTACGGCTTTTGTCAAGTCTTTTCATAATCGCATCATAGTCTACCTCAAACTCAGGAACCAGTACTGCTTCAGCACCGGTACTGATACCAGAACGGACGGCGATAAGACCAGAGTCGCGGCCCATCACTTCAATCACAAAAAGTCTATCGTGAGACTCGGCGGTGTCGCGAATTTTGTCTACGGCTTGGATAACTGTATTAATGGCTGTATCATAGCCAATAGTGAAGTCTGTACCGGCCAAATCGTTATCGATTGTGCCCGGAAGACCGATGATAGGAAAATCGAATTCTTCGATAAATTTGGATGCGCCGGTAAATGTACCATCGCCACCGATAACAACCATGGCATCAATACCGTGGCTGCGTAAATTTTCATAGGCCTGCTTACGTCCTTCAATTGTTTTGAAAGCTTCGCTGCGGGCTGTTTTTAGGATAGTACCACCACGTTGTATGATATTGGCTACAGATTTAGCATCCATAGGGATAATCTCACCATTAACTAGACCATCATAACCTCTGCGTACCCCAAATACTTCAAGATTATTGTAGATCCCCGCTCTAACAACAGCGCGGATACCAGCATTCATTCCTGGAGCATCTCCTCCAGATGTCAAAACAGCAATTTTTTTAATGTTACTCATACGTACTCAAACTTAGCTATTTTTAAGCGTATATACAATTATATTTCCGTTATTAGAAGTCGCCAATATCGCTATTAAGAACAAGCAATCGCTTTTTTAACTGCAATCATCTAAGTGTGAGCTAAAGATAATGCAAATTTAATAATCGCATGTTCTCTGCTGTTATTCTCTAAGCATACCTTCTGCTGTATACAGACTATTTTTTTGCCTTAAAGGCGTCAATTCCGCTCTGTAAAAACGCAGTGTACTCCGCAATATTATAGTTTGCACCAGTTTTTGGAACCAATACGGTGCCCGATGCATCGACGATAACATAGAGTGGTTGCGAATTGCTGTCGAAAGCTGAGGCTTGGAAATCACTGTTTTTATTCCCTATCGTTTTGATTTTTTTGCCACTGTATTTTGAAACGAATTGTTCGTTTGCAGGTAATTCTGTTTTATCATCGACAAACAATTCGGCCATTATAAATTCTTCCTTCAATAGCTTGGCAACGGCAGGATCAGTCCATACATTTGCTTCCATTTTTCGGCAATTAACACAGTTCCAACCTGTAAAATCTATCAATACAGGTTTATTCAGTTCTTTTGCTGTTTCCAAGGCCTGATCATAATCATAATATGGATCAAATCCTTTTGGTGTACCGCGTTCGTGAAAAATATCCGCGTATTTTTTGACTTTACCATCACTGTGTGCGGGAGCGGCTGCTATTCCTGCCGACAGGTCAAAGTCCTGTGTTGCCGAGGGTGGCAAGAAAGCTGAAATTGATTTTAGGGGAGCTCCCCATAGCCCCGGTACCATATAGATAACGAAGGAGAATACAATGATAGCGAGAATAGTTCTCGGTACGGAGAGGAATTTTAATTCACTGTCATGTGAAAATTTAATCTTTCCAATAAGATATAAGCCCATCATACTAAAGATGGCAATCCATAGCGATAAGAACACCTCCCGATCCAGCCAATTCCAATGGTAGGCCAAATCTACATTTGATAAGAATTTCAGTGCCAGTGCGAGCTCTAAGAAGCCGAGTACAACCTTCACCGAATTTAACCAGCCACCAGATTTTGGCAGGGATTTTAACATCGAAGGGAACATCGCAAATAAGCCAAAAGGAATTGCAAGTGCTATAGAAAAGCCAAGCATACCGATTGCGGGACCTAGGCGTTCTCCTTTTGAGGCCGCTTCGACCAATAAGGTGCCAATAATGGGGCCAGTGCAGGAGAAGGAGACCAGTGAAAGGCTGAATGCCATAAAGAAAAGCCCTACGAGACCGCCTTTGTCGGATTTGGCATCCATTTTATTGACAAAAGAACTCGGTAACGTGATTTCAAAAGCACCAAAAAAGGATGCGGCGAAAACAACTAATAAGAGGAAGAATAGGAAGTTAAATACCCCATTTGTGGATAAAGCATTCAATGCATCCGAACCAAAGGAAATGGTAATAATCATTCCTAAAGCGACATAGATCACAATAATAAAGAGACCGTAGAGGAGTGCCTTGCTGATACCGCTTGCGCGGCTTCCAGCCTGTTTTGTAAAATAACTTACGGTAAGTGGGAGCATTGGAAATATACATGGCATGAGTAGCGCTGCGAAGCCGCCAACTAATCCTGCGATAAAGATACTCCAAAGTGATTTTTTACTTGATTCTTGCCCGGAGGGAGCGTTTGCCTTAACAGGAGCTATTTTGCTGCTGTCCTGACTAACCATTGTGTCAGGTGAAGTTGTAAAATTTAGATCCTCAGGTACCGCTTCAACAGCGGTAGCTGTATCCGGTGATGATTCAAATTGAAGTCCTTCTGTACTTGTTAAACTATCTTGTGCGGAGGCAAAAGTTGCTGTCGTTAAAGAAAGACTGAAAAAAGCAATTAAAAGTAGAATGAATGTGTTTTTTAACATGCGTATGAATTTCTGATGTTATGGTCAAAAATAAAAAAAGGCGATGAGAATCGCCTTATTAATTTATCCGTGTAGAATCATTTTTACTATTTGATTGTCACAGCAAAAGCATATTCGTCTGGAGGAAGACATTGTGATGCATCACATGCTTGCCATTCAACAGTGCCTTTAACGGTGGCAGTTCCTTTGTTTAAAGTTACTTTTTGTTGGAAAATTACCTCGTTTGTAAAATAACCAACATCCATCTTAAATACATCCTCGTGTTTTACTTTTGGTTTCGGCTCTGCAGTTTTACCTACCAATGTATAATCTGCCGCTTTAGCAAAGTTGAAAGAAGTTGGAATTGGGCCACCATCTTTCACATTTTGTGAATATATGTGCCATCCATTTTGGATTGTAGCTTTTACATAAACTACAGCTTCTTTGTTATTTAACTTTTTGCTCGCCACAGTCCATTTTACCGGTTTGTGAATCTGAGCGAATGCTCCCGTAACTGCAAAAATTACCACAGTCATTAACAGTATTAACTTTTTCATCAGAATTTAATTTGTTCTTTCCTTTTTCACTACAATGATTGCAGTGTGTTCTTGTTCTTTGATACTTCGGGTGAATAAAGGTTTAATCACGCTGTTGACAAATTTAGAACAAAGGTTTGACAATCCTAAAATGGGTTATCCTTTTTTTGTAAAGATTAAGTAATAAGATGTGTAATTTCTTTGATATCAAATTCGCGCAAGGTGTCTTCCAAAAGAACCAGTAGCTTCCCGTCATTAGACACCTGTTGAATAATGCCAGTTTTTTTGATGCCGTCGACTAGGAATGGTCTTTCTTCACCTCTCCAAAACAATAACGCGTTGTAGCGGTTTAACTGATATTGAGCGCCCTCCTTATACAGGTTCAGGTACTCCTGTTGGATCACTTGGAATAACTCCTGTGCCAGTTCCTTGATGTTGTAATCCTGTCGATCGGTCAGGCAGGCGAGCGAGGTTATTGTTGTTGCTGTGTCAAAATTAATTTGATTAATATTTACACCAATGCCAATAATTGCGTGGTCTATTTTACTGCCTTTTAATTTATTTTCTATTAAAATGCCTGTTATTTTTTTTGAATTGACGTAAATATCATTGGACCATTTCACGGCTACAGGCTGCTCGGTTTTGCTTTTCAGCCAATTGACGGTTGCAATGGCGATTGTGGCGGAAAGCGCAAATTGTTCCGCTATGGGCAGGAAATGAGGCTTTAAGAGGATCGATGTTGTTAGATTTTTCCCTGGTTCACTGACCCAGGAGCTTCCACGCTGCCCCTTGCCCTGAAATTGTTCTTCTGCTAAAATGGCAGTCCCCTCAGCTAGTGGCTTGAAATTTGACAATAATTCCCTGAGATAATCGTTTGTAGAGGCGACTTTGTCAAGATATATTGTATTTTGACCGATGATAAGTCCCGAAATATTGTTATTTTGCAAACTGAAAGTATTAAATAAATATTAAGTCAAAACTATCACATTTTTTAATGAGTAAAAATAAAAGTTCAGAATTGTCCCAACGTCTATCAGAAATTATCGTTTATGGTATGCAAGAAAAGAAAGCAAACGAGATCGTTCGCTTGGATTTAAGAGATCTTCACAGTTCTGTTTCCGATTATTTTGTGATTTGTCATGCCGACTCTAACATTCAGGTGAATGCGATAGCAAAGAGTGTCGAAGAAGAAGTCTATAAGGCATTTGGTCAAGAACCCCAATATAAAGAAGGACAATCCAATGGTGAATGGTTGATTTTGGATTTTGTGGATGTGGTTGTACATATCTTTAAGACCGAAAAAAGAGCGCATTATGGTATCGAGGATTTATGGGGAGATGCAGAAGTACAGCATTTCCAAAGCGCTTAATTGTTCTCAACGAAAAAATTTATAAAGAAAATATAATTACGATATAATGAAAAAAATCCCGAGTAGTAAGGTAAGCCCGAAACCGCCAAAATTCAATTTTGTGTGGCTTATGATTGCCATGTTTTTAGGTTTTTTTGCCTTACAGTACGTTTTTGGAGAAAGCCCAGCTAAGGAAGTTAGCTATAGTGATTTTGAGACACGTATGTTGAATACAGGCGCTGTAGAGCGTCTCGTCGCCTATAAAAAGAATGATCTTGTCGAAGTGGAGGTCTATTTAAAAAAGGGCTGGAAAGATAACCCAAGTTTTAAAGACGCTACAAAAGCTGCTGATCCGCTTCCAAGTCTATCAGGACAGGAAGACAAGGGGCCACAATATATTTTTAAGGATGCCTCTCCCGATGTTTTAGAAAAGAAATTAGCTGCATCGCAAGCGGAATTAACGCCAGGTACACCAAAGGTCCAGTTGACTTATGATGATCGTTCCAACCCTTGGGCAAGCTGGTTTATAACGTTTATGTTGCCGTTGTTGGTATTGGCTGCAATCTGGATCTTCTTGATGCGTCGTATGGGCGGTGGTGCTGGCGGCGGTGGCGGTGCGATCTTTAATATAGGTAAATCTAAGGCGACGTTGTTTGATAAAGAATCGCAGATCAATATCACATTTAATGATGTTGCTGGTCTTGAAGAGGCGAAACAAGAAGTTATGGAGATTGTGGATTTCTTAAAAAATCCACGTAAGTATACCAATCTAGGGGGTAAAATTCCGAAAGGCGCTTTGCTTGTAGGGCCTCCGGGAACGGGTAAGACTTTATTGGCTAAAGCTGTAGCCGGAGAGGCTCAAGTGCCATTTTTCTCGCTATCCGGATCTGACTTTGTCGAAATGTTTGTGGGTGTAGGTGCATCGCGTGTTCGCGATTTGTTTAAGCAAGCGAAAGAGAAAGCGCCATGTATCATTTTTATCGATGAGATTGACGCTATAGGTCGTGCTCGTGGTAAAAACTCGATGATGGGCGGTAATGACGAGCGTGAAAATACATTGAACCAATTATTGGTGGAGATGGATGGTTTCGGTACGGATTCAGGCGTTATTATTTTAGCGGCTACTAACCGTATCGATGTACTGGATACAGCATTGTTGCGTCCAGGACGTTTTGACCGTCAAATTTCTATTGATAAACCGGATTTGATTGGCCGTGAGCAAATTTTCAAAGTGCATCTAAAGCCGTTGAAATTATCGGCTGAGGTCGATGCAAAAAAATTATCGGCGCAGACACCTGGTTTTGCGGGAGCTGAAATTGCCAACGTGTGTAACGAAGCAGCCCTTATTGCTGCCCGTAAAAATAAACCCGAGATTGATATGCAGGATTTTCAGGATGCCGTTGATCGTGTGATCGGTGGTCTTGAGAAGAAAAACAAAATCATCTCTCCGGAAGAGAAACGTATTGTTGCTTATCATGAGGCTGGACACGCTATTGCGGGCTGGTTTTTAGAGCACGCCGATCCTTTGGTGAAAGTGTCTATTGTGCCACGTGGTGTCGCTGCTTTGGGTTATGCACAGTACCTTCCCCGTGAGCAGTTCCTATATACGACAGAACAGCTTATAGACAGTTTATGTATGACTATGGGTGGTCGTGTCGCTGAAGATATTACTTTTGGAAGAATTTCAACAGGTGCTCAAAATGACTTAGAGCGTATCACGCAACTTTCGTATGCGATGATAGCAATCTACGGTATGAATGATAAAGTTGGCAATGTTTCCTTCCGAGATAGTTCTGAAGCATCTTTCCAAAAACCATATTCTGACAAAACGGCAGAGCTGATTGATGCAGAGGTACGTAACTTAATTAATGACGTCTATGCACGTACCAAACAGTTATTGCTGGATAAACGTGAGGGTTTGATTAAAATAGCAGAAAAGCTATTGGAAAAAGAGATTCTTTTTCAGTCGGACTTGGAAGAGATATTAGGTAAACGTCCATTTGAAACCAAGACTACTTACGAGGAGTTTGTGAATGGTGCTGATGGTGGTGGAGTTCCACAGACAGATTTACCGTTGGATGTTCATCCGGACGAAGCGCGATCTAACGAAGGGCAGAGTTCAGAAACACCCTCCAATAATTTGAATTAATTTGAATGCTGCAGCGCTAGATCACTCTAGCGCTGCATTTATATATATTTGCGCCATGAACGTGAAGAACGCAACAGCGAAAGAGATAATGTTAAAACGAGTACGTCAGGCATTACTACAGAAAAACGATAATCCACATCCCAATTTCAAAGAAACGCCGCTTTATAAAGAAGAGGATGAGTTGGTGGATATTGTTTTTGTTCGCGAATTGACTGCTGCGGGAGGCAAGTTTCTGTATTGTGATGGTGAGATCGGTCTGATTGAAAATCTGATTTTATTGACCGAGGAGAATAATATCAAAAATATATACGCTTGGGAACAAGGTGTTCAAAATTTACTCAGTCCATATGGTTTCCCTTTTTTAAAAACAGCGGAAGATTTTGAATCAGCAAATGCGAGCATTACCTCATGTGAAGCATTGGTTGCACGTAATGGGAGTGTTATGGTGAGTAATGCAAATGCTTCAGGACGCAGGTTGAGTATATATCCTCCAATTCATATTGTCATTGCCAAAGCTTCGCAATTGGTTTGGGATCTTAAGGATGCTTTAGCTTATATGCAGAAGCGTTACGGTCAGGAAATCCCGACAATGATTTCGACAATTACCGGCCCCTCCAGGACGGCTGATATCGAGAAAAGATTGGTTTTGGGCGCACATGGACCAAAAGAACTTTACGTTTTACTTTTAGAGGATCGATTCTAGGAATTACTATGCTATTATATTATCTAACAGAAATGCCTGTTGCGAGTATTATTTTCTTTTTTACGCTCGCTACCAGTATCTATACGTTTTCACATGAACAACTTTACGGTAAACTGATGTTGCATCCGTATAGTATCGCACGTAATCGAAAATGGTATACCATCCTTACCAGTGGCTTTGTGCATAAAGATTGGGGGCATCTGCTGTTTAATATGCTTACCTTCTATTATTTTGCATTTGGTTTGGAGCGCATACTTGCAGAAGCAAGTCCATACGGTCATATTTTATTTGCCGTAATCTATATCGGTAGTTTAATCTTGAGCGATATTCCAACAATCATCCAGCAAAAAAATAACCCCGGTTACTATAGTTTAGGCGCTTCAGGTGCGATTTGTGCGGTTCTGTTTAGCTACATTCTTTTCGATCCGAAAATTACCATTGGTGTGATGATGATTATACCGATGCCGGCTTATCTGTTTGCATTTTTGTTTTTAGGTTACTGTGTGTGGGCGTCAAAAAAAGCGCAAGATGGTATAAATCACGATGCTCATTTCTTTGGCGCATTGTCGGGTCTGATCTTGACGATTATCTGTTTCCCTTGGGTTATTAAGCATTGTTTGGCTCAGTTTTAAAATTTTCCACCCCAGGTTTCCCGATCTAAATTTCTATACTGGATCGCTTCGGCGAGATGATGATTTTCGATCATTTTACTTTGCTCCATATCAGCGATTGTTCGAGCAACTTTGAGTATTCTATCGTATGCTCTTGCAGATAGGCTCAGACGTTCAATAGCCGTTTTAAGTAACTTCCTTCCGGGCTCATCAATCTGACATATTTCTCGGGTCAATTGTGTACTCATCTGGGCATTACAATGGATGTCTGGAAAAGAATCGAACCGTTCCTTTTGAATTTCGCGTGTTTGAATGACTCGAGTTCGCACAGTACGGCTGTCTTCGGCTATACGTGTCGTACTCAGTTGGTCAAAAAGTACAGGTGTCACCTCAATATGCAGATCGATACGGTCTAAAAGGGGCCCCGATATTTTACTTAAATAACGTTGTACGGTATTACTGCCGCATATGCATTCTTTTTCGGGGTGATTGAAATAGCCACAGGGACAGGGGTTCATGGCGGCAACGAGCATGAAGCTCGCCGGATAATCCACCGTGAGTTTTGCCCTTGATATGGTAATCTGCCGTGATTCAAGAGGCTGACGCATGACTTCGAGGACGCTCCGTTTGAATTCTGGCAATTCGTCAAGGAATAATACGCCATGGTGGGATAAAGAAATTTCACCCGGCAATGGATTTGAGCCACCCCCTACCATGGCCACATCGGATATTGTATGATGTGGAGAACGAAAGGGCCGTGCAGTGACGAGGGAGTCTTTCGCCTTTAGATTTCCAGACACAGAGTGTATTTTGGTCGTTTCCAGCGATTCGGTCATATTGAGTGGGGGAAGGATCGTTGGTAGTCTTTTTGCCAACATGGTTTTTCCTGCTCCTGGTGGACCTATTAAAATAAGGTTATGTCCACCAGATGCTGCGATTTCCAGCGCTCGTTTGATATTCTCCTGTCCTTGTACATCAGAGAAATCGACGTCATAAATGGCCGTATCATCCTGAAAAAATGTTTGTATGTTAACTTTTGTAGGCTCGATTGTTACAGTATGATTGAGAAATTCCACTACTTGGGTCAGATTTTCTACACCAATAACATCGATTTCAGTGACGATAGCTGCCTCTTTTGCATTGGCTTTAGGTAATATTATTCCTTTAAACCCTTCTTTGCGCGCCTGTAATGCAATTGGTAGAACACCACGTATGGGCTTAATACTTCCGTCTAATGATAGCTCGCCTAAAATAAGATAGTCTTCCAGACGGATATTTGTGATTTGGCCGGAAGATGCTAATATGCCTATTGCAATTGATAGGTCGTAACTTGAACCTTCTTTACGAATATCTGCGGGTGCCAAGTTGACAACGATCTTTTGGCGTGGCATGTGAAGTTGACAGGAATTAATGGCACTTTCGATACGTCTTAAGCTTTCTTTAACGGCATTGTCAGGCAGGCCAACGATATAATAATGGAGGCCAGTAGATACGATTACCTCGACGGTAATAGTGCAGGCATTTATCCCATAGACGGCGCTGCAATAGGTTTTATTTAGCATAATTTTCATAATCGACTGATTTAAAGATACTAAAAAATTGAGTAAGTTAATAATTGTCGGGTGAAATATTGATGGAGGATCCAAGATTACCGAAAAAAATGATTATATTGTTAATATAGTTCCTTATTAATAACGGATAAAAAGCATTGTTTGGCAAACGATTTGCTTTGTTAATTGTATTATTAACGAGGACTAGATTCTTCGTAATAGATTTAGAACTTTAAAAGAAAAAGAAATGAATGACACAAGTAAAGTAGCTTTGGCGTTATTAGCCGGTCTTGCCGCGGGTGCAGCTTTGGGAGTTTTATTTGCTCCAGACAAAGGGTCGGATACAAGAGATAAAATAAATGATTCATTAAGCGATTTGAGTGATGCTATTCGGGAAAGAGCAGAGGAGCAATTTGATCAGTTGAATGATTTCAAAGAGAAGATTGTTTCTACGTTAAAAGGGAAGTTAAATCAGGCAGAAGAAGTGCTGGATGATGATATCATCGAACATGCATAGTTCGCAGATTATTCAAAAGAATAATTGGTGTAGAGTACATATTATCAGGCTATTTCGCGAGATAGCTGTTTTTACGATAGCTGCGCGCTCTTCATGGGTATAGAGTAGTGCTGTGTTGCGGTTATAAGATACAGCGTTTTCGTTTTTTTAGTTATGGGCTGAAATAGCCTGAATAAATTTTAGATGCATGGAAGAAGAAAAATTTTCACTAAGTGGTACGTTTCAAAAGACCAAGGAGTATATTGACTCCCAATTTAAACTTGTTAAATTAAAAACAATTGAACGATCATCTCGTTTAATTGCAAGCTTAGTGGTAGATGCAACTAAGCTTATTTTTACTTTATTTGTTCTGTTTTTCTTATGCTTAGCACTAGGTTTTTGGCTGGGAGAGTTATTGGGTAGTTATTCATTAGGTTTTTTGGCAACAGCAGGTATCTTCTTAGTGATCATTATCCTAATCCGCGTTTTTGAGCCTATGCTGGAATCAAAATTTATGGATCTCTCCATTCGACGTTTTTTGGCTAAATGGAACGATGAAATTGAGGAAGAAGAGGAAGGACTGCATAAAGAAAAACTTGATAGAGAAAGGGCTACAAATGAACAATAAACAGACCAAAATACGTAATTTACAGGAACTTAAAGCTGAAATATTGCGCTTAAAGACATTAAAGAATGAGCAGGAGCTATATCTAAAGGCTCAATTTACATTGCTTAACAATAAAATAGAGGCCCCCTTCCGTTTTTTTAATTCCTTAAAAAATAATATCCCGGGTGCGAATATTATACAGCAGATGTTTGCCAAAAGTAATAATCCAGATTCTGATTGGCTAACAAAGACCTTACGTATTGGCGTGCCCTTTGTTATGAATAGGTTGTTCCTAAAAAATACGGGCGTTTTAAAGAAAGCGCTAATGTTGCTGTTGTCAGAGCGTGCTGTCGGCCAGATCAATCAAGATAAAATCACCGGTCTCATTGGTAAATTAACAAGCTTTATTCGTCCCAAGAAAAAAAAGAAAAATAAAGCTACCCAAGCTGAGAATGCAGTTATCAAGGATGAGGTTAACGAGTACGGAATTCCTTCCTATAGCGAGACCTACTAATGCGATCGCGTTGGATTTATTCGGAAGCGTTTGCTTCTTTCTTCAAAAAATCCGCATAAGCTAGTTGAATGCCTTCCCGAAGGTTAACTCGATGTTTCCAGCCCAGCGCATGTAGTTTTGAGACATCCATGAGTTTTCGCGGCGTTCCGTCAGGTTTGGAACTGTCGAAGGAAATATTTCCCTGGTAACCAATGACGTCTTTAATCAATTCGGCAAGTTCCTTAATGCTTAAATCTTCGCCAATGCCAATGTTGATAAATTGTTTCTCGTCATAATTATTCATTAAGAAGACGCAGGCATCTGCCAGGTCATCGGAAAAAAGAAATTCCCGTAAGGGAGTCCCTGTTCCCCAGATCATAACTTCAGGGAGCTGATTGATTTTAGCGTCATGAAATCTTCTGATCAAGGCCGGTAAGACATGTGAATTTTGCGGATGGTAGTTGTCGTTAATTCCGTAAAGATTTGTTGGCATAACGGAGATATAATTGCATCCATACTGATCCCTGAAAGCTTCCGCCATTTTTATTCCCGCGATTTTAGCAATTGCGTAAGGCTCATTTGTAGACTCCAGCGTGCCCGTGAGTAGCATGTCTTCATTCAAAGGCTGCGGAGCCATTTTTGGATAGATACAGCTTGAGCCTAAGAACATTAATTTTTTAACCTTATTATCGTAGGAAGATTTGATGACGTTATTCTGTATAGCCATATTCTCGTAGATAAAATCAGCGCGATAGGTGTTGTTCGCCATGATCCCGCCAACTTTGGCTGCGGCTAAGAAAACATAGTCCGGTTTTTCCTGATCGAAAAAATCAGCGACTGCTTGCTGGTTGCGCAAATCTAATTCGGAAGATGTGCGTGTGACAATATTATTGTATCCAAGCTCCGATAATTTGCGATGAATTGCCGATCCGACCATTCCACGATGGCCTGCTATATAAATTTTAGCGTCTTTCTCCACGATAAGTTATTGATTCCTGCAAACTTAGATAAATTGCTTTTTATATGCAATATAATTCGCCCGTGTGGATGCAATTTATGAACTACTGTGTATGCTATAGGCCTTCGGATTGTTCTGTAATTGGCGGTATTCGTGCTGTCTCTCAGATTTATTTTTTTTAGCGGGAATATAAGGTTATTTTTGCGGGATATTTATTAAAAATGGGAAAGGACAAACTACGTAAATTTGCCGAAGTTGCTACTTTTGAAAATGTAATCCAACTTGACGCAGGCAAAGAATATAAAGGAAAATGGGCTGAGAAACAATTTGGTAATAATAATCCGGTTGTTTTAGAGCTGGCTTGTGGTAAAGGAGAATACACTGTTAATCTGGCAAGATTATTTCCTGAGAAAAATTTTATAGGTATCGATTTTAAAGGTAATCGTATTTGGCGTGGAGCCAAAACAGCTTTGGAGGATGGAATTCGGAATGTTGCTTTTCTTCGGATACAAATTGAGACCATCCTTGAACATTTTGCGGAAAATGAAATTGATGAAATCTGGATTACCTTTCCGGATCCACAACCACAAGATAGCCGTGAAAAGAAACGATTGACTGGGCCAAAGTTTTTGGATCGTTATAAAGTCATTATGAAGCCTGAGGGAATGATGAATCTGAAAACAGATAATGATGGCTTTTATGCTTACACACTGGAGCAGATCGATTTACAGGGGTTGAAAAAATATAAAGAAACGACAGATCTTTACCATTCGGACTTAGTGGATAATGTTTTATCCATTAAGACATACTACGAACGGAAGTATTTGGCGCATGACAAGAACATTAACTATGTGAAGTGGAGTTTCGAGAATGCTTAAGCCTTAACGCTTCTATTGTAATAAAGAGCCCAACGAAAGTTTGGGCTCTTTTTGTTTTCTTCAGGATCAATTGAGTGTTGTTTTTTATACTAATATTGGTTTTTAAATAATTTCGATTTATTTCGTTTTTTAAATATTATTAATTATTTTCGATTTGTAAATATAAAATAACCAACGAAAGATCGCTTAAAAGCGTGCCTAATGCATGATAATCCCTTCAGGGTGAACTTCAAAGCATTTTATTAAAACGGTAATAGTATGATAAAAGGAAATACTATTCGAAACAATTGTTAACAAAAAGAAAACATTAAGTTAAAACAAACTTTTTGTTAAGAATATATTTTTGTGCCAAATTGAAAATTAACAATTTACACCAATAACTATGTTTAGTATTAACCCTATCCAAATTAATCTAAGGCACTCCTCGTCGAAAGTGCTATTTGTGGCATTAGCAATTGCCTGTAATATGGATTTTACAGCAATGGCGGCTCCACTAGGATCTGATCAAGCTGTGCATGCAGTTAAGCAGACCAAGATTAGAGTAAAAGGGCAAGTTGTCGATAATCAGACGAAAGAACCTTTGGCATCCGTATCAATCCTTGCAGCGGGTGTAGTTAAAGGAGCGACGGACAGAAATGGTAATTTCGATATTGAAGTAGAATCAGGGACAGCAATCCGTTTTCAGCTAATCGGTTACGAAGCTGAAACGCAAACTTTTTCGTCAGCCCAATTGAATGCTAAAATTTTTTTAAGTGCGAGATCGGAGGCGCTCAATGAAGTCGTTGTGACAGCGCTAGGCATACAGCGAGAAGAGAAGGCATTAGGCTATTCCATAAGCACGGTCAAAGGCGAGGAATTGACGAATGCAATTTCAAACAACTGGACGGATGCTCTAACAGGAAAAGTCGCTGGTTTGAATTTGGTAAAGTCGGGTGCGGGGCCATTGGGATCCAATCAGATTATTTTAAGAGGGGAAACATCTTTTACGGGCGATAATTCCGCATTGATTGTTGTGGATGGTGTTGTCATGGGAGGAGGGACGCGGATGACCGGTAATGGTAGTTCCAATTATTTGGATAGTGATTCTCCTGTAGATTTTGGAACATCATTGGCGGATATTAATCCGGATGATATCGAGTCCGTTTCAGTATTGAAAGGACCAGGCGCTTCAGCGCTCTATGGTTCCCGTGGCGCACATGGCGCTGTGATTATTACCACAAAAAAGGGAAAAGGGGCTAAAAATAAAATTGGTGTATCCGTTAATTCGAATACGGCAATTGGGACAATTAACAGATGGCCCGATTATCAATACGAATATGGTCAAGGTGCGATTGATCAGGATCTTTATTATTCCTACGGACAGTCAGAGGATGGTGCAAGTACTTTAAGTACATCTTCTGCTTGGGGACCCAAATTTGATGGACAGTATTATTACCAGTACGATCCTAATTTCTATCGTTTGACACCTCCAGAGCGGACATTATGGAGACCCTATGAAAATAACCGAAAGGATCTTTTCCAAACGGAGCTCACGTCTACTAATTCGATCAGTATTTCTGGTGCTACTGAAAAGACCAGTTCACGGTTTTCATATACCAACGTAACGAACAAATGGATTATTCCCAACATGGGTTATAATCGGAATACCATCGCTATGCAGTTCAATAACAAGGTGACGGATAAACTGAGCCTCTCAACAAAAATTAATTTTAATAATAGAGGATCAGACAATTTACCAAATAGCGGTTATAACAATCAAAGTTACATGTACTTTGTACGGGGCATTGTGCCGAATGTGAATGCAGCTTGGCTAGAGCAGAATTGGATTCCAGGAAAGGAAGGAATTGAACAGATGACTCCGTTTTCAAACCTGTTGGATAATCCAAGAACCATATCTTATGATATGATCAATGCGCAGGATAAAAACAATATTATTGGAAATTTACAGGCCGATTATAAATTCAATAAGGAGTTGAATTTGATGGTGCGGACAGGAATCGATTGGAGCTATGATAAACGCAAACAATCCAGGCCATTTGATACCTATAAATATGCTTATGGCTATTACCGGGAGCAGTCCATCAATAACCAGGAAATTACTTCCGACTTTTTATTGCAATATAACAATCAACGGAACAATATTCACAAATTTGGCGCATCGGTTGGAGGTTCATTGATGCACAATAAGTATATTAAAGATGATGCTTACGCTAATAGTCTTATTTATCCAAACCAATATAATTTTGCCAATGCGAGGGAAAAAATCGTTTATTTACCTTACCGCGAGGAATATGCAGCCAATAGCTTATATGCCTTACTAAATTATAGTTATAAGGATATGATTTTTGTCGATGCAACGAATCGTATCGACTGGGCGAGTACATTAGCATCTCCGAAACGGAATGAAGTTAAACCATTTATATACCCTTCGCTTAATACAAGTTTTGTTATTTCCCAATTGCTAAACCTGCCAAAAGCGATAAATTTTTGGAAAGTCAGAGCATCGATTGCTCAAGTCGGAGGTGGAGGAAAACGGGCTTATCTAAACTCTTATGGTTACCGTAGTGTTGAGGGGACCACTGGAGGGCTTACAAATCCAACCACCGTTCCAGATGAAAATCTGACGTTCGAAAGTACGCGTTCTTATGAAGTAGGAACAGATTTTAGAATGTTCAGAGATCGACTTAGATTAGATCTTACTCTGTATTCAAACTCGACATTTGATCAGATTATTGAGTCTCCGCTGGATCCTTCAAGCGGTTTCAGAAATCAGATTACGAATGCTGGAGAGGTACGGAATAGAGGGATAGAGATTGCGCTTTCTGGCGATATTATCAAGAAGAAAGATGGCTTAAATTGGAATATGTATGGAAATTTTACGAGCTATGATTCGAAAGTTATTTCCATACCTGCAGATCTGCAAGGAGAATTAGTGCTATCCACGTTGTTTGGAAGTAGAGGAACAATTGTGGCCATACCTGGTAAACGATTTGGTGATATCTATGGACTCGGATATGAGCGAAATCAGGATGGTCAAATTATTTATGAAAATGGACTTCCTGTATTGTCCCAACAGAACATGTATATCGGTAATCCAAATGCAACCACCAAATTTGGTTGGGGGAATGAATTTAAATACAAAGGATTTAGATTTAATTTCTTATTTGATGGTCAATTCGGCGGAGTGGGATATTCGTTGACGCATGCCGTATTGATGGAAGAGGGAAAATTAAAAAAGACAATTCCGGGACGATATAATGGTATTATCGGCGATGGTGTTGTGAAGAATAGTGATGGAAGCTACAGCAAGAATACAGTTGTTGCGTCTGCTGGAGATTATTATGCTAAACATTTTAACCGGGATAATATAGAATCAAATACGTTTTCCACGGACTTTATAAAGCTTCGTGAGGTCAGATTTGACTATACATTACCTAAGTCTTTTGTTGAACGCTTGAAAATTGAGCGCGCATCAATTGGCGTGTACGGAAGAGATCTGTTTGTCATGACCAAATGGCCTTCATTTGACCCAGAGTTTGGATCGCTAAATTCAAGCGGTATTGAGAAGGGCGCAGAGATTGCCCAGTTCCCTTCAACCCGCACATTGGGTGTCAATTTATCATTCTCATTTTAAATCCAGCGTATTATGAAAAAGAATATAAGAAAAGCTTTTATTTTGTTGGCAGCCTGTGGGATACTACAGAGCTGTACAAAAGATTTTGTCGCAATAAATACAAATCCAAATGCAATTTCTGCGGCAGCGCCACAAAGTCTCATCGCGCCAGCTTTACTCAATGTGTTAAACACAAATTTATCACGGAATATGCGCATCAACAACGAGCTTATGCAAGTGACTGTAACGGTGAATGATGCATTGGAGATTCAACGGTATGAAATCAGACCGTCAGAAGCGGAATCTACCTGGTCCGGATGGTACGTACAGTTGACGAATATACGCGACATTTATCAGAAGGCAAGGGAAGGGCAGCAGAAGGGTTACCAGACATACCAGGGTATTTCGCTTATATTGGATGCTTGGGTGAGTTCGTTAATAACTGATATGTATGGTGATGTACCTTATACAGACAGCAATAAAGGGTATAGTGATAGTAATTTAACTCCTGTATTTGATAAACAGTCCGATATTTATGCGGATATCTTTAGAAAATTAGAAGAGGCCAATACGCTTTTGAAAGGTAAGGTTGCTGTCGAATCGACCAATTTAGCGATGGATCCTATATTTAATTCAGATCCTGGAAAATGGCAGAAATTTGGTAATTCTTTATATCTCCGATTATTGCTACGTATAGCACATAAGTCAGAAACCAATGCCGTTGCAAAGATCAAAGAAATATTAGAAACGAATGCCGCTGAATATCCGGTGATGCAAAGCAATGCAGAAACGGCTGCTTTATACTACACCAATGTACAGCCTTATATGAATCCTTATTTTAATAGCCGTGACATAGATTTTAATGGAAACAAAGGCTATTCAGAGTTTTTTATCAATAATCTGCTGGACCTTTCAGACCCACGATTAAAAATTTGGGCCACTGAAGCCACATTAGGAGTATATGGCGGTATGCAGTCCGGATACCAGAGAGGAAATGTCCCCGAGCAACAATCAACGCTTTTAACAAGTCTAAAAGCCGACTCGCATATGGGGAATATCATGAATTACGCCGAGTTGCAATTTATTATTGCTGAATGTGGTATGAGAGGGTATGCTCAGGTTGATGCGCCTGGAGCCTATTTAAAGGGGGTGAACGCGGCTATGGAATACTGGGGGCTAACAGCGCCAGCATCTTACCTAAGCAGTGCAAAGGTTCAGTTGCTGCCCACAGATAGTGATCATGCGAAATTGAAAAAGGTGCATTTGCAAAAATACTATGCGATGCTATTTACGGATTTCCAACAGTGGTACGAATATCGTAGAACCCAATTATTGGATTTATACAAAGGTCCGGGCTTGTTGAATCAAGGGAAAATGCCAGTACGTTTAAATTATCCAACAATTGTACAATCTTTAAACAAAGTAAATTATCAGGATGCTGTGAGTCGTATGGGGGGAGACGGGATAAATGAAAAAATGTGGTGGCAACCTTCAATCAACTAATCAATGAAAAAGTTAAAATCAATACTATGCAGTATGTTGGCGATGTCAGCATTGCTGTCCGGCTGTATCAAAGACAACGTCAATGAATCGATAGGGACGCTAAATCCTGAAATATCGTTGTATGCGCTACGCAGTCTATATAAAAATGCCGATTTACAGCTTAATGCGTCTTCGCTACAAGGGGCAGAACATATCAAAGCAGTGGTCGTTTCGCATGCGGAAAATAAGAATTTACCAGAAAATACACTTGCTGTACAGAATATTTGGCGAAATCAACGCCGTGGAATATTAGTTCAGGTACCCAATGCGTCTGAATTTAAATTTGGAGATTCGGTTCAGATCAATATTAGCGGTTCAAAACTGATTAAAAAAGATGGCTTATTAGTTCTTTCAGTCGATAATAATCAACAGCTTAAAGTCTACTCATCTGGTAATACTATTGCCCCATTACCTGTTGCTGTTTCCAGTCTAAAGTCGAAGTTTGATGAGTTTGAATCAACCTATATCGATATTACAGCCGATGTTGAACCTGAACCCGCAGCTGGGACAGCGTTGAAAGGAGATAAAATCTTAATGGATGGTGATAAAAATGAGATTATATTGCATACACAAGATAATGCGACATTTGCTGGGGAGTCCATCGCTCCAAGTGCATCATTCAGAGGAATTGCATTCAAGGAGGGCGAAAAGCTACAAGTTAGGATGCAGAGTTATGCTGATATGGCTTATGCCAGCGGTAAGTTATATGCAGGTTGGCCTGAAACTTTTGATGCTGTAGATGCGAGTGTGAAAGGTAGCTATGATATGAAGGATAAAAACGCGGTCTCCTTTCCAACGGGGCAATGGAACCTGTATCAGGCTATTCTAGGAACAACTGCTGGTCGTGATCGTATCGTTTCTGGAAAAAATGCCATCCGTATGCAGCAGAACTTAAGTGTTGATGGTTATGTGCAAATGAATTTTGATGTGCCGAATGGGGCCTCAAAAGTAACGCTTTGGTATGGTTCGTATTACACCGATCGTTCGTGTACGTTCAAGTTGGAATACTCGACCGACGGAGGAACGACATGGAAGCAAACAGGCGAGCCTATTTCGGACGCGCATACAACGACAGAGAGCATGAATTCAAAACAGGCTGTATTCTTAATGAATATTCAGGGGCCGGTTCGTTTTAGAGTTACCAAACTTGGATTAGGGACAAGTAACAATGTGATTAATAACGGAAGGTTGGGATTGGACGATATTGCTATTTATAAAAGTTATTAATTTGAAAAATTGATTTTCAAATGGCCCCATTGGATTGTGTAATCCAATGGGGCTTTTTTATCATCAGCTATTATCTCAACTCATCAAAAAAAATCGTTATCTTCATTATATAACTATAAACGAAGACTTATGAACTTAACAGATTTAGTTACAGGTGGAGTAGGCTCTAAAGCGATAGAGACTATTTCAAAAATTACTGGTATCAGCGAATCCAAGGCAAAATGGATTGTAGCAGCGGCAGTTCCTTTGATGATTGCAGCATTGAATTACAATGCGAAAAACAAGGGGCAGGCGGAGAACATTGATAAGGCTATTGACCAGCATAGCAGTAGCGGGATTCTCGATAAAGTTGGAGATCTATTTGAACAGGGAGGAGCGGAGCAAAATGTTTCTGAAGACGGTAATAAAATTGTCAACCATATGTTCGGCCAAAATACCGAAGTCGTGACACAGCATATAGCGGATAAAGCAGGCTTGAGTTCTTCTCAAGTGACGGGTGTACTGGCCACACTTGCTCCTATCGTAATGGGATATTTAGGGCAACAAAAGCAGGCTTCAAGCGGCGGTGGGATTGGTGATCTGATCGGCTCTGTGCTTGGTGGTGGAACACAACAAAATGCAGGTGGCGGTATGTTGGGTGGTATATTAGGCTCTTTTTTAGGCGGTAGCCAAGAAGAACAGGCGCAAGCAACTGAGCAGCCGGCATCGGGAGGTAGTGTTACCGACATGTTGGGCGGATTGGCAGGTAGTTTTTTTGATAAAAATAACGATGGGCAGGCAAAGGGCAATATTCTTGATTCAATCGCCGGTATGTTTGGCAAGTAAGCTGTGTTCGGTTATTATTTTTCTTGATAAAAAAACTAGTATGGGATGAAGCTAAGATGGTGCAGATCCTAAACAGGAAGCGGTCGGAAGTTCTGCACTTCCGATCGCTTCCTGTTTGTTCAATTTGTATTAATCTTCGGCCGATACTTTCGGTGGAAAATTTTTATGTTTTCTTTTGCTGATTTTGTCAATATTGACGGGTTGAGGTACCTTGACATAATATCCTGTTCCGTCATATTCACGTTTATTGGGATTTTCCTTACATGCTGGCGAACAGCATCCATCCATCTCCCAGCCGCACTCATCACATTGTGTGAAATGTTCATTACAAGTTGGGTTGGCGCAGTTGATCATTTTGGTGGTTTGCTTGCCACAGTTAAAACAAGTTGATACCACGGATGGGTTGACAGAATTTACATCGACAGTAACACGATTGTCAAAGACGTAGCATTGACCTTCAAAATCTTCACCACCTGCTTCCTTTCCGTATTTGATAATGCCGCCATGTAATTGATAAACATCCTCGAAGCCTTCTTTTAACAAGAGAGCAGATGCCTTCTCACATTTGATACCGCCTGTGCAGTACGTTAATATTTTTTTTCCTTTATATTGTTCGAGCTCTTTGATTTTCTCCGGAAACTCGCGGAAATTGTCAATATCTAGGGTAACAGCATTTTTAAAATGACCAACATTGTGCTCGTAATTTGAGCGTACATCCAATACAACCACATCCTCTTGGTCTTTCATGGCTAAGAAGTCCTTCGGTTCAAGGTGCACACCGGTTTGACGGTTGGGGTCAATTTCTTTTGGATCTCTCAAACCAGAGTGAACAATTTCGGCTTTGTAGCGGCAATGCATTTTAATGAATGATGGTTCATCTACATCGTCAATTTTGAACTCTGTTTTATTGAAACGACCATCGGCATAAATGGCATCCATATAGCTTTTACAGGATTCTACAGTACCCGAAACAGTTCCATTAAGACCTTCATCAGCTACAATGATACGGCCGACTAAGTCCAGTGATTTACAAAATTCTAAATGATCTGATGCGAATTTTTCGGCATCCTCGATAGGGCTGTAACAATAGTACAGCAAAGTTTGATATTGTGTCATGATATTCATTGATACCGCTGCAAACGGCGTTTAATGCTAAAAATAAATTTAGTGCAAAGCTACGAAAAATAATAAGTGGAATAAAATGACCCTCGTCACCTTTTCTTCAAAGGTTCGAGGAGGTATTCCAAGCCATTCAGCTTTATTTCATAGAGTGTTGCTAACTGCTGGCCTAGTTTTCCCTTTGGAAAGCCTTTTTGGTTATACCACACGAGATAGGGCTCAGGAAGATTACATAAGGTGTATCCCTGGTATTTGCCAAATGGCATCTTGACTGTAACAAGTTCGGTTAAAATTTCAGGATTCAACATTAGTCTTGAGGTTTTCCATAATTGAGACGGTACCAAACTGCTTTTAGCGCAATGACGCCATGATTGAATAAATTGGGAATGGCTCCATAGTAGCGTTTGAATATCGCAAAACGCTCTTTCAAGGATTCCTGATGTCTTTGTTTTGACATCCCGCCCACAAGATACCGGGCAACATATTGCTGTGCATTGACCGTTTTTTTTGCCTTTTTGGCACAACGGATAACCCAGTCAATATCAGCGCATAATTTATAATTGAGATCGTATGTCTCGGCGATTTCCCGCTTGATGTAGATCGCCTGATGACAGATATTCATGCCGTAGCGAAAGCTTTTCCAGTCGAAATGAGCCGGAACCTTGTGCCGCCGTTCACCAATAATATTCCTGTTGTCGTCCACGAGGATTGTTTCGCCGTAAAGAATATCTGCGTTATCGCTCAGTTTGGCGAGGTTCTCAATGCTATTCAAATCATAGATCTCGTCTCCAGAATTTAAAAAAAGAACATAATCGCCTGTTGCTAAGGCTAAACCCTTATTCATGGCATCATAGATACCCTTATCCTTTTCGGAGAGGATGACGGCGATTTTATCCTTGTATTTTTGGATGATCTCTAACGTTCCGTCGGTTGATTGTCCATCAATGACAATATACTCTATATGATCATAGCTCTGATTGACAACAGATTTCAGGGTGTGTTCTATGTCACGCACATTGTTGTAAACGACAGTTATAATCGAAAATTTAGGATGAGCAGACATGTTTTTTATGTATTGAATTTATTTATTTTCTTCTTCAGGAATCGGATGCCACGGTTGAATAAAGATCCTTTCCGATGGGCGTAGAAATACTTGATGGCTTCATAAGCTTGCTTGTTTTCTGAAATTTCCGTCGGAAAATACCGTATAGGACTTTCCGCTAGTGTAACCTGATACGTAGCTTCTGCAGCTGTATGTGTACCCGAACCATCGTTACCAATATTTTGCGTCATTGAATTCCTTGGATACAAAACTAACCCATTTTTTTTGAATACAGAAGCGTACCAGCGTATGGCCCAAGAGTTGATCTTTCCGGCTCTAAATTCCTGCACTTGTTTCCAGAAGTTTTCTTTTCCCTCGATACTGAATTGGTGTATTTGGTCGGCGGTAAAATTCGATACAAGTTCATCAATATTGGGATTGAAATGTTGCCAGGCGCGGTCCCAGGTTGCCCAGCCCCAACTATTGGCGACCCGAAAAAAGAAAGTCTCCGGCAGTTTATCTAAATCTTTTAACGGATAACCATAACCGCTAATCTCCATAACCCGATCTTGATCTTTATAGCGCTCCAGTGCCTGATTGAAATAGTCTAGTGCAAACACCGCAGTTTCCAGATCGTCTTCCAAAACAATAATCTTTCCATGGGCATTGACCACTTTTGTAACACCATCGATCACATTGGCTGCCAAACCCCAATTTTCTGTCCTTTCTACAACAATGACCTCTTTAAAGTTCCATTGCTTATTGATAATCTTTCGTACTTCAGTAACTGCCTGAACAGATTTTTCGTTTTTTGCAGCATCCGAATAGATGTATAGCGTGGTCTGGTCTGCTAATATATTATTTTCTAAAGCTGAGAGTGTTCTTATTGTATGATCAGGACGATTGTACACAAAAAGTATGACTGGAGCAGTATTGTTCATTTATCAATAGATTTTGTTGAAGGCTTTTTTGTTGGTCACACGGGTACGGTAAACTGCTCCTGTTTTGCCCAGCAATCTAAAAGCAATGTTTAAGTAGCTTTTTGCTTCAAAAGCATGACCTTTAAAAAATGAAGACGCCATTTTCTTTAGACTTGCCAATATTGCCATGGAAAAAGCTTTTACAAAAGTATAATTGATATTGCAATATTCTGTCAAATGATAGACAAATTCGCTTTTCAGAAAGGCCTTTCGGTCTATTTTACGTTGTTGCCTATCGTGGTAGGCTTTGGCTCCTTCAGCGAGAACAATGATTAATCCGTAGTACTTGATGCGGTTGGCATAATCTTTATCTTCTCCATAATGGAAAAAGATCGGTGCGAAACCACCGACTTTTCGGATCACCGGATTGGGGATAAACCAAAATGCAGCATTGACGAACGTGCAAATTCGATTAGAATTTTCGATGATGGCGTTTTTTGTATAGACAGCAAAACCATAGTCCAATGTTGTTTCGGTTCCATCGTAATGAATAGGTGAGATAATTCCGATATTGTCTGCGTTGACTTTCACTAAGTTGGCAATACAGTCCCGATCTAGCCAGGCATCCTGATTGACCAAAAATGCATAATCATACTTTTCTTTCAAAACAATATCAAGTCCAAGGTTGTTGGCCTTTCCAAAGCCTAAATTTTCGGAACTTTCTATCAGTCTTATGGTTGGATACTTTTCTTTTATGATCTGTGTTGTGTTGTCTGACGAATTGTTGTCTACAACTAAAATATCTGTTGGGTAACTCGAATCCAATAAGCTGGGTAAGCACTTGTGAATCCAAGGCTCAAAATTATAAGAGACGATTATGGTGAGAATCCTGGCCATCTATTTTTTTCGGATAACTGTTAGGAAATAGTGGTATAATTCCAACAAAATGCTGGGTTTAAAGATTCTATTTACGATGATATAGCCAAATATCGCAACTCCAATTGTACTTGCAAACCGAAGATAGAGGTTGGCGATGGCTGCGGTGGCATAATGTGCTGCTAAGCAGCTTATCGCTGCCAATAGTGCATAAGCAAAAATATCTGTTAGCAGATAACGAAATGAATAGTTCATATAAGGTTTGGCTGATATGTACCAAACGAATATCCAGAGGGCATTTAATGCCGAGGTTAATCCAATGAGCAGTTCTAGGCCTAATGATTTTCCAAAAAATAGGATGGCAATTTGGAGCAGGCCAAAAACGATGATATTCCGCATATAAACTTCAGGTTTTCCCTTGCTAATGATTAAGTTAGAGAAAACATTGCTTACAGAATCAAATGCGGCGCCAATACAAAATATTTGAAGAAATATGGCGCTTTGCGCCCATTTGTCGGTGATCGCAATAGTAATAAAATCTTGTGCTACCGTGGTTAAACCAAATAACATTGGAAAGGCTAAAAAGGCTGTAAAGGAAATAAGTTTGCGAAAAACCCGAACTTGTCTATCCTTGTCATCTTCTATTTCCTTTAAAATAGGCTGTGTCACGTTATTGACCATATTGGTCAATATATTCTGGGCCATGATGCTCCAACGATTTGGATTCACGGTATATCCCAATTCTTCAGCGGTATAATGCCGGCCTAAGATTGCCGCATATATATTTTTATTAATATTGATAAAAATATTGGTGACCAGTATTTTGCTGCTAAATCCTAAGATGTCACGAATAGGTTTAAAATCGAACTGGAAAGTAGGTCTGAATTTGGAAAAATACCAGAATCCGAGCATATTGAAACCACTATAGGAAACAATTTGGATCGCATATGCCCAATAAGCATAGTCCTTATAGGCTAAATAAACGCCGACTATATTTGATGCGATAAGAGCAAAGGTTCCTGTGATGACCCTTTCTTTGATTTTTAAATTCCGGAAGAGGTAAGCATTGTGTGCAATACCAAAACTACCTAACCAAAAGGACAAAAAGGTAAATCTGCTGAGCTCTACTAGTACTGGTTGATTATAGTATAAAGCGATAAGAGGAGCTGCAAAAAATAGAACGATATAAATAAATGTTCCAATCCCTACACTTGTCCAGAATACCGCATTATAATCTTTATGTTCGACTTCTTTTTTATTGACAATCCCATACACAAAACCACTTTCTTGAAAAGCAGAAGCGAGAACAGAAAAGATGGTGATCATAGCGACTAAACCATAGTCTTCTGCTGTTAGCTTACGGTTTAGTAAGATGCCGAAGCCGAAGCCCAAAAACTGCTGGATGATACTGGCCATACCACCCCATAGCAGTCCTTTTGTTGTTTTTGATTTTAAAGAGTCATTTTTCGTTTGCGATGACATGCTAAATTAAATGAGCGGCAATATTAAAGTATTGCAATTGTATTCGCAAATTCTTTTAGGGAAACGTCAGTTGGATTGACATCGGTAATCAAATAAGAAATATCACGTAACGGTACAACTTTCATTTTTTGAACTGAATTAAGTTTTTCCGCAATGCTCAGAATAGCTACTTTTTTTGAGCATTTAATCATCGCACGTTTGATTTGCACCACTTCCCAGTCTGAATCGGTCACCCCATCTTCTACGGAAAGAGAATTTGTTCCCAACAAACAAAGATCGACTTTAAGATCGGCCAGTTCATTAGCGACTTGGGCTCCCGAAACAATGTTTGTATTGCGTGAAAGTTTTCCGCCAACTAAAATGACTTCAAGATTTGGCTTTTCGGCCAATTCTAGTGCAACTAATGGACTTATAGTAAAAAACGTACACTGAAGATGATCGGGTATTGTTCTCGCTAATTCAATTAAGGTTGTCCCGCCGCCGACTAAAACAGTCATTCCATTGGAGATTAAAGTGCTTGCTTTCTTGGCAATTTCTTTCTTTGCCTCCTTGGCATATACGTTTCCATCCTGAAAAGGGAACTGAAATGATTTTGATAATGCTCCACCATAGACTTTTAGAACTTTACCATTCTCAGCAAGTTCGTTCAAGTCACGTCTAATTGTATCTTCAGACACATTCAGCTGAACACTGAGGTCTGAGGATAAAACTTTATTATGTAGGTTGATCTGATGTATGATGAATGCTTGTCTTTCTTCCTTTAACATTGGTCTTTTGGTTTTTAATCGGAATTTTAAAATTAATTGAGAAATCAGTCTAAATGTAGTGAAAATTATTCTTCCTTTTTATCAATTTTTGTTATGCCAGCTTTGAACCTCGGTTTGAAGCCTGTAGGCTTGCTGGCAGCAGGTTCCTGTGTTTCTATGCTGTCGTTTTCAGGTTCAGCCTTTACGCTCGCATCTAACTTGATTTCGTCTTTCGTATCGGGCAGCTGTGTTTGTTCAGCAGTTTCTGTTTTGGTTACTCCGGCTTTAAACCTAGGTTTGAAGCCTGTAGGCTTGCTGGCAGCAGGTTCCTGTGTTTCTGTGCTGTTGTTTTCAGGTTCAGCCTTTACACTCGTATCTGGACTAACTTCGGCTTTCGTATCAGGCAGTTGTGTCTGTTCAGCAGCTGCCGTTTTGGTGATTCCAGCTTTGAACCTTGGTTTGAAGCCCATAGGTTTACTGGCCGCGGGTTCCTGAGTTTCTGGACTGTTATTTTCCGTTTCAGTCTTTACGCTCGCATCTGGACTAACTTCGGCTTTCGTATCAGGCAGTTGTGTCTGTTCAGCTGTTTCCGCTTTTGTTACTCCAGCTTTGAACCTCGGTTTGAAGCCTGTAGGTTTTGGAGCCGATGTTGTTGCTTCGTCGGTCGTTTCTTCGGATGAAGGAGTGCTTGCCGCCGTGTCTGGAGCTTTGGTTACTCCGGCCTTGAACCTCGGTTTGAAGCCTGTAAGTTTTGGAGCCGATGTTGTTGCTTCGTCGGTTGTTTCTTCGGATGCAGGAGAGCTTGCCGCTGCGTCGGGAGCTTTGGTTACTCCGGCCTTGAACCTCGGTTTGAAGCCTGTAGGTTTTGGAGACGATGTTGTTGCTTCGTCGGTTGTTTCTTCGGATGCAGGAGTGCTTGCCGCTGCGTCGGGAGCTTTTGTTACTCCGGCTTTAAATCTCGGTTTGAAGCCCGTCGGTATTGAATCTGGAGTGGATTCCGCTGAATCAGCTATTTCCTGTTTGGATGTTGCCTGAGCTTCATCTACTACAGTTGTAGAAGGAGCCTTGAATCGCGGTTTAAAGCCTGCTGGTTTTGCCGTAGGAATCCTGGAGGTCTCGGATGCTGTATCTGGGGTAACCTGTTTTTCAACAGGTTTTGCAATAACAGTTTCCTCCTCTGCTAAATGGAAACTTTTTCGAAGCTTGTTGAACCAAAACTTTTTGCTGTGGTCAAAACTCTTTTCTCCCATAGCAGAATAATGTGCTTTGAACTCTTCAAATAAAGGTTCATCTGCAGCTTTTAAAGCTTTTAAATCAATTTTCTTTTTTATGAAAAATTCTTCAAAAGTCATTCTGGTACGAGTTTGATTTAGTCTATTACAAATGTAGTAATTTTTCTGACGGGGCTAGGCGGTGCTTTAAATAAAAAAGAGCGACAAGCGCTCTTTTTTATAGTTTTATAGGTTCAATAGCTTAAGCCATGTTATGGTAAACTGCTTGAACATCGTCATCTTCTTCGATTTTATCGATCATCTTCAATACATCAGCAGCTTGTTCTTCCGTAATATCTGAATGCGATAATGCGATACGTTCCAATTTTGCAGATGTTACTTCAATTCCCTTTTCTTCCAGTAATTTTTGCATATTACCAAAGTCTTCAAAGGAAGTTTGAACGACAGCAATATCATTGCCTTCTTCATCAGATTCTACGTACAATTCTTCTAAGCCTCCATCGATCAACTCTAATTCAAGCTCTTCTAGGTCCAGTTCATCTGTTGCAGCAAAACGGAAAATGGATTTACGATTGAAAATAAAATCCAATGATCCTGTTTTCCCCAATGAACCACCTGCTTTTGTGAAATAGCTACGGATGTTTCCTACGGTGCGGTTGGTGTTATCTGTTGCAGTTTCAATTAATACAGGTACGCCATGAGGGCCGTAGCCTTCGTATACATATTCTTCGTAACCTTTTGAATCTTTTTCCGAAGCACGTTTGATTGCGGCTTCGATACGATCCTTGGGCATATTTACTGCCTTGGCATTGTGTATTGCTGTACGAAGTCTCGAGTTAGTTTCAGGGTGAGGGCCGCTTTCTTTAACCGCCATAGCGATTTCTTTACCTAAACGTGTAAATTGAACGGCCATTTTGGCCCAGCGTTTGAATTTCCGCTCTTTTCTGAATTCGAAAGCTCTTCCCATTGTTATATTTTGTTTTTAAGATTTTCAATCATGTCGACTGTCATCTTCTGGATGTCAAATTCCGGCGTCCAGTTCCAGTCTTTTCTTGCATAAGAATCGTCTAGACTAGCAGGCCATGAATCGGCAATCTGTTGTCTTGGATCGTTCTCGATGTAAGAGATTGCAAAATTAGGAAGAATTTTTTTAATTTCTTGTGCAAGTTCTTTTGGAGTAAACGTAATTCCACCAAGGTTATAGCTGTGGCGAATGCTTAGGCTTTCTTTGGGTGCATCCATTAATTCGAGTGTACCGCGGATGGCGTCTTCCATATATAACATGGGTAATGCCGTGTTTTCAGATAAAAAACACGCATAAGTCCCGGTTTTCAATGCTTCATAAAAAATATCGACTGCATAATCCGTTGTGCCACCCCCTGGTTCTGTTTTCCAAGAAATGATACCTGGATAACGGACACTGCGAATATCCAGACCACGGTGTTCTTGATACCATTCTATAAGGCGCTCACCTGCAAGCTTGCTGATGCCATAAATTGTGTTCGGATCCATTACGCAATATTGTTCGGTATTTGTTTTCGGAGAATGCGGTCCAAAAACAGCAATCGAGCTTGGCCAAAATATCTTTGAAACTTTATAGCTCACGGCTAGATCAAGTACATTCAACAGACCATTCATGTTCAATTCCCAAGCCTTCTCAGGGTATTTTTCACCTGTAGCTGAAAGCATGGCAGCTAATAGATATACTTGAGTAGGTTTATATTGTTGAAATAATGTCTCGAGTCCATTTTTGTCAAGGACATTAGCGATTTCGAAATTTTCGTCAGGGCTTTTAATCTGTGGTTCTCTAATGTCAGTGGTTACAACATTCTCTGCACCAAATTTTTTGCGCAAGGCGATAGCTAATTCTGTGCCGATCTGGCCATTTGCACCAATGATAATAATGCTTTCTTTCATTTGTAAGTTTTATTTTATGAAGCTCCTGCTTTCACTATAATGAGTGTTTATGCTCAAAAATATAAATGAATCGCTTCGCTCGTTTCTTCCTATCGATATGATAGGATCTAGCCTGACATAATTTACGTTTCATCATGTAATGAAAAATGAAATTTCAACCATGGCGGTTTATGATGCAAATATAAAGGCTTTTCAGTATCTATCAACTTTGTGGTCTTTTAGGAAGTCGGGAAAAAATGTTAATTTTTAGACTCTTGGGACTGTTTTTATGAGATTTTAAACTGTTTCAATCGTTTGTTCTTTTTTTTTGAATAAGCGGTGAAAATTTTTATTTTTTTTGAATTGCTTTAATTCTAATTTTATGGCATGAATCAAAGAACTTAACGATTCCATTTTAGCAATTTAGGAGGGGAAATGCTAAATGTTGTGACATTTTTAGCTAAGCGCTTAATATTTTGTTATTTTAATAGTGGAATTGGGGAATATTTTTTAAATTTGAAGAATTCATTCTTCGAGAATCAACTAAAAACAAAATCAAATAACAATTTTAATATACACAATTTAAACACAGACAAAAATGAAAGTGGCAGTAGTCGGCGCAACAGGCCTTGTAGGTACTGAGATGCTAACCGTGTTGGCGGCGCGAAATTTCCCAGTAACAGAATTAATTCCAGTAGCTTCAGAGCGTAGTAAGGGTAAGGAAATTGAATTCAAGGGAAAGAAGTATAAGGTGGTTACACCATCTGAGGCTATTGCTTTGAAACCTGATGTTGCGTTATTTTCTGCTGGCGGTGATACCTCGAAAGAATTTGCCCCTCAATTTGCAGAAGCTGGAATTACAGTGATCGACAATTCTTCAGCATGGCGTATGGATCCAACGAAAAAGTTGGTTGTTCCAGAAGTAAATGGTGATGTGTTATCTGCTGAAGATAAAATTATTGCAAACCCGAATTGTTCAACTATACAAATGGTGGTGGCTTTAAAGCCATTACATGATAAATATAAAATCAAACGTGTTGTCGTTTCTACCTACCAATCTGTAACAGGTACAGGTGTTAAGGCCGTTAACCAATTGATGGATGAACGTGCTGGAAAAGATGGTGAAAAAGCTTATCCTTATCAGATTGATCTGAACGTGATTCCGCATATTGATGTTTTCCAAGAAAATGGATACACCAAAGAGGAGATGAAGATGATTTTGGAAACAAATAAAATCATGCGTGATGATTCTATTAAAGTAACTGCAACGACAGTGCGTATTCCTGTTATGGGAGGACACTCTGAATCATTGAATATCGAATTTGAAAATGACTTTGATTTGAATGATGTACGTGCAGCTTTAGCCGCGCAAAGTGGCTGTATTGTTGTTGACGATCCTGCGTCACTACAATATCCAATGCCGAAGGATGCACACGGTAGAGATGAGGTTTTTGTAGGACGCATCCGTCGTGATGAATCTCAGCCAAATACGCTCAACATGTGGGTAGTAGCGGATAACTTACGTAAGGGTGCTGCAACAAATGCAGTTCAGGTAGCGGAGTTATTGGCTGAAAAAGGATTGATCTAACTCAAGTAGATTCCATAATAAATATTGAGCCCCCATGAATTCGTTCATGGGGGCTCTTTTTTGTTCCATTAGCAAATCACAATTTAGATACTTATGATTTGGTCCTTGATGTCGGGGCTATAAATTATGGTGTCAATGTTGTGGGGTGGATCGAAAATTCAATCTTGTCATTCAACGGAGCATAGCTTTCTTTGCTTTGCTCTTCCAGTCGATCTGGAAATAGAATGCCGAAAAGATGATCCGTTTCGTGCTGAAAAATAACAGCAGTAAAACCCTCGATATTTTCTTCAATAACTTTACCTTCTTTATTGATGTATTGCAGGCGGATCGCATAACTCCGTAATACATCTTCTTTACGGTTGGGGATAGAAAGACAGCCTTCTGCACCTTTACGCTTCAGTTTGGAGCGCCATAGAATTTTAGGATTCACATAGAATTCAAATGGCTGATCCGGTTTGTCAAATCGCTGTACCCAGATTAAATTTTTATTGATTCCGATCTGTGGCGCTGCGATGCCTACACCGGGGTGATTGGGATCACGTACAGTCGCGAACATTCTTTTGGAAAGAGACTCAATCAATGGGTCGTTGTATTTGACATCACTGCTTGTCGCTTTTAAAACTCTCAGATCTTTATCGTCTGTTGTTTGCAATACGCGAAGAATTGCATTTTCATCTCCTGATAAAATGATTTTCTTGTCGGCAGCACTGAACTCCTGTCCTGCGTTAAGATTGACTGGTCTTTCATTCTTTGACTTATTAAATGCTTTTTCTCCGGCCATAATTTTTGTTTCTAAATTGTTCTCGACTGGGGGTACTGGGCAACGGTACCCGTTGCTATAGGCACAGTATGGGTTGTAGGCTTTGTTAAAGTCTATCTCAACATCGTTTCCTTTAATGTCGTCTGTGGATAAATCAATATACCGGCCCCCACTGTAGCTTTCCTGACCATTTGTTAAATCTAAAAATGGTAAAAATAAATGTTTTTTGTATGCAGGATTTTGAAATAATGCGACACTTTGGTAGACATTCAACGTATGTTCTTTTCCATGAAGCGTAAATGTTATAATAGCATAACGTTTGTATTCGTTGCTTGTGCCGTCGTAGGTCGGCATGCGGAATACCGGTTCATCAAATAGGACTTCAACTTTGGCGTTGACTTTATAACTGGCGTCTACAGGAAAGTAATCCAAAAACGCTACCTGATCTGATTTCAATGGGCCGTATTGTTCTTTCGCCAATTCAGCGGCTTTTTCTTCACGAAGAGCAGTAATGTGTTGCTCGTATTTACTTTGGGCATGCGTATTCAAGCATAAGGCCAAAAGGAAACTGGCAATAAGTGTTTTTTTCATTTGTTTGCATATTTATTTGCCCGATTTCATACAGCCCAATGCCCTGTTGCTTTTGCTGTTATTTTGATCCGTGTACTTATAGGGTAAGTCCGTAGACACGCTATGATCGGATTGAATTCGGTGATCTATTGCCCCAAAAAGCAACTTAGTTTGCTTTGTTAAATAGTCTATCAAAGTTATAGTTTTTTTTGATTAAAAAGTCAGAATTAAAAGATCAAAAATGAAAAGGGCATGTATTGAAAAGAAGTGTCCAATTGAAATATTACATCTTCCTGTGTAATACTCAGGACTACTTTGTATTTTTGTGAAAAATATATATCCATGAGATTGATGGCCTTTGATTACGGTACAAAACGAATAGGGGTTGCGGTGACCGATCCAATGCAAATTATTGCTACAGCATTGACGACGGTACACCCGCAGGATATCTGGACATACTTAGCCGATTATTTACAGACAGAACAGGTGGAAACTTTTGTTGTAGGCAAGCCACGGCAACTGGATGGGACCGACTCTGAATCCGCACAGCATGTTGTCGGGTTTATTCGAAAACTGAAAAAGACTTATCCCACAATTGCTGTCGCTGAAATAGACGAGCGTTTTACTTCTAAAATGGCTTCTGCAGCGATCGCACAAAGTGGCAAAAAAAAGAAGGATCGTCAACAAAAAGGGCTGATTGATACGGTGTCTGCAACGATCATTTTGCAGAGCTACATGGATAGCCGTAATTTTTAGATACACAGCGACTAATACGTCAAATAAGAATGAATAATAAATAGAAGGATGAAGAGCATATTATTTTTTACCGAGGATACGGATTTCAAATTAAAAGAAAAGGGAAAGATTCGCCAATGGATTGCTGATGCCATCAAAAGCGAAGGATTTAAGCGTGTGGGCGAATTGAGCTTTATCCTTTGCTCGGATGCTTACTTGCTTGAAATCAATAAGCAATATTTAAATCACGACACCTATACTGATATCGTTACTTTTGATTCTTCCGAATATGAGGACACCATCGCCGGCGATATTTTTATCAGTGTGGAACGTATTCAGGAGAATGCCGAAAAATTTAAGGTTGATGTGCGAGACGAGCTTCATCGGGTTATCATTCATGGTGTAATGCATCTTTGCGGTTATCCGGATAAAAAGCCGGCAGATAAAGCCAAGATGACCGCCAAGGAGGATGAGTATCTCGGTAAAAGAAACTTTTAATATACTCCTTCGTGCTCTTATGAGGGCCTATAGTTCGGTGAACCGACTGAAGATTCTATTTTACTCGAGAGAAGGAAGCAATACATAAAAAAAGCGCTTTACAATTTGTAAAGCGCTTTTTTTATGTTGTTTCTAACGACTAGAATCTTTCAAATTGAGAGAAGAAGAAGTTTCCTTCAATAGCAGCGTTCTCATCTGAATCCGATCCATGGATGGCGTTTGCATCAATAGATTTAGCATATTTGTTACGGATTGTACCTTCAGCTGCATCAGCAGGATTAGTCGCGCCGATCAATGTGCGGAAATCCTCAACAGCATTATCTTTTTCCAGGATTGCAGCAACGATAGGACCTGAAGTCATAAAGTTTACCAACTCACCATAGAAAGGACGCTCTTTGTGTACTGCGTAGAATGCACCTGCTGTCTCTTGAGAAAGTTGGATGTATTTCATTGCAATGATTTTAAAACCACCAGCAATGATATCGTTCAAGATTGCACCGATGTGACCGTTCGCTACTGCGTCAGGTTTGATCATCGTAAAAGTTCTGTTAGTTGCCATTATTTTAATTTTTTTGCAAAATTAGATAAATTGCTTTTCATATGCAATATCATTACGCCTCAATATAGACACAATTATTGATAAGCCGACTAGCTGATGTCACCCTTATCGCTAAATTATTGGTTTTTGTTCCCGGATTTGTGCCTCTACTGAAATAGATGTTTCCTTTTGTTCCCAGCCCAATGTTTTTCTCTGTATGTAACAAAACTTTGTATCTGGCCGTTTATAGAAAAGTAAAAAAACGATTGATCTAAGTTCAATACGAATATGTAACTTTGTGTTATTATGGCATTAAATCTAACAGTAGACATCGATAAAGATTCAGGCTTTTGCTTTGGAGTGGTATACGCTATTGATATGGCAGAGGAAATTTTGGAGGAAGAGGGTTATCTTTATTGTTTGGGAGATATCGTTCATAATGACGAAGAAGTTGCCCGATTGAAAGCAAAAGGCTTACGCATTATCGATCATGCCGCCCTGCCGACCTTGAGCAATGAAAAGGTATTGATCCGTGCTCATGGTGAAGCCCCCGAGACTTATCGTGTTGCTTTGGAAAATAACATTACCTTGATAGATGCCTCTTGTCCTGTAGTGCTCAAACTACAGAACCGTATAAAAACGTCGTTCGATCAAGAGGAGAAAATTTTAATCTTTGGGAAGCACGGGCATGCTGAAGTGATCGGCTTGCAGGGGCAGACAAATAATGAAGCCTTAGTTTTTCAGGATATTTCCGAATTGGATCAAGTCGAATTGCCCGCCTCATTTACCTTATACAGCCAGACAACAAAAAGCGTGGATAAATTTTATGCCATCAAAGACGAACTGATCAGGCGAGGGTATGAAGTGAAAGCTAATGATACCATTTGTCGACAAGTTTCCAATCGATACGATGATCTTGGCGCTTTCGCCAGACAATATGATAAGATCGTTTTTGTCTCAGGTAAGAAATCCTCCAATGGGAAGGTGCTGTTTGAAGTTTGTCAATATGCCAATCCCGCTAGTTATTTTATTTCTGATCCTGCTGAATTAGATGCATCAGTCTTTGCTGAAAATGATCGTATTGGTATCTGTGGTGCCACTTCAACGCCAATGTGGTTGATGAAAGATGTAAAAGCAAGTTTAGAAGCATTATAAGCACAATTACCCGTCACAGATATTTCATAATTCCGCGGTTTAGATCCGGAGTGCATTCTTTTTTGCGTAGCTTTGTAAGCTATGAGCAATAAAGGCAAAAAAGGTATTCTTTTAGTACAATTGGGTACACCTGATAGTCCCACTACTCCAGATGTAAAGAGATATTTAACGGAGTTCCTAATGGATCCGCGAGTTATTGATATTCCTTATTTTCAACGCACCTTATTGGTCAAGGGAATCATTGCACGTACACGTGCGCCCAAATCGGCAAAAGTATACGAAACGATTTGGGATAAAGAAACGGGATCACCTTTGATGCACTACAGTATTTTGCAACGCAATCTGCTTCAAGAAGCGTTGGGTGAAGAATACCATGTGGAATTAGCGATGCGTTACCAAAACCCATCGATTGAGGCTGCATTGAAAAATATGGAGGGTCTATTTTTGGAGTCCATTCGTGTCATTCCTTTATTTCCACAGTACGCTTCAGCAACATCGGGTTCGGTCATCGATCGTGTCATGGAGCTTATTCGCAAATGGAATTATCTGCCAGAAATCAGTTTCGTAAGCAATTTCTGTACGGACGACTTAATGGCAGAAACTTATGCGGATCATGCCCGTAGGCACGATTTGGAAAGTTTTGACCATTTTGTCTTTAGTTATCACGGCCTTCCTGTGCGGCAGCTTGGAAAAGTAGATCCGACAGGTCAGCTTAAATGCCCCGAATCAGGCTGTGATTCTTGTAAAATGACAGTCAATTCATATTGCTATCTTTCGCAATGTTATGCGACAACACGGACGATAGCTGCCAAGCTCGGGTTGAAAAAAGAACAATATTCGCTCTGCTTTCAATCCCGTTTGGGTAAAGAACCCTGGATACAGCCCTATACCTCCGATTTACTGCATGATCTTGCCGCTAAGGGTTATAAGAAGTTATTAATTTTTAGTCCTGCTTTTGTGGCGGATTGTATCGAGACCATTGATGAAATTGGCGTGGAATATGCTAATGAATTTAAACATTTAGGGGGGGAGGAAGTGTGTTTGGTAGAGAGTCTTAATGATGATCCCAAATGGATCGAATCTTTAAAACAATTGGCGCTTAATGCCAAAAACTAAAATCGATAAAAGATGTTGTTAGTAAACGCGTGTGTATTACTCATATTGGATTTTTATATTTTCTTTGCGCTCCGTGCAACGAAGATTAAATTTCCCAAAACAAAAGTATTTTCCATTCTCTGGTGGTCTTATTCTGTTTTACTGCTATTGGGCGTTTTTATCTCAGCACAATATAGTATTCCTTTAATCGTACGGTCGGTTATTTTAGTCGCCTTTTTTCTGACAGCGGCGTCAAAGATATTTTTCTTTTTGATTTTGTTGATTGATGATATCCGACGTGGGGGTGTATGGTTGAAGCGTCTGTTCGCAAAAAAGAGATCTGTTGAGGATTTAGTCGACGATGCTGGAGACCCTTTACCAGAGAATCCAGTGAAAGGGATTAGCCGATCCGAATTTTTGACCAAAGCTGGTATTCTAGTTGGTGCCTCACCCTTGATACCCTTGAGCTGGGGAATTATTTCAGGAGCCTACGACTATCGTGTAAGGAGAGTCCCCTTGTATTTGCCAAATTTGCCCAAAGCATTCCATGGAATGACCATTGCGCAGATTTCAGATGTGCACTCAGGATCTTTCTATAATAAAAAGGCTGTCAGCGGTGGTATTGATATGCTTTTAAAGGAAAAAGCGGATGTGACATTTTTTACCGGTGATATCGTGAATGCCCAAGCTTCTGAAATGCGTGGTTATCAAGATATTTTTGCGCGTGTGAAATCTGATTTAGGTGTGTTTTCTACATTAGGTAACCACGATTATGGTGACTATTATTATGGTAAAGAAGATTCTCCTGCAAAGCGTAAGAACCTCCAGGATGTTATCGATGTGCATAAAATCATGGGCTGGGATCTTTTAATGGATGAAAATCGTAAGATTAAGGTCGACGGTGAAGAGCTTTGTATTGTCGGGGTCCAGAATTGGGGGACAGGTCGTTTTCCGAAACATGGTGATATCAAAAAAGCATTAATGGGTACCGAAGAGCAACCTGTTAAGTTGCTGTTATCGCACGATCCGTCGCATTGGCGGGCTCAGGTATTGGATACCGACGTGGATGTGATGTTTGCCGGACATACACATGGTATGCAATTTGGTGTAAGGTCCGAGATGTTGCAATGGAGTCCGGTACAATATATCTATAAGGAATGGGCAGGGCTTTATCGTGCGCAACAGAACAAACGATTATATGTTAATGTCGGCTATGGCTTTTTGGGTTATCCAGGACGTGTTGGAATTCTGCCTGAAATTACCATATTCGAATTGCTAAAAGCGCAGGACCCCAAAGTTTAAAGCCTAAAAAATCCCCTTTGACTTTTGAGTTAATATAGCTATAATTGTTTATTCTGTACACCAGTTATACATAACATGCAATCAACTTTAAACTTTGGGGACTCTCCCCACACACGTGTTAATATTCTTACCGGGGAAAAAGTACTTGTGTCTCCGCATCGTAGTAAAAGACCATGGCAAGGGCAAGTAGAAGATCTTCCCGGGGATAATAGACCGGAATATGATCCCCAATGCTATTTGTGTCCGACAAATAAACGAGCAGATGGTGATATCAATCCAGATTATAAAGAAAGTTTTGTCTTTGTGAACGATTTCTCAGCTTTATTAAAAGATACAAGCCAGCAGGAATTTAATGAAGATGAATTATTTATCGCCGAAACCGAAAAAGGAATCTGTAAAGTAATTGCATTCACCCCGCGGCACGATCTTACACTACCCGAAATGGATCAGGCTGCAATCAAATCGGTGGTCGATCTTTGGCAAAAAGAGTTTGTCGAACTTTCGAAGGTTGACTGGATCAAATACATTCAGATTTTCGAAAATAAAGGTGCGATTATGGGCTGTAGTAATCCGCATCCCCACGGGCAGATCTGGTCACAAAATCATTTGCCTGTAGAAATCCAGAAAGAATGCGTTCAGCAACAGCACTATTTCAATAAATATCAACGTACTATCCTGTCAGATTATGTTAAAGCGGAGTTGAGAAAAGAAGAGCGCATTATTGACGAAAATGATTCTTTTGTTTCGCTAGTCCCTTTCTGGGCCGCCTGGCCTTACGAAACGATGATTGTGAGCAAACGATCTATCCAAAACATTGCCGGCTTTGACGAGAAGGAAAAGTCGGATTTTGCCGCTATCCTCAAGTTGCTGACGACGCGTTATGACAATCTCTTCAAAACATCCTTCCCCTATTCTGCAGGAATGCATCAGTCCCCAGTAAATGACGGTGACCACCCGGAATGGCACTGGCATATGCACTTCTATCCACCACTGTTACGTTCTGCTACCGTTAAAAAGTTTATGGTTGGTTATGAAATGCTAGCGAATCCACAACGTGATATCACACCGGAGGTTGCCGCAGAACAGTTGCGAAATTGTTCGACAGTACATTATAAAGCTAAATAAGATGATAACAAAAGATACAATTGTAAAAAAATTTAAAGAACTCTACCAAGAAGAACCTCTTGTCGTTACTTCACCCGGCCGGATTAATATCATTGGAGAACATACGGATTATAACGATGGATTTGTATTGCCTGCTGCAATTGACAAAGCAATATATGTTGCTGTAAGCAAGCGATCGGATGATAACATTGTGCTTTACGCGGAAGACTACAAGGAACGCCATGAGGTCAAGCTAGCGGATATTGCTATTTCTGAGAAACATTGGCCAAACTATATTTTGGGTGTTGTCGACCAGTACCTGAAACGTGGGGCAACACTAGGTGGCTTCAACCTGTATATTGATGGTGATGTGCCACTGGGTGCTGGATTATCGTCTTCAGCAGCCGTTGAATGTGCCGTTACCTTAGCACTCAGCGAACTGTTCGATTTGAAGGTCGAACGACTCGATATTCCACAGATTGCTCAAAAGGCCGAACATACCTATGCTGGTGTGATGTGTGGTATCATGGATCAGTTTGCTTCAGCCTTTGGAAAAGAAAAAAATGTCATCAAACTGGATTGCCGCACATTGGGTTTCGCGTATGTTCCACTTGATCTTAAGGGTTATGAAGTTGTATTATTGAATACAAACGTAAAGCATTCATTAGCTTCTACAGCTTACAATACACGTCGTGAACAATGTGAACAAGCTTCTGCATGGGTGCAGGAGAAGTACCCAGCTGTAAAGAACTTGCGCGATGTAACCATAGCGATGCTTGATGAATTGGTGAAAGATAAAGATGCCGATATCTATGCGAAAGCAAGCTTTGTGGTTAGTGAGAATGAACGTGTAGAGAAATCCTGTGATGCACTACGCTTGGGAGATGTTGTTCAGCTTGGACAGTATATTTTTCAGAGCCATGAGGGATTAAGTAAAGTGTATGAAGTCAGTTGTCCGGAACTGGATTATCTAGTGGATTACGTCAAGCAGTTTCCTGAGGTGATCGGAGCCCGAATGATGGGTGGCGGTTTCGGTGGATGTACAATCAATATCGTAAAAGAAGGCGTACTACCTTCAATTTTGCCAACACTTGAAAAAGAATACAAAGAGAAGTTTGATAAAGAACTTTCGGTCATTCAGGTCAGGATTGCCGATGGTACCCGCGTACTTTAATAAAAAATAGGTGTGCAGTAAGGGGAATAACATTCACGTGCTATTCCCCTTCTTTTTTTGCCTTTTTTGATCAGGAATTACCGTATGATTCCTAGTTAAGCTGGTCCAATGCCTGTTTTAAGTCGGCGATTAGATCATCGGCATGTTCGATACCAACAGAGATACGCAACATCCCTAGCGTGATTCCCGAAGCTTCTTTCTGTTCCTTCGTATGGTGACCTCCCCACATACTCGCAGGGTGTACAATCAGCGATTCGACACCCCCCAAACTGGCCGCGTTAATAAATATGTGCAGTCCATTGATGAGTTTCTGTGCATTTAAAAATGCATCCTCTTCATCTTTACCATTGATATCGATGCAAATCATACCCGAAAATCCACTCATTTGTTGGGCTGCGAGCTCATGTTGTGGATGATTGGGTAATCCAGGATAACTGACTTTTTTGATTTTTGGATGTTGATCCAGAAATTCTGCCAGCTTCAGCGCATTGGTATTGATCTGTTTGACTCGTAGACTTAATGTTTTTAATCCCCGTAATAATAACCAGGAATCAAGCGGTGCGAGTGATGCGCCCAAAGCGACGGATCGTTTCCATACGCTGGCGATATAGTCCTGCGTACCGCAGACGATACCAGCAGTGAGGTCACTATGTCCACCTAAGTATTTCGTGGCACTGTGGACAACGACGTCTATTCCAAAATCTGTCGGTGTTTGATTGATAGGGGAGGCGAATGTATTATCGACCATGCTCTGAATCCCATGTTGTTTAGCGAGTTCCCCGATCGCTTTTAGGTCTGTGATATGGAGATTAGGGTTCGATGGAGTCTCTATATAAATCAGCTTGGTATTTGCCTGAATAGCTTCGCCAAACGCTGAAACATCGGTCTGGTCTACGGCGGTAACCGTGATGCCGTAATCTGTTAAGAATTCTTTAAAGAAAATAGCTGTTCCGGAATAATGTGCATGTTGGGCGACAATGTGATCCCCTGATTTAACGATGGCCAATATGGCTGTACTGATCGCTGCCATACCTGTTGCAAAGACGAGTGCATCCTCCGTTTTTTCCAATTTTGCTAGGATGGAGGCTACTTGGCTATTCGTCGGGTTGCCATGACGATGATAAAAATAAGGGTGTTTCGGTTCGGTCGCAGCTTTGATGTATTCCGTTGGATCAGGATCCGCAATGTAAGTGGATGTCTGATAGATTGGCGTAGTTACTGCAGATGTCTGGTTGAATTGCTGTCCTTCATGGACGAGTATCGTTTCGGTATTGGTAGCCATGCTAATAATGTTGATTGATGCTTGTATTACCTTAAGAGTCTATAATTCGATCTTGTCGAATCTTTGGCCGTAAGGAACCCTTCGCTCGTTTGAAAGCATTGTTGGTGCTAATAGCGCGAAGACGGTTTATCTTTTATCTCAAATATAAATAAAATCTACTCAATGTGTAGATTTTATTTATATCGGGTTCATCAATATCGCTTACAACATTAATACATCTTACAACATTTCTTTCAGCAGGCTCAACGCATACCCAATGGTATTCACATTATTTAACGCTAAACGAAGCTGGCCTTTGACTTCTTTGAGGTTGCTGATCTCGGGATGGCTTTGTACAAAGGACAGCACACGGCCGAATTGATCTGATTCAAAGTAGCTGGATTTGGGGTTATTGACAAAATAACCTTTCAATGTATGCTTTTTATACGCTATTTTTTCAAACCCGATCGTCTTCCCAAACCACTGTAAACGGAGTGTATTGAATAATTCAAAGACTTCGCGTGGGATAGGGCCAAAGCGATCTTCAAGTTCTTTTTCAAAGGCTGCCAATTGCTGCTCGTTTTCCAATTTGGAGAGTTCAGTATACAGATTATACCGTTCTGTAATATTGGTTACATATTCATCAGGGATCAATACCTCAAGGTCTGTGTCAATCTGCGTAAAGGACACATATTTTCGTTCTTTCTCATCCGCGAATACTGCCGAAAACTCGTCCTCTTTTAGCTCCTGAATAGCTTCGTCTAAGATTTTATGATACATTTCGAAACCGATCTCGGCAATAAAGCCCGATTGCTCGCCTCCCAAGAGATTTCCCGAGCCACGTATATCTAAATCGCGCATGGCAACATTAAATCCAGAGCCCAGTTCCGAAAACTCTTCTATTGCAGAAAGTCGTTTATAGGCTTCCGGTGTTAAGGTCGACAATGGCGGACTCAGTAGATAACAAAAAGCTTTCTTATTGGAGCGGCCCACCCGACCCCGCATTTGGTGCAGGTCGCTCAGGCCAAACATATGGGCGTGATTGATAATGATCGTATTCGCATTTGGGATATCAAGACCCGCTTCAATAATCGTTGTTGCAATTAAGACATCAAAATCGTGATTGATAAACTTAAGCATCACATCCTCGAGCTCATCACCCTCCAGTTGGCCGTGTGCAACACCGACCCGTGCTCCAGGAACCAGCTTGCGGATCAAATTGCCCAGCTGCGGTAGATCTGCAACACGATTGTGGATAAAGAATACCTGCCCGCCACGATCAAGTTCGTAACTGACGGCCTCTCCGATTAGTGTTTCATTGAAAACGTGGAGTTCGGTCTGTACGGGCTGCCGGTTGGGTGGTGGAGTCGAGATGATACTCAGATCGCGGGCCCCCATCAATGAAAAGTGCAATGTTCTTGGAATTGGCGTTGCTGTCAATGTTAGCGAGTCTACATTCGCACGCATGACTTTCAATTTTTCCTTGACCGAGACCCCAAACTTTTGTTCCTCATCGATAATCATCAGGCCGAGATCTTTGAATTTGACATCTTTGCTAACAAGGCGGTGTGTACCAATGATAATGTCTATTTTTCCTTCAGCGAGCCTGGCTAAGGTATCTTTGATCTGTTTGCTCGTCTTGAAACGGTTGATATAGTCGATCGTGCACGGAAGACCCTTTAGACGCTCCGAAAATGTCCGGTAGTGTTGTAATGCCAGGATAGTCGTCGGTACCAGGACAGCAACTTGTTTACTGTCTGCTACAGCTTTGAAGGCTGCACGGATGGCAACCTCCGTTTTTCCGAAGCCTACATCCCCACAGATCAATCGGTCCATCGGATGTGGCGATTCCATATCTTTTTTCACATCGGCAGTAGCCTTTTCCTGATCGGGTGTATCTTCATAAATAAAGGAGGCCTCCAGCTCATTCTGTAGGTAGCTATCCGGTGAGAACGCATTTCCATGCTGTGCCTTTCGTTTGGCATAAAGCATGATCAAGTCGCGCGCAATATCCTTGACTTTTTTCTTGGTCGTCTTCTTGAGTTTGTCCCAGGCGTCGGTACCCAATTTATTCATTTTGGGAACAGTTCCCTCCTTACCGGAATATTTGGAAATACGGTTTAAAGAGTTGATGTTCACATACAAAAGATCATTGTCCGCATAGATCAAGCGGATCATTTCCTGAGACTTACCGTTGACATCTACTTTCTCCAAACCTCCGTAGCGGCCGACACCATGGTCAATGTGTGTAATGAAATCGCCCGGTTTAAGATCTCGTAGATCTTTGAGCGTAATTGCCTGTGAGCGCTCGTAAGCCTTCTTACGTTTATATTTATAATAACGGTCAAATATCTGGTGATCCGTGTAACAGGCTAACTTTAAACTGTCGTCTCTAAAACCTTCGCGTAACGCTTTATGAATCGGAATGAAGGTGGCTGATTTATCGAGATCTTCCAGAATCGTATAGATGCGTTCGACCTGTTTGGTCGAATCTGAAAAGATCAGATTCTGAATCCGCTGGCTCTCATTCTCTTTGAAATTATGGATTAAGAGATTAAAATCTTTATTGAATGAAGGTTGGGGATGTATATCGAACTTGAACGTGGCTTCAGCTTTATAAAAGAACTGTTTGCCGAATTCGATGATGGGAAACTCAAAAAATAACGCATTGAGGTTTTTCTCGTCTGTAAATTCATAGGCTGGATTATGCCATTCCGGATTATCCTTTTTCTGCTTATCGGTTAACCCCGCCCATAATTTTTCCGCTTTCTTTAACCCATCTTTCACAATATCTAACGTAAATTGAGCGTCTTTGATCCAGATTGTAGCGTCCTGATCTACATATTCCAATAAAGAAATGTGTTGGGATGTCAGGAACTTCGCTTGAACATTTGGTACAATGGTTACTTTGTGGATTTTTTTGACAGACAGCTGGGATTCAATGTCAAATGTACGTATGCTTTCGATGTCGTCGCCAAAGAATTCAATACGGTATGGGAGGTCATTCGAAAAAGAAAAGATATCTACAATGCCACCGCGTATCGCAAATTGTCCTGGTTCATACACAAAGTCGACACGTTCGAAATCATATTCGATCAAAAATTCGTTGATGAAATCAATACTTAGCGCCGTGTTTTCTGTTATTTCTAAGGTGTTTTTATCCAGGTCGTTGCGGTTGATCACTTTCTCCGCGATAGCCTCTGGATAAGTAACAACCATTTTCGGTAATTCCGACGTATGATTGAGCGAACTTAATGTCTCCGCACGTTGCAATACATTGGCGGAGTCCGTTTGCGTAAAATCAAATGCTTTGCGGTAAGACGAAGGGAAAAAAAGAACCTGCTTATCCAACAGGCTTTCCAGGTCACTTAAAAAATAAGAAGCGTCTTCATGAGTCGGTAAGATAAAGAGCATTGGACGTTCCTGTAAGTTGTAAGAAGATACGGCTATGAATGCATCCGAAGAACCAATAAGCCCTTTCAACTGAATCTTGGGGTTTTTGGATTGTAAAGCCTTGGTAAGCGACTGAACAGTTTCGCTTTGGCTGTATTTTTCTAATATTTCTTGAATTCCCACGAGCAAAAATTTCGAATAAGTGCGAATTTAACGAAATAGTATCAAGTATCGGGTATGAAGTACTAAATTTTTTGGTAAAAAAATAGCTGACTTGCTCGTTAAGAAGGAGATGACTTTGTGAAGCTCAAAAGCTATAATAGATGAATCTGTGCGGGGGCTTATTTCGCGAGGTAAAAAGTGTAGGCAAAAGCGAGCAACACCAATAAGGTGGCCAAGTAAATTAATTTATATTGCTCATAAGCTGTAACTTGAAAGGATCCAATTTTAACGCGATTTTTGCTGTTTCTCATAACTAATTTAGGTCGAGGTTAATCTTCTGTTCACTAATATAGCTTTTAAGTGTTGTATTACCAAAAGCATCCAGTGTATTTTGAAAATCTTCCCGATAGTCAAATTGAAAGTCTTCATGAAGTTTACTGTATTTGCCCACCGCATGCTTGATACGCCCTGTTATATATTTATGTAATTTATGGGCAGCAGACTGATAGGAGGAGTCGAAAAGCCTGTCGTAATCAGCGATGGCTCTCTTTAGGATATAACATCTAAATTCTACTTCACTGATTTTATCCTTGGTGACTTTTTCGTGCTCATTCACTAAACCGCTTGCCTGTTTGATAAGCTTGCTAAGCGAGATAAAATTACTGTGTTGTGGCGTATTGCCAATTTGACTCAAACCACTATCGAACAATTGCTCTAGCTGCTTCCGTAGTTTTTCAATACGTCTCTCTAAATCCTCCGCGTCCTCCAATAATTGGAAATGCAATTGCTTGATGAGCATTTTGTCCTTGCTGATCAGGCGTACGAGGAGTTTGTCTTTTTCCTTTTGGGGTAGGTCAAGGACAGCTTTCTTTAGTTCGGCATCTTGATGTAAGGACATAATATGTGTGTTTTAGTGTAAAAAGAGTTATTGAGCGAAAATTCAGGCACACCGTAGGTATGCCTGAATAAATTTCTCGTTTCATAAGCCGGAATTTATGTACGCAATAGCTGCCCCATATTTACCGCCGCATGCTATTAATACAATATTCTGAACTTAATTGTATTGTCGATCTGTTTGAGTTGTTTCAATAGATCTTTATCATATTCACCTTGTATATCGGTTACCGCATAGCCAATGTCGTTTTTGGTCATTAGAAATTGGGCAACGATATTGATGTTATTTTGGGCATAGACCTTATTAATCTGAGCCATAATTCCGGGAACGTTTTGGTGGATATGCAGCAATCTTGTGACCTGTTTTACTTTTGGTAAAATCAGATTTGGGAAGTTGCGACTTAAATAAGTATCACCATTGTTGATAAAATCGGCCATCCGACGCGGAATAAACTCTGAATTTTTCTTTTTATTTTTCTTGTCGTCGAAAACGACAATACCTTTTGCATTGCAGATATCCTTATTGATATGTCCTTTGATATCGCCCAAATATCCGATTGTTTTTAATTTGTCGGCCTGCTGAAGCTGTTCATCACTGATGTCTATATTGTCGCCCAAGAGCAGCATCCCTACATCCTTTACATACTTTTCTTCGAATGTATCTTTTGTGCGGATAGAAAAACCGTCTCTTTTTAAGATATGAGCCGCTATTTCTGGTACATCTCCCACGATCAAACAAAGGATACGATTTTTAGGATAGGAGATGGCACGGGGCAGATCATTTACATATAAGAACTCATCAAAACTAGGTGTGATGAAGTCTGCTTTCTCAGTGACACTTTTGCGTTGGATATTCTCTGTAAATGCAAAGAATTTTTCAATTAATCCCGATTCTTTCAGTTGAAAATCTGAATAACCGTCACCAATGCCAAATAGTCTTCCTTCAATATTCAATTGTTTTAATAATTGCACTTTTCCACCTTCATTTGATAGAGGATTCTCTTCATCAAAACCGATGATATTACCTTCTTCATCAAATCTGAATGTATTGGCATAGATATTTTCAGTCTTGATATGATAGGGTGTAACGACAGGTGTAATAAACTCCTTAAAACCTCCTGAAACGATCCATGCGGTGTCGGCGTGTTTCTTGAAAAATTCACGATTTCGAGAAAAAGAAGTCGAAACCTTTTTCTTAAGATGTGAAACAAGTTTATCGAGATGAGATTTATTGGCATTGAGGAGTTTTACGCGACCAGCCAAAGCCTCTCGGAAAGAGAGTTTACCCTCCATGGCAAGATTGGTGTACCGCTCAATTTCTTGATAGATAGATTCGCGATCCGGATGGTTCTCAAGAGAGATCCGTGCAAGTTCGTCAAGTGCTTCTACTTGTGTAAATGTACTATCAAAATCAATGATGTAATAGTTTTTCATTTTATTAATTTTTTATGAAACGATCATGAGCAATAGCGCTGAATGCTAGTCTCCGATATCGGTAGGTTGCCGATGGTTTCAAGGTTCGGTTGTTTGTTATGTTATAGTTTTACTGTTTGTTATATAAATCTGCAATTTCCTTTAGCGTTTGTTCCAAAGGCCGATAACTGTGGTTTAAAAGTTCTTGGATTTTAGCGTTGGAATACTGCAATTTGGCGCTTGAAGCCGCCGCAGTTTCTTTTGTTAATGGTGTATCCGATTTTTTAAATACGGAAAGCACGCTGGAAACAGTAGAGGCAATTTGGAGTAAGGTCTCGGAAACTTCGATTGTCGGTTCTGGCTTGTTCATTAACACACTTGCCACACTCAACAGATCCTTGTTGCTTATATTGAGATGATTGATAATATAGCGCTCAGCAGTAATATCGTCCCTTTCCATCAATTGAATCATGATCGCAGCAACATCCTCTACGTCAACAACGCCAACGCTTCCTTTTGGGTAAAATCGTAGCCCTTTATTGATCATTGAAAAAATAGCTCCAGAGCCTTTGTCGTTGGCCGAAGCACCTAAAATTACGGCGGGGTTGACAATAACTGCATTTAGACCCTCGGTAATGCCACGCCATACCTCCATCTCCGCCTGATACTTTGATAACGAATAGTTGGATGTTAGTGCATTGTGTTCCCAGTGGTCTTTCTCGGATACCGGCAGGTTGTCTCTATTTGTCCCTAAAGCTGCGATCGAGCTGACATGAAGTAGGCGAATGCCCTTTTCAAGGCAAAGATTGACTACATTTGTCGTTCCTTCCACATTCACTTTAAAAAGCGCTTTAGCATCTTTCTTTTGGTAGGAAACCAATGCTGCACAATGGAACACTTTAGTAACCCCTTCAAGAGCATCTTCTAATTCAAAATAATTGTTGATATCAGCGTCGATCCATTGAATCAACGAAGAAGATAACAACGAGGCAGGAATAGTCGATTGAGCTCTTTTGATGGCAATGACGTCAATTCCTTGGTCTATCAACTGTCTGATTAGTGTAGACCCTAAAAAACCTGTTCCTCCAGTTATTAATATCACTTGATAAAGATACTGTTAAAAATAATGTTTTCAAAAGTTAGTTAATAAATGGATATTTGTGTGAATTGCATCCTGAAAAAACCTTCATGCTTTCGCGGGTATCAAATACCATGAAAGCCAAGGTAGATTCTTTCAGTCCAATTAAAACAGTCGCTTTCAGAACAAATAGGAGATTTTACAAATTATAGCTTATGTCATCACTGTCCGTATTCTTTAGCCCGATTTCAATTACAGGTTTTGCTCCTGAGCATGGGTTCTTGAGTTCTCAACTAGGAAACGTTATTCAAGCCTATGAAACAGATTTTCCGAGCTGGGAAACGGATAAACAGCCTCAGTTGGCTATTGTCGGTGTGGAGGAAGATCGTACATCCATCAATAATAATGGAACGGATAAAGCGCCGGATGCTGTTCGAAAACATCTTTATGCACTATATCAGGGCGATTATACGATGAATATCGTTGATTTGGGAAATATCAAAGCAGGTAATACGATTCAAGATACCTATATCGCTTTAAAATCTGTCGTGGAGGAACTGGTCAAAGAGAATATTCTTCCGATTATCATTGGCGGTGGACAGGACCTTACCTATGCACAATATTTGGGGTATCAAAATTTAGAACGAAAGATCGAGCTAGCGATTATAGATGCTCGGTTTGACCTTGATGAGGAAAACGCCGAAAATGTAAGCCTGAATTCCCGATCTTATGTGAACCATATTATTTTGCATCAGCCTGACTATTTATTCAATTTAAATGCCATAGCCTATCAAACTTACCTCGTCAGTAAAGAGTCTATCCATATGTATGATAAACTATTTTTTAATGCAACACGAGTCGGTATGATTGCGGGTAAAATGGACCAATCAGAGCCTTTGATCCGAGCAGCGGATTTGATTAGTTTTGACATAGGAGCCATTCGGGCCTCTGAGGCGCCTGGAAATGCCAATGCAATGCCCAATGGCTTATTTGGCGATGAAGCTTGTCAACTTGCCCGCTATGCGGGGATGTCGGATAAATGTTCTTCCATCGGTTTTTATGAATTCAATCCAACATTTGATCCAATGGAACAGACGGCTATGTTGGTCTCCCAAATGATTTGGTGCTTTATTGATGGTTATTATAATCGGAAACAAGATACGCCGTTGTATCCCAAATCATCTTATATCATTTATCGCACCACACTCGAAAACGAGGAGCATGAATTGGTCTTTGTGAAAAGTAAAAAATCAGACCGCTGGTGGATTCAAGTGCCTTATTTTGGATCTAAATCAGTCAACGAACGCTATTACCTCGTGCCTTGCCGTTATGAAGACTATCAATTGGCTGTCTCAGGTGAAATGCCCGATCTATGGTGGAAAACACACCAAAAATTGCAATAAAGCTTCGTTGAACGGTACATTGCTCTGATTCTGCTTCGATGGCGAAGCGGATGATGCACCTTGTAAATTGACAACAGCTTGCTAACTGACTACAGACTTTTTATAAGTGTTTTTAATCGTGCAGATCCATTAAGTTTGAGATGTTATAGGTTTAATTAAATGCAATGATGGTTAAACAGACCTGCTCAGGTAAGCATACACCATCTTCAGAAAATACAAATCATGGAAATATTTTTCTTTGCGGGAATCGTGTTGTTATTGGTCATTTTGATCGTATTGGTATTAAAAAAGAATACCGATTCCAGTGCTGGTCCTGCATACAATAAAGAGGTTGAAACACTAAAAATTGAGCTTGCCAGATCGCAACAGCGGGAACAAAGTTTGCTGGAAGAACGCCTTATGCTAAAAAATGAATTGGATAAGGAACGGGAGAATCTTCTGGTCGCAGAGCGGTCTCTAGAGAGTACACGTTCATTTTATGAGGCGCAGCTCGATAAATTTCAGGAACAGAAGAATGAAATTGCTGAGATTAAACGACAATTCAACAATGAGTTTCAGGTTATTGCCAATAAAATATTGGAAGAGAAGACACAAAAGTTTACAGAGACCAATCATCGTTCCCTGGGGTTGATTTTGGACCCATTGAAGGAAAAAATAAAATTGTTTGAAGAGAAAGTCGATAAAAATTACAATCAGGAGGCAGCGGAAAGAAATTCTTTAAAGGGAGTTGTCCTTCAGCTGGTCGAACAGAGTCTTAAAATAAAAGACGAAGCCAATAGCCTAACCAAGGCATTAAAAGGGGATACCAAAAAGCAAGGCAATTGGGGCGAGGTAATTTTAGAGCGGGTCCTGGAGCGTTCTGGACTGATGCGCGATCGCGAATTTAGATTACAGGTCTCTCTTATGGATGCCGAAGGAAGAAGAATGCAGCCCGACGCGATTATTGACCTTCCTGAAGATAAACACCTGATTGTGGATTCAAAAGTTTCGCTAATTGCGTACGAACGTTGGGTCAACGCCGACACGGATGAGGATCGTGCAATTTTCGCAAAACAACACGTACAGTCCGTGGAAAATCATGTGAAAGAACTTTCCGCAAAAAACTACCATGAGTTGTATGGTATAGAATCGCCAGAATTTGTATTGCTATTTATGCCCATAGAATCGGCTTTGAGTATGTCTGTGGCGCAAAAACCAGATTTGTTTAGCGAGGCTTGGGATCGCAAAGTTGTTATTGTAAGTCCTTCTACATTATTGGCAACCCTGCGCACCATAGCAAGTATCTGGAAACAGGAACGTCAGACCAGGAATGTAATTGAAATAGCAAAAGAAGCCGGGAGCCTTTACGATAAATTTGTGAGCTTTCTGAACGATATGGAACAGGTGCAAAATCAGTTGGAGCGCGCATTAAAAAGCCATGAAGATGCAACTAAAAAACTTTCTACAGGAGCCGGGAATGTGATTGGAAAAGTAGAGAAATTAAAACGTTTAGGAGCTAAAGCAAATAAACAGATCGATTCCAAATTTTTAGATGAGGAAGATTAACGATGAGGAAGATTAACAAAAACGGACTTGCCGAAAGGTAAGCCCGTTTATAATTTTTAGCTTCGAAATGCAAAACCTGCTTTGCTAACTTCTGCTAGCGGTTCTACTAAAGCTCTTTCATGCGCTTATTGATGGAAACATCAACATACGTATCCTTTAAACGGTCTACGGCTTCTTTTTGAACAGTGACATTGGTGTCTGATTCATAATCATGAATAGTCCTTTGATTTTGGATTTCATTATCATAAGGATCCTTTCCTGCCAAAAGTTTGACGATTACCGGAAGACATTCGAGGAAGACAAAAAGCAACGCCATAAAAAATACAGCATTTGCATTGGACTCGTTAACCTTTCCATTGGCATCGTACCTTAGATTGCCCAGCGCAGAGTTGCGGTCTGCAAAACCAGCGACATTGACGGCGCTGTCCAAAGAAGCGTTGGATAAAACTTTTTGGTCCAATATCCCTTCAAATTTCTGTTTCTGGCGTATAGCGTTTTGCTGGGTCGTTATCTTGTTCCGTAAAGTGTCCAAATAGCCCTCTTTTTTCTTCAGCTCTTCTTCTTTCATTTTGGCATAAGGGCCATACCCCATGACACCGGACGTTTCAGTTGTTTTGTTACCGAATATCTCGTAGTTCAATTTTGTACGGTCATTTTTAATGCTGGATTCCAATGAGTCACGTTCTGTCGTGGTTGCTTTCAAAAGTGCAACTTCATTGGCATATTTCTTATTGAAAGTACTGTTGAGCGTGTCAATTTTAGCGCGTTGGTCGGCAAGAAACCGTACACGGAGGTTTTCCCGGATCTCTTTATCGAAGATTTTTAACTCCAATGGCCTAGAGATAACCAACCCGATCAAAATAGCCAATAAAATTCGCGGCAGGGCCTGCAGAAGCTGCATAAACCCACTTTTGGATTTATTAATACTGAGCACAATATAGCGATCCATGTTAAATATCGCTAAACCCCAAATAATACCAAATACAATAGCTAAAAGCCAGTCAAATGTTCCCCCACTAAAGACGAAATACATGGCATAACCACCCGAAAGGCTGGCAAACAATCCCGTAAAAAAAATAGTAGCACCTATGGCTGTGTACTTACTATGTTCTTCCGGATATTTTTCAAGAGTTTCTTGATGTACCCCCGCACATCTCCAAAAGAAACGGTTAATATCGCTCATTAATATATTTTTACTCAAATTGACAGATTATTTTTAACAAGATTTATGAATAAGTTTTTGTTTTACAATAGGATGACTGTTTTCATGCTCCTTTGTAACGCCTCCCCCAGAAGACACAGCATTTGCCTAATTTTATTATCTTTGAAAAAAATCAGGAATAATCAGATAATATGAAGAAAAGACAACTTTTGCCATTCTTTGCGATAGTGGCAACTGCATTTGTTGGTTGTGAGGAAAAAAAAGTGATGACAGATAATCCTCTTTTATTGGCTTACGAAACCCCATTTAATGTACCACCTTTTGACAAGATCAAAACAGAGCATTTTAGGCCAGCGTTTGATGAAGCAATAAAAATACACAATTTGGAAATTGACACAATAGTCAACAATTCGGATAAAGCAACATTTCAAAATACGATAGTCGCCTTAGAAAATGCGGGTGGATTACTGAATAATGTATCAACTGTATTTTATAATCTCAATAGTGCCAATACGAATGACAGTATTCAGGCAATAGCGAAAGATCTGGCCCCCATCTTATCGAGTCATTCGGATGAAATCTCGATGAATACCAAATTATTTGACCGTATCAAAACAGTTTGGAGCAGCCGAAATACACTTGGACTGGACGAACAGGATAATAAACTGTTAGAAGAAACCTATAAGAGTTTTGTTCGTTCTGGCGCAAATCTAAAGGATGCGGATAAGGAAAAAATGAAAAAAATTAATGCTGAACTTTCAACATTAACAACACAATTCGGACAAAATTTGCTTGCTGAAACCAATGCTTATACATTGGTCGTTGATTCCGCGAGCCAATTGGAAGGCTTGCCGGAATCGTTGAAAACGGCAGCAGCTGAAGAAGCCTTAGCAAAAGGAAAGAAAGACAAATGGGTCTTTACCTTACAGAATCCGTCCATTATGCCCTTTCTTCAGTATGCAAAAAATCGTGAGTTGAGAAAACAGCTTTGGGAAGCCTATCAGTTGCGTGGCAATCAAGATAACACCAACGATAACAAGGCAATCATTCAAAAAATTGTTAATCTCCGTCTTCAAAAAGCAAAATTATTGGGTTATTCTTCACATGCAGCTTATGTACTCGAGGAATCCATGGCGAAGAATCCGACCAATGTCTATGCACTGTTAAATAAACTTTGGACTCCAGCACTTGCTAAAGCGAAAGGCGAGGAGGCTGATATCGCACAGGAAATTAAAGCTGAAGGCGGCAATTTTGCTGTCGCTCCTTACGATTGGAAATATTATACAGAAATTATTCGCAAAAAACGTTTTGCATTGAATGAAGACGAAATTAAACCTTATCTGAGTCTTCCGGCAGTTCGTGAAGGAGCATTCGGTGTCGCCAATAAATTATATGGTTTGACATTCGTAGCCTTAAACAATGTCCCAACCTACCATAAAGACGTAGAAGTGTATGAAGTTAAAGACAAAGACGGTTCACATTTAGGTCTCTTATACGCTGATTTTTTCCCGCGCGAATCAAAAAGAGGCGGTGCCTGGATGACTTCTTATCGTAATCAGTCGACAAAAGATGGAAAACGTGTTGCTCCGGTAATTTCCATCGTATGCAATTTCACAAAACCGGTGGGAAAAAATCCTGCCTTGTTGACATTTGATGAAGCAACTACCTTGTTCCATGAGTTTGGACATGCGTTGCATGGTCTTCTTTCCAATGTAAGATACCGCTCAATGGCCGGAACTTCTGTACCACGTGACTTTGTTGAGTTACCTTCACAAGTGATGGAAAATTGGGCAGCAGATCCAGAGGTATTAAAAACATATGCTAAGCATTATAAGACGAAAGAAGCGATGCCAGATTCATTGATTCAGAAAATGGAAAAGGCCGGTACCTTTGATCAAGGATTTGCAACCGTTGAATACCTTTCTGCTGCGTTGTTAGACATGGATTATCATGCTACCACAAAAGAAATTTCAAAAGATATTAATGGCTTTGAAAAAACGGCAATGAAAAAAATAGGTATTATTGATGCTATTATTCCGCGCTATAGAAGTACATATTTTCAACATATTTTCGCAGGTGGGTATTCTGCAGGTTATTATGCTTATATCTGGTCTGAAGTATTGGATTCGGATGCTTTTGCAGCTTTCAAGGAAAAATCATTGTACGATCAAGTGACAGCAGATTCTTTCCGTAAGAATATTCTTGAAAAAGGAGGTACAGATGATCCTGCTAAGATGTACCGTACGTTTAGAGGTGCGGATCCAGATCCAAAATATCTATTGAAAAAGAGAGGTTTGAACTAATACTCACTAATCAAAAAAAAGAAGCTGTCTCAAA
>NZ_DJTD01000043.1:0-19810 GCF_002440385.1 Sphingobacterium sp. UBA6317 | reverse complement strand
GACACATTTTGCCTTTCAAAATTATTCCATCAAATATTTATGAATGGACTTTTGACAAAGATGTAGCAAATGTTGGTGACGACAACTACATTGAATATATTGAAGCATGGGAAGTTGAAAACGGAATTTGCTTAGAGTTCGCTACACCTGCGACTTTTCGACTTGTTACAAATAGCCTTGAAATTGAAGAACAAGAGCTAATAAAAACAATATTTAAGCCTTGGACAAGTGAGAAGGAAATATATTTGACCGCTGACCTTTCTGAAGTTCCAAGACCTTTATTTTGGAAAGAAAAATTAAGCAAATACGGACATGACATTTTGTTTCGTTATTATTCAGGTGAAGAAAGACAACCAGAGCAAGTTCCTTATCCAGACTATCAAGGTTACTATATACAACTTGCGGACAGAATTAGCTCGACACAAGAAGGTATTTTTCTCAAGTATATAAAAGTAGAGAACGGAAAATTTAGTTTGAATTTTGAGAACAAGGACGATGAATTGAAAGATGTTTGGAACGACTTAACAGCAATTCTTGCAGACTTTCCCAATGCTCAAATCAAAAGCGGAAATTGCGAGTTTACCGGGACAAGATGGAAACAATATTTAGCTGACAAACTATTACCGACAACAGAATGACAGGAAGCACAGCATATAACGGGAGAGTATAACATAAACTGTATCAACCAATTTAATCGGCTCGTGCCCTTCATCTATTGGTGGAGCAGTCATCCAAAATAAAGAAACTTAGAGTTTTTCGACCTCTTCGACAGAAAGCCCTGTGCCCTTAGCAATATCAGCTATAGGTAGCCCCATTTCCTTAAATGCTTTAGCGGTTTCAAGAGCTCTTTTACGCTCTCCTTCTGCTAGTCCTTTGGCTTTACCTTCTGCTAGTCCTTTGGCTAGACCTTCCGCTAGACCTTCTGCTAGGCCTTTAGCGTGACCTAAAGCTTCTCCGGATTTCTTGGCCGAATTAAATACGCTCTCAGCATCACGCTTATGTTTTAAACTTGCTTCGTATGACATTAGCTCCTCCTCCGTTAGTTTACCTATCTCTCCTATCTCAAAGATAAGACCAAATATTCTTTTATCCAAAAATGTTGGCAATCTATCCATGGTACTCAAGTGTTTAAGTAAGTACAACCACTGATCCATAACTGTCTTTAGTTCTTCTGGCTGTTTATTAAATAATGGAAGCGAAATCATTTTATATCCCAATTTATCATAGAATATTTCTTTGGTCAATTTGTCACACAGCGCAACATCATAGAAATAAGGCCGCTCTGTGACACGAGATATACCGGTACTACCATTTCTATCCATGTGAAACTCCAAAATACCAATAAAGTAAACCTCCGGTAGGTAATAATCACTACCCTTCTTACCTCGCGCTAATTGTTTATTGATGAGACGTGAGGTATAGTACACTGCACGGTCCTTAAAAAATTCTTGAAAGAGCTGCTGCATCTCAATGATGAAAACCTCACCATCGCTGCCGATACAATGTAAATCAAATACAACACGACGCATTTCCTCATAATCACCATCATGTTCTACAGGCTTATATCTTAGATCCGAAATTATCTTCTCTCCCTGAAACAGACTATTGAGAAACTCAATCAGTAAGATTTTGTTGTCCTCCCTACCAAAGTAAAATTTCCAACCGAAATCGGTACGTGGATCTACATACCTACCCAAATGTTTTTTTGATCTAGCCATAATATTTATTAATTGATTATCAGACAAATATATAACAATAAATTGATTATCGCTAACATATTTAGTAAAAAAAACAAGTACATTATATTGATAGTCAATCACATGAGCTGAAAAATTACAGACAGACTATTCTTTATCAAATTTTATGAGTTCTTTAGTATGTAATAAATTAGCACAATAACCTAGTAAATAATATCGATTATGTATGAATTACTTTTAATCACTTTTCTTAGCGTTTGATAGTGAATTATATTAGACTAAAGTAGCCCTTTGCTAAGCGCTAATCTCCAGCAAAGCTGTTTAGGTTTTTTTCCAATCTCCATTATTATTTAGACGATCAGATATATGTTGATTTAGCATTAACTTTTTTTCTTATTTTTGAAATTATTGCAGATTTGCGAGGTGGAAAGTTAAAAATGAAGGAATTATTTCAAACGTTCAAACCAAAAAATCCTATAGTCAAAAAGTATGTTGATTATTACTATTTGGACATTAAACCAAATAATGTGATCAATAAATTCCTATGTTTCCCCCATTTTAATAATACAATTTCAATTTATAGATATCATGTGAGATTGGAAAATGGAGAAATAAAATTTGATGATAACGCAAACCCATTTCAGATTTTCACCCCTATTCGGCAAAAAGTACTTAATGTAAAACAATCTGGAACAGTTTACAGAATCGTCCTTGTATTTCATCCTTTAGGTATCCAGCAATTTTACGAAAATTTAAATTTTGCAGATTATATAACAGATTACGAGTTTTTCAGTCCAGAAGAACTAAAAGAAATCTTTTCTACAACTCAAACAAAACATATTTCAGATTTTTTAGACAACGCTTTATTACATCGTTTTAAAAAATTTGAGAGCCCAATTTTAGAACAAGCAATTCAATATATTTTCAGTAATGACGAGAAAATATCTGTCACAGAACTTTCAACTTACATTGGAATCAGCAGACAACATTTAAACAGATTATTTCAATTTCATTTGGGAGTTTCCATAAAAAAATTTTACGAAATAGTTCTTTTTAGGCAGTCCGTCAACAAGAAACTTTTTGAGAACCCTGAAAGTAGCTTCACTGAAATTGCTTATGAGTTTAATTTCAGCGACCAATCTCATCTTAATAAAATCTATAAAAATCTGGTTGATAATTCACCTAGAAACTTTTTTAGCAAAGGAACTATTTTAGGAAAAGAAGATACTTTTTGGCATCTGGATCCTTAACGAGTAAAGTTCCATTTTTACAAGTTCGAGTAAAGTTCCATTTTTACAAGTTTCCGAAATAGTTTGTCTGTAGATTTGCCTGATTAAATTTTGATTTATGAAATATTGTATTGTTTTATTTTTAGTTCTGTTAAGTTTATTTGCCCAAGCACAGGAAAATTATTCAACTTTGATTCGAAAAGCGGTCGAAAACAAAAAAAAAGCAAAAGATTCAATTGCGTATCTGCATGCATTAGGATTATACGAGGATGCATTTGCGCGCTTTCCGGATAGTATAGATCAATTTAGCCGCTATAACGCTTCAATCTTAGCCTATAAATTGAATAATAAAGATAAAGCATTTACCTATTTATCTGCGCTGGCAAAGAAGGAAACCGACTGGAAAACTTATCCCGCTTGGAATTATATCATTAGAGATTATGCTTCGGAAGAATATAAAGATCTAATAGGTCACCCAAGATGGCAAATTTTGAAAAGTGATGCTATTAAAAATAAAGATCGTTTTTACAGCCAATTAAAAGTAAAGGAAGATGAATTTTTCAGCATAGAGCCAACTAACCTAGATAAATTTCAGGATGAAAAATCTCTTTATGAGAAAATAAAAAACTTTAATCCCTATAAAGCGAAAAAGAATCAGGATTATTCTATTTCATTCAAAATAAACGATTCAACCAAAACTTCGTTTTTTATTCATTTGCCAAAAAATTACAATCCTAAAAAGAGGTATCCCCTGCTTTTCTTTCTTCATGGTGCAGTAAGAAGTAATGCGTTGATTGATTATCAATTTGCCGATTGGAATTTAGGCGGCTGGAATAGGTATTACACAAATTATGCAGAGCAAAATGATGTCATTTTAGTCTTTCCAAAAGGGAGCAGGCAATACAATTGGATGACATCAAATGAGGGCTTTTTTATGATTCCCGAAATGCTTGAAAGTATCAAGAAAGCAGTGAACGTTGATGACAATAAAGTTTTCATTTCGGGACATTCTAACGGAGGAACGGGTTCGTTTTCATATCTGATGAAACAACCTACACAATTTGCAGGTTTTTACGGATTTAACACTTATCCAAAAATTTTCACTGGTGGTACTTTCGTTGAAAATATTAAAAACCGTTCATTTATCAATTTTTCAACAGATGAGGATTATTATTATCCACCAAACGCAAATGATGATTTAACAAAATTAATGCACGGAATAAATGCCGATTACAAAGATTATCGGTACAATGGATTTCCGCATTGGTTTCCACAATTTGACGAATCTGAACCAGCTTATCAGATTCTTTTTAACGACCTAAAACCCCGAAAGAGAAACCCTTTTCCGAAAGAAATATCTTGGGAATTCGATGATGAAAAATACGGAAATATTGATTGGTTTTCTGACATAAAATTAGATACCTTAAGCCAAAAATCAAATTGGCACAAAGAGCTAAATTTTAAAATCAGCCAATGGTTGAAATATGACAAAAACGATAGCTTAGTTGTTCAGGAAGTTGATAAAAAAGCTTTTGATTTTCCAAGAAAATCAGGAAAAATAAAAGCTGAATATCAAAACAACATTTTCAGAATTAAAACTTCATCTATTAAATCATTTTCAATCAATATTTCGCCTGAAATGGTCAATCTGAAGAAGAAAGTAAAGGTTTACGTAAATGGTAAATTGTATTTCAATGAAAAAGTAAAGTACAATCGTGAATATATGTTGCAGAACTTTGAAAACAACCAAGACCGAGAACAAATTTGGATAAATCGTATTAACCTTAATATATCCTAAAATATGTACGCGTCCTTTTCATCAAAAGGTTGTTAAAAAGAATATATACAGCTCTTAATTTCAAGATGATGACGCATTGTTAAGGCTACGGTATGGGTTCGAAAGAAGAGTTGGCTACGCGGAAGAACAGTCGATTCGTTCGGCAGTTTTAACAAATTAAAAAAAAGGCCTCCTGAAATGCAGGTCTAAATCAATGCACAGCTTGGAGCGAATCTTGCGAGAGGAGCCAATATGGTAGGAACTAATCCTGGGACTGGAGTGAAGAACTGGGATACTAATTGTAAATAAATTCAGATGCGAAAGGGACAAATAACAGAGCAGTTAAAAGAGTATTATCCGGAGGGTCTTACTCTCGACGATATCATCGCTTATTCCGCTTCAGAAGCTTACAATAACCGGAAACAATGTATTGAATCAGCCTGGTCAGACCGCGGGCAATGGGAACAATTAAAAGAGTCCCTTACCGACCTGTCTGCTGAAATCTGGGACTATTCCTTCTTAGGGGGAAGCCCTTCATATCACTTTTCCTTCCGCCTTGAGCAGAATGAAGACATCTTATACTCTTTATTTGTTAGTGTTATTTTACCCTATTATGCGATCAGGATAATGCGCCTCCCCAATCGGAAAAAATCATTTGCCCCTGTAAGCGACACTGATTTTTAGGCATTTGAAAAGCTGAAAAAGAAAGTAAAAAATGTTTTCCCCGAGCATCTGATAATTAAAGACGATAGGTTGCTACAAACAAAGGTTGATATCTTCGAGGCAGATGGGGAAAATCCTCCATCAATACAGCACCTTTTATTCTCGACGATAGAAACATAGTTACAGCAGTACTTTTCCGCAGCATTTAAGAATACTGAAAAGGTCAAATTCAAAGCAGGCATACATGTTGCCTGCTTTGATTATTCTAAAAGAATGCCGTCTCATAGGGCTGTAAATTAAGCATTTTATTTTTGTATATTTAAAAGAGAATGAATGGGATTGATACCATTTAAGTCAATTCATATAAAGCGAAAATTATGATAACAATTGACAATTATCTTGACAATCATTACATCCACCGAAGCAATTGGCTCAGGGCGGCCGTGCTCGGAGCCAATGACGGTATTATCTCTATTTCCAGCCTAGCCATTGGCGTCGCTGCTGCCAGCTCGATAAGAGAGCCAATAATACTGGCTACCGTAGCAGGCCTTGTTGCCGGTGCCTTATCCATGGCAGCCGGAGAATATGTGTCTGTTAGCTCGCAGACAGATACGGAAAGAGCGGATATCGAGCGTGAAAAAAAAGAACTGGAAGAAAATCCGAATGAGGAGCTACAAATTTTGGCGCAGATATATGAGCGCCGTGGCTTAAAAAAAGAGACCGCAATGCAAGTTGCTTTGGAGCTCACGGAAAAAGATGTACTAGCTACTCATATTAGGGATGAACTTGGCATAAACGAAATAAGTAAGGCAAAGCCTATACAGGCAGCACTTGCATCAGGAGCCTCATTTACCGTGGGTGGAATTTTACCGCTATTCGTTATTCTTTTTGCTCCGATGAATGGAATGGAATATTGGTTGTATGGATTTACATTGTTCTTTTTGATCCTTTTAGGTGCTGCTGCTGCAAAAACCGGTGGATCAAGTATCCTAAAAGCAATTATCCGTATAACGTTGTGGGGAACAATAGCGATGGTACTTTCTGCATGTGTAGGATATCTCTTTGGACAATAAAACTTGTGGACAACGTAAGAAATGTGAAAATGTTTATAGTACAATACATGCAATAGTATTTTTTTATAACTTTGTGTAGGATGAAAAAAATGCTTGCTATATGCTTTTTGACGATCTATATCGCCTCTGCAACAGAAATTGCGCAGTTGTTGCGGTTTCCATTGTTGATAGAGCACTATTTTGAGCATAAGGAAAAAAATCCAGCGATGTCTATCGTCGATTTTCTAGCGATTCATTATAATGGAGATCACCTGGAAAACCATCCACATGATGACGACTATGAAGAAGATCAAAAACTTCCATTCATGATGCATACGTCTTCATACTATGCTGTTTTTGTCTGCCCCCCCACTATAGAAGTGGAAATGCACAACTGCTCACTACCGAAGCAACATTCAACCACTCCAATCCATAACGATCGGTTTATAGACGATACATTTCTTAGTTCCATCTGGCAACCGCCAAAATTCTGTTAATACATTCCTCTTTTTATTAGGATAAAGACGTCCGCAGTTCAGCATCTTTCTTGACAGTAAATGCCTATAATTTCTGTATTGGAATACGGAAGCATTTTTCAATGTCAATATATTGCTGGTCATTCATGTCTTTGTCAAAACTTACGATTTAACAGAATCAAATTGATATGCTTACGAAAATTATTGAGTTCTCTGTAAAGAACAAACTCATTGTCATGCTTTTGATGTTGGCTTTGATCGGTGTAGGTGCTTATCAGGTAACGAAATTGCCTATTGATGCCGTACCCGATATCACCAATAATCAAGTGCAAGTCATTACAATAGCTCCATCCTTTGGAGCAACAGATATCGAAAGGCTAGTGACCTTTCCAATTGAACAGGCCAACAGTAATATTGCTGGATTACAGGAAATCCGGAGCTTTTCGCGATTTGGACTATCCTTGGTGACCATTGTCTTTGATGACAACATTGATATCTATTGGGCCAGGCAACAGGTAGCTGAGCGTCTGCAACAGGTACAACAGGAAATCCCACCAGGTATAGGTTCGCCGCAATTAGGTCCTATTTCTACAGGTCTTGGCGAAATATACCAATATGTTATTCGCCCCGAGCAGGGATACGAGCGTACATATAATGTAACCGAACTGCGTACAATTCAGGACTGGATCGTCAGACGGCAGCTGCTGGGTGTTAAAGGCGTAGCCGAAGTCAGCAGTTTTGGCGGCAAACTTAAACAATATGAGATCGCTGTAAACCCCAACAGGCTAAATGCTTATGGGATTACCATTAACGACGTCTTTGATGCCCTCAACACCAACAATCAGAATACTGGCGGTGCTTATATCGAAAAAGGACCGACAGTGCTTTACATCCGAAGTGAAGGATTGGTTGGCACGATTGAAGACATTCAGAATATTGCAATCACAGGGAAACAAAATGACGTACCGATTTTCATGCGGGATGTAGCCGATGTACGTTCGGGATTTGCAACGCGATACGGTGCCATGACCTACAATGACAATGGTGAGGTGGCTGGAGCCGTCGTCATGATGCTTAAAGGAGCCAACAGTAGCCAAGTGATTGCGGACGTCAAGGCCAAGGTAGAGGAAATCCGAAAAACCCTACCCAAAGGAGTCGTCATCGAGTCTTTTCTAGACCGTACCAAAATGGTCAATAATGCCATCAGCACGGTGCAGACAAATCTCCTGGAAGGCGCACTTATTGTGGTCTTTGTGCTAGTTCTCTTTTTGGGCAACATACGTGCCGGATTGCTCGTAGCTTCCGTAATTCCGTTAGCCATGCTTTTTGCAATCTGCATGATGAATCTTTTTGGGGTAAGTGGTAATCTGATGAGTCTTGGTGCACTCGATTTCGGATTAATCATTGATGGCGCAGTCATTATTGTTGAATCGGTCATGCATCAGCTTATACAACAGCAACGATTCAAAGCCCTACTCAAAGTACCCGCTTCTGAAATGGATGATTTGGTAACAGCATCAGCCGGTCGCATGATGAACAGTGCTGTCTTTGGACAGATCATTATTCTGATCGTTTACCTTCCGATCTTAACGTTGCAAGGAATCGAAGGTAAAATGTTCAAGCCTATGGCCGAAACTGTTGCTTTTGCTCTATTGGGTGCATTCCTACTATCGCTCACCTATATACCGATGATGAGTTCATTTGTACTTCGTTCAAAAAGTAACAGACCGTCGCTTTCGGATAAGCTGATGAAGAGACTGGAAAAGTTTTACCTGCACACACTATTCAAAGTACTGCGAATTCCAAAAATAATTTTTACACTGGTTATTTTTCTTTTTATAGGAGCTATAGTGATACTCAGCCAGCTAGGCGGGGAATTTATTCCTTCACTGGAGGAAGGTGATTTTGCGGTAGATACCCGTGTCCTCCCAGGAAGCAACCTGACTACGACCATTGAAAGCACACAGAAAGCTGCACATATCTTAAAGAGCAGATTTCCGGAAGTAGAAAAGGTAGTCACCAAAATTGGTAGTGGTGAGGTGCCGACCGATCCTATGCCGATGGAGGCCTCGGATATGATGGTTATTTTAAAAGACAAAAAGCAATGGACTTCGGCACATACCTTTCCTGAACTTGCTACAAAAATGAGCGAAGCATTGAAAGATGTCCCCGGTATCACCGCGGGTTTTCAGTACCCCGTCCAAATGCGGTTCAATGAGCTGATGACGGGTGCACGTCAGGACGTTGTCCTGAAAATATTTGGAGACAACCTGGATTCCCTGACCTTACATGCTCAAAAAATAGGTAAAATAATCGAACAGGTCCAGGGAACCCAGAATCTCTACATCGAACCGATTGCTGGACTTCCGCAAGTTGTTATATCTTATAATCGCCCCGTAATTGCACAGTATCACCTCTCGATCGATGAAGTAAATAGAACCATCAATGCGGCTTTTGCCGGGCAGCGAACAGGCTTGGTATTCGAGGGTGAGAAACGCTTCGACATGGTTGTACGGCTTGCTGCCAGAGACCGGAATAACATTTCTGATATCCGTAACCTTTTAATACCTACTCCCATGGGAAACCAAATTCCATTGTCCCAATTGGCCAGTGTAAAGATTGTACAGGGCCCTAACCAGATCCAACGGGAAAATGCGCAACGGCGGATTGTTGTCGGATTTAATATCAACGGTCGAGACGTACAAAGTATCGTTCATGAATTACAAGCTAAGATTGAAAAAGAAATCAAACTTCCAACTGGATACTCCATCAAATATGGCGGCTCTTTTGAAAACCTCAATAACGCCAAACACCGCTTGTTGATTGCTGTGCCAATTGCGTTAGCGCTAATTTTTATACTCTTATTCCTTGCATTTAAATCTGTTAGAGAAAGCTTATTGGTCTATACCGCTATACCATTATCAATTATCGGTGGTGTGTTCTTATTGGCGCTGCGGGGAATGCCTTTTAGCATTAGTGCCGGAGTTGGATTTATTGCGCTATTTGGGGTCGCTGTGCTCAATGGCATCGTATTAATATCTGAATTTAACCGACTTCGAAAAAGCGGCATCCGTAATATTGTGCGTATTGTCGTTGATGGTGGCGAAAATCGATTACGTCCTGTTTTAATGACTGCATCGGTAGCCTCACTGGGATTTATTCCTATGGCGCTGAGCAACGGAGCTGGAGCTGAAGTACAGCGCCCTTTGGCAACTGTGGTTATTGGCGGTCTGCTTATTGCGACACTATTAACTTTATTTGTGCTTCCACTGCTTTTCGTAACGATGGAACGCGGTTTTAAACCGCGTAAACTAAAAGGAAAGCAAATTATACCGCTTGTGATAGCCCTTGTTGTCTTTGCAACAGAAAAATCTACAGCGCAGTCCAAGATCACTTTGGATCAATCCATTGAACTTGCGCTCCAAAATAACCGAAACATAAAAATTGAAAAACTGCGTGAAGCTTATGCCAAGGCACTGATAGCGACATCCACTGCTGATATTCCGCCGACGGATGTCAGCTTAGATTACGGGCAGATCAATAGCGCTTACCAGGATACAAAAATCAGTATCAGTCAACGTTTTGGATTTCCTACCGTCTACAGAAGGCAACGTGCACGCTATACCGAAGAATGGAAAAAAAGCCAGCTGAATGTCAACCTCAAAGAGTTTGAGCTGAAAAAGGCTGTTAGCCTTACCTACTATAACATATTATATTGGCAGCAAAAGGAAAAACTTTTGAGCGAGGCATTGTCCCTTTATAGCGGCTTCCTCGACAAAACCATCCTCCGTAAGAAGGCAGGAGAAAGCAATGTGCTGGAAAGCGCAACTGCGTCAAATCAAAAGGCTGCAATCACAATCCAATTGAGACAGGTAGGTGATGAAATAAATGTCCTTCAACTACAATTTCAATGGTTGCTAAATACACCAGAAGCCTACACCCCTACCCTAGTAGAAAAGGCTACTTTCGTTCAGTCATCGGTAGCCGATCACCCTTTACTCAAAGTGCTACAACAAGAAAAGATAGTTGCAGCGCACACAACTGCAGTGGAAAAATCCCGACTGCTTCCCCAACTATTGCTAGGCTACAATTTGAATAGTTTTAAAGGTGCAGGGCCTGATAACAGAATCTACGACGCGAGTCCAAGATTTCATTCGGTGCAGATAGGGCTCTCCATACCGGTATTTTCCAGCGGACAGCGTGCTCGGATCGAAACGGCACGTCTGGCTGAAACCATTGCAAGCGAGGAACTTCAAAATGCACAGTCTGTGCTTGAAAAACGGACCCAAGAATTCGCCCAACGCTATCTGACCAGTCTTGCTATTGTCGATCAATATGAATCCGAGGGGATCAAAAATGCAGCAATAGTTTTTGACACAGCGCAGAAGCAGTTTTCCAATGGAGCCATTGACTATCTCGAATTTGTCACTTTAATAAACCAGGCAATCGCGCTTAAAAGTAGCTATACAGATGCATTGTGGCAGCTCAATGAAAATGCCATTCAGCTTCATTACATCATGATAAATCAATAGAAATGAAAACGAAAAATATGTTTGTCCAATATATAGTCCTTATGTTGGCAATAACTGGCATCTCTTGCCAGGGCAATAAGGGTGACACCTCACCGTCATCAGCAAAGCCGAAGGACGAAACTCTTGTCTCCTTAACGGAAGCGCAACTGCACAATACCCAAATAGAAACGATAACGCTTTCGGACCAGCCGATAGCCAGCATCTTAAAACTGAATGGGAAAATTGATGTACCGCCTCAGAATTTGGTGTCGGTAAGTATTCCTTTGGGAGGATACTTAAAGAGTACCAGCCTGCTGCCAGGCATGAAAGTAGCAAAAGGTGATATTATTGCCATCGTCGAAAATCCGCAGTTTATCCAACTGCAACAAGACTATCTTGCCGCCCAGTCGAAACTACAATTTGCCCAGCTCGACTATAGACGTCAAAATGAACTCAACCAGAGTCAGGCAAGCAGTGATAAAGTAACGCAACAAGCACAGGCCGAAATGAACAGCCAGCAAATAACAATGAACGCAATTGCCAGACAGCTGGAACTCATTCATATTCAACCTAGCACAGTTGCTGCTGGGAATATCCGTAAAAGTGCTCCAGTATACAGCACGATCGACGGCTATGTCAGTAAAGTCAATGTCAATATCGGAAAATATGTAAATCCTTCGGATGTCCTCTTTGAATTGATCAACCCAACGGACATCCATTTAAATCTGAAAGTTTATGAAAAGGACCTTGAACAGCTGCATGCAGGACAAACGCTACTAGCTTACTCCAATGCTAATCCGAATAAAAAGTACTCGGGTAAAATACATTTGATCGGCAAGGATGTCGATCCCACAGGTATGACAGATGTCCATTGCCATTTGGATAAATATGATCAGGATCTGGTACCCGGGATATATATGAATGCTGAAATTCAAACAACAACGAGCTTGGGACAGGCTCTGCCGGAAGAATGTATCGTAGACTTTGAAGGAAAAAGTTATGTATTCGTCTCGGAAGGAAACAGAAACTATCGTCTGACAGCAATATCCGCTGAGGAGCCCCAAAAAGGCCTAGTGAAGGTGTTGAACGCGCGAGATTTTGTAGGTAAAAGAATCGTTAGTAAGAATGCTTATACGCTGTTGATGCAATTAAAAAACACAACCGAAGGAGAAGATTAATAAAATCGCTATGAAAACATTAATAAATACGTTGGTACTAACACTGTTGTGTTATACCGCTCACGCGCAGAATCGACTGGATGTTGCTAAAAAGCAGGCACTAGCTCAACATGGACTTATATTGCTCAATTTTTCCGGTTCCGACTGGTGCATTCCCTGTATAAAGTTGCATAAAGAGATCATTGAAACGGAGCAATTCAAACAACTCGTTAACGAACATATCGTTGTCTTTCTTAATGCCGACTTTCCAAGAAGCAAAAAAAATCAACTGCCGGCAGAACTGAAAAAAGAGAATGCGAATCTTGCAGATCAATATAATCCTACGGGCATATTTCCCTATACCTTGTTACTGGATGCCAATGGGAAAATTTTAAAGAGCTGGGCCGGCTTCCCCCGGGAAGATCGCTCTGCTTTTTGTGATGAGATCAGGACAGTTTACCACCAAATAACACGGCCATGAAAAAAGAATTTCGACGTGGACTCAAACTCATGGGTAATCATTTTGAGCTAACAGTCGTTGATGAAAATGAGGTGAAAGCTAACGCCCATATTGATGCGGTTATTGCAGAAATACAACGGATAGAGCGATTATTGACCACCTTTAATCAAGACAGTCAAACCAACCTGGTCAACCGTTATGCGGGCATCCGTCCTGTCAAAGTTGACCGGGAAATCTTCCAACTTATCAAAAGAAGTCTACGGATTAGTCGTCTAACCGATGGCTATTTTGATATTACCTACGGAAGCATTGATAAGAGCCTTTGGAATTTTGATCGCAGTATGCCATGTCTTCCTGAGGCAGAAACTGTTGAACGCAATTTGAGTTTAGTGAACTACAGCAATATAGTACTCGATGATGAGGCAAGTACGGTATTTTTAACAAAGCAGGGCATGCGTATCGGTTTTGGAGGCATCGGAAAAGGATATGCGGCCGAAATGGGGAAAACATTATTACAGCAGCGGGGCGTAGATTCGGGTGTCGTAAATGCCTCTGGCGACCTTACCGTCTGGGGAAATCAGGCTAATGGAAAACCATGGACCATCGGAATTGCCAATCCGGAGCAGGCAGGCCTTCCCTTTTCCTATATGAATATCACGGATACTGCTATAGCAACATCGGGGAACTATGAAAAATTCGTCCTGATAGACGGTAAAAAGTATTCCCATACCATTAACCCAAAAACAGGAATGCCCATAAGCGGCATAAAAAGTGTTACGATCATCTGCCCGAATGCTGAAATTGCAGATGCGCTGGCAACACCGGTAAGCATCATGGGCGTCCAAAATGGTATTAAGCTCATCAATCAGATTCAACAGGTAGAATGTATTATCATCGATGATGAAAACCAAATTTATTCATCCCATAAAATTCACTTCAAATGAAAAACAAAAGCAATAAGATATACTGGAGCCTCGCTATGATCTTACCACTGATAATGGCCTCCTCCTGCAGTACAGTAAAGGAATACGAAAAAAATAAACTCAATGATGCTGAAATGAGGTTGGGCAACCGACATGTCGAAAAGACTGAACTCAGTTTTCAGTCTTATAGAGAAGGTTCTTCTGGCGCAAACGCTGGAAAGGTTGGCGGCGGTTGTGGCTGTAATTGAAATAATACCTGTTTTTTAAAACGCTATTAAATGAAAAAAGTATTTCTTAGTGTTGCGGCCCTCGTGGGTCTGCTGCACGCAAAAGCACAGGAAAACAAACCTGCCGAAAAATCGAGGAAGCTGACTTTTGAAGAGGCAAATCTTGTCTCAAGTTATTACCATCAGGACGGCAACAATTCGGCAGTGACCGGTGGTATCGGTTCAGAAAAATTAACAGATATCTCCAATAATATTGAGGTGGTTCTCTTAAAATATGACAAGAAAGACCGAAAAAATAAATTCACATTCAATATCGGACTGGACCATTATACTTCGGCATCTTCAGATATGATCGATCTCAAGGCCAATTCTTCTGCTTCACATGCCGATAATCGAATCTATCCCTCAATTTCTTGGTCTCGGGAAAATGAAAAGAAAGGATCGACATTGATGGGTGGAATATCTCTTTCTTCAGAATTCGACTATCAATCCTACGGTGCCAATATTGGTTTTGCGCAAAAAACCAAAAACAGAATGGGCGAATTTACAGCACGATTCCAAACCTACCTCGACCAGGTAAAGCTGGTCACACCTATCGAGCTACGATCGAATACCAACCTTGGTTCGGATGGAAGAGAGCATGATAATAACTATGGTTCAAGTGGTAGGAACACCTATGCGCTCTCACTAAGCTATTCGCAGATTATCAACAGCAATTTTCAGGTTGAATTTTTGGCTGATGCCGTAAAACAATCAGGTTTTTTGAGTTTGCCCTTTCATAGGGTCTATTTTACAGATGGCACAGTGCATCAGGAAGCGCTACCCGATAGACGATTTAAAATACCATTGGGTATGCGGGCAAATTATTTCTTCGGCGAACAGTTCATCATGCGTGCCTATTATCGTTATTACACAGACGACTGGGGAATAAAGTCCAACACAGCAAGTATAGAAATGCCGATAAAGCTTTCGCCATATGTTTCACTAAGTCCTTTTTACCGGTATTACCGCCAAACTGCCGCCAAATATTTTGCGGCATATCAGCAACACACCGGATTGGACGATTACTACACCAGTAACTATGATCTATCTCAATTCAGCAGTAATTTCTATGGTGCCGGCGTCCGTTTGAATCTCCCCAATGGACTTTTCGGTATCCGTAAATTGGATATGCTGGAGCTGCGGTACGGACATTACACCAAATCTGTGGGGATGAAGTCGGATATTATTTCACTAAATCTTAGATTTAAATAATTGTCAGGCTAAAATCTTATCCAAAATGAGGGTGCCATAATTGACACCCTTTTTTAATGGTACAGTTCGGAAAATTAAAGCCAGCAATCGCTTTGGCAATTATGATTTACTACTGTAAATGTACTTATAAAGTTGAAATGCGGCAGTGATTAATATAACGATCAAGATAATATACCGGAATGTCTTTTCTGATGTTCCTCGTAATATCAGTTTGCCAAAATAACTTCCTAAAATGCTTATACCAATCAAAAATGGGATGTAAATTATATGTTTGCTGGTAAAATATCCATTGTGTATATATACAACTGCTCGGCTTAGATCAACACCCAGATCAATCAAAGCGGAAGTGGCGATAAATACATCTTTTGGCAATTGAAACGCTGCTAAGGTAATCCCCCTAATGGCTCCGCCGGTACCTGCAATCCCGGCTATGAATCCAGAAGTGACGCCGCCAAGGAAGAGGTTTGAATTTGATGGATTTATTGGCCTGTCTGACTTAAATATTAAAAATAAAGCCATGAAGACCAAAATGATGTTCATCCCCAACTCGATTTGTTGAATCGGTAAATATTTGGTGATGATAGCGCCCAATATGACAAATATAACGGCCGGAATACCAAGCTTGATAGCAATATCCAGACGGATGCCCTTTCTGAATAATGCAATTTTTGACAAGTTGCTAAAAACATGAAATACAGCGGTAATACCCAATACTGTTTTAAAATTAAAGAATAGTGAGGCGATAGGAACTGTATATTACCTGTGCATTATCTATACATTATAAGCGAGTTACAAACTTTCACACAAATGTGTAGTTTTTTAATCTAGCAAAAATTTTACGATAAATAACTTTAGCTTTATTCCTATAAATCGTTAAAAGAAAAGTAAAATAGAAGTAATGAAAAGCCATTTTTTTACAAGAAACTTTATCTGGCTCCTTATCTTGCTGTTTATCGTAGTAAGTTGTCAGAAAGATTCGTCCCAAGTATTAGATAATGAAAATAAGCCGACTTTGGCTGATATAAAAGAATTTTATGCCAAAGAAGGAATATTTAAAAAGATCAATCCAAAAGATAACTTACCAATTCAATGGGAACCTTTATGGGATGAAGTAACTGTCCGTAAAGCAAACGATTCAGTTGAATATATGTTTGTTCCACTGCATCCATTTCTCAAGGAAGATAAGGAGAAAATTACGTTTTAAAAAGGTGGTAAGACATACTTACTCGTAAAAAATGGCAAAGAATTTTACAAAGGCTTTTTTTTCAATGATACGAAGGAAGAAATTACTGATCTCCGCTCCTTTACTGGAAAAATGTTATTCACAAATCTAAAAAGTAACGCTGCAAATTTGATAAAATACCGGAATGGTTCGCCTTATTTTGAAGGAGATGAAAATGTACAGAAAAAGAGGGCTTCATCAACGAAAATGGCATGGGAGCAAAATTGCAACTATCAAACGGTGGATTGTATCTATCAATCAGGAGGATATGGATGTGGTAGTGGTATAACTATCTATCATAGTCGAGATTGTTCTTACCCCTCATTTTGCGCCGGATATGGCTGGTCGCTTATTGATAGCCGAGATGAATATGTCTGTGAAAATGTCTGGGTCCCAGACGCACCTGGTACAGGCGATGGCGGAGGTGGCTCTGATGGAAGTGATATTGCAGACTTCAATGCTAAAATCGATGATACAAATCTTCCAGACTGTATGAAAGGCGTGTCGGATACACTTAAAATGCTGAATGGAAATTCTGTTGCTGATATAATCAAGAAATTTTCAGGAGAAATACCAGGGTATAATCTTAAGTTTGCTACAGAAAATTTTAACGACCCGATGAAAGCTGCTGGTACAAATCGAAATAATAACACAGGAGAAATAATTATAGCTTTCAATACCAATCCATTAGTTATAGGTAATGTTTCCGACTTAGCGTTTGCTACAACAATGCTTCATGAATCTATTCATGCTTACCTTACTGCATTTTTTTATGATGATGCGACGGCAGCAACAATGACTTATCCTCAATTATTTGAAAAGTATACAAAGAAAAAAGCTTTTTCAAATGGCGCTCAACATGAGACCATTGCTAGAGATTTTATTACAGATCTAGCCTCATCCATTAAAAATTACGGAGAATTAAAGGGTTATCATCTAGATAAGCAAATATATGATGATATAGCCTGGAAGGGTTTATTAGAAACGGATGCCTTTAAAAACCTTTCAGATGTAGATAAATCTCGAATTACAGATAGAATAATGGCTGAACAATATGATACTAGAAAAGACAAAGGAGTTACACAAAAAGGAGTTCGCATGGGTTGCTAGCATTCTTTTATTTTGGACATTGGCAAGTTGTGCAACGAAAAAGAATCTTGACGACTTTGCTGAAATTGATCGAAACAATTGCAGTAGTTTTAATCAGATGGGCAAAGGATATACGGAAAGCGAGGTAGCTCCATTAATACATGGAAAAGTAAGATTATGCTATAATAATGAAATAGTGCCTTACGCGAGAGTCTTTTTTCTTAAAAATGGCAGGGACACCATAGCTTCGCTTACCACAGACGAAAAGGGTGAATTTTCAAAACAAATCTCTCCAGATGGTTTTTGGGGAAAAGTAATTATAGAAAAATTTGGATCGAATTTGACAATTGATGAAGTGAGAATAGATGCATACTTTAAAGATTACTATATGGATATAAAATTACCAAGGCAACCTGCTTATATAAATGAAGTGGGCCCAAGAAAAGATCAGAAAAAGTTAAGAAAGGAAGTTGAAAAAGCAAGTCGAAAACATCAGTAAATAATTGCAATCTATCCACTCACTAACTTCAAGTGGGGAGGTTGATGTTATCTATTTTTTGAATGGGTAGCTTTTAAAGATCATCCACACCTGATCCGTCAACGTAAAATATTTTTGGTGCTTAGATCATTTACAGTCAAAAATCCGGTAACAGCAAACTTTTTGACAGCTAGTACTCCATGCTCAACAGCTAGAAATAATATTTTTTAAAAACCAAATAGGATTCGATATTGTATTAATAGTACTTTTCAAAAGCTTTAGCATTTGCAAATAATTATGCAACCTTTGGTAATCCACCTGTTGAAATAAATGAAACCTGGATAAAAAACCCAACTATCACCGTGACGAGCGCCGATGGTCAACCACAAACGATCAAACCATACGCAAACTTAGGCGATGGGAAAAACTGTCCGATCCATGGCGTATCCTCTAGCCCCAATTAATTGATAACAAATGAAGAATAACATTTTAACAATCTTGGGTATTTGTTTTTTAACATCTGCCTACAGTCAAAAAAAAGAAAAGGACTTATCGATACTACAGACTTTGGTCGAAAAAATACATTTGGATCTCCGTGATGTTGCAATGATGTCTGGTGTTCCAAGTAGGACATCTGCTACTTGGGCAAATTTGGTATATGTTCAACGGGGGGATTCCATAACAACTGTGCCGTTTGACAGTCTCACTTCTCCCAAATGGAATCGCTTTGAATATGATATAACGGTTGAATTCGACAGATTTACAGGGAATAGCACTCAAAATTTAAAGGGGGTAATTGTTCTAAAGCGTATCAGCCCTGAAAGAGAGGAAAAGCTCCGAAACTGGATGCTTAAAGAAAAGGAAAAGGCTTTGAAAAGATAAATCTTAAAGTCCGGTCGATATATACGGCTGGACTCATTATAGTGTTTATATTAATGGATGCTTACATAGGTTGTGAATTGCTTTCATTCTTTGGTTTAATTGTATGTAAATCCCACAGATAGTAATTATTCATTTATTTGAATATGTTGTTTAAAAGTTCCTTCCTGATAATACTTTCATTCCGGAATGCTAGTTTATTGCTTCAAATATTATTATCATGTTCACGAACACTCCAGATCAACCCCCTGTCTCGGTAATGACAGCATTCTATTATCAAAAAGTTTTTCCATGATCGTCCACACCTGTCGCACCGTCCGTTATCATTGCTGCAACTTGGGTGATTTCTAATTTTGGAAAAGACTTTATAATATTTATTCATTTATGAGGATGAGGAGTAACTCGGCCTTTTTTTGTTTTTAAAACCAAACAGGATTCGCCCCGCCCAGACTCAAGGTTTTTTTATTCCTCATAGCCCAACTCATCAAGGATAATAGTAAGTTCGTCGGTTGTCAACCAGCTCGTATTGTTACATAGCATTACCCAATTGCCATTTCGAAAATCTACATTCATTATAAAAAACCGATCAATCATAATTTGCAAGGTTCCACCGCCATGCAAAACAGAAACCTCAACCAATTGCTTCTGACCACACACGTCACATTCGAACTTTATATTCTTTTTCATCGAATATCGTCCTTTATCCACTTTAATTC
>NZ_DJTD01000061.1:0-14527 GCF_002440385.1 Sphingobacterium sp. UBA6317 | reverse complement strand
GACACATTTTGCCTTTCAAAATCATTCCATCAGAAATTTACGAATGGACTTTTGACATAGATGTAACAAATGTTGGTGACGGCAACTACATTGAATATATTGAAGCACGAGAAGTTGAAAATGGAATTTGCTTAGAGTTCGCTACACCTGCGACTTTTCGCCTTGTTACAAACAGCCTTGACATTGAAGAACAAGAGCTAATAAAAACAACATTTAAGCCTTGGACAAGTGAAAAAGAAGTGTATCTGACCGCTGACCTTTCTGAAGTTCCGAGACCTTTGTTTTGGAAAGAAAAATTAAGCAAATACGGACACGACATTTTGTTCCGTTATTATTCAGGTGAAGAAAGACAACCAGAGCAAATTCCTTATCCAGACTATCAAGGTTACTATATACAACTTGCGGATAGAATTAGCTCGACACAAGAAGGTATTTTTCTCAAGCATATAAAAGCAGAAAACGGAAAATTTAGTTTGAATTTTGAAAACAAGGACGATGAATTGAAAAATGTTTGGAACGACTTAACAGCAATTCTTGCAGACTTTCCTAATGCTCAAATCAAAAGCGGAAATTGCGAGTTTACCGGGACAAAATGGAAACAATATTTAGCTGACAAACTATTACCGACAACAGAATGACAGGAAGCACAGCATATAACCGTGGCGACTTACCTCGCTTGCCGTAAGCTCCCTCGCCATTACCTGCTATTATTGCAAAACATTAAAACTAAAATTGACGAGTAATGAAAGGACAAAATACATTTACAAGTTCTGAAATATAGACAATCAAAAAACTATCTCCATTGCGTTCAGCTAACAATCTGATAAAAAGTACAAAAGTTGAACTTAGCACTACATCCCACATTTCGCCAAACCGATGTTAACTGCAGCCCATTCTGATTTATAGTGATTCATAATATTTTACTAAGTCCTTATAGAACTGTTTACTAGCAGATTGAACTCCAGTTCGACCAACTATTTTCTTGAAGTCTACAGCTCTTATACTTTGATGAACGTCTTTTCGCATTTTTTGATATTCTGAATGATAAAAACTAATTGCTTGAAATGTTCCAATGTGGTTTTCTAACAAATAAATATCTATCGATTTCGCAGTAGACCAAAGTAACTTTTGATATTGATATGTTTTCTCTCTTGAAATATTTTCAGCTGGAAGGATTTTTTTGAAAATGTGTTCCCTAGCTTCATCAATATCTCGCCCAAAAGAGTGCCCAACTTTATTTCTTAGCTTTCTTACCTGTTCAAGTTGCCCTATTTTTCTTGTTAATATATCAGGACAGTTACCGAATATTTTCTCAAATGCAGAAGTACGACTACTCCAGTCTCCTTTTGTACATGCAATAATTTGAGATTCAAAATCTAGTTTTGTAGTAGTACCGTGTTTTAATAAAGATATACCATCAATCATTTTAGAGGCACCAAATAAAATTGCAGGATTAGATTTAAGTGCCAGAGAAACAACTGATGCTAAATATGTTTCGAAATTTGCAGATATTGACATTACAATATTTAGGTTTACCCAGTTGTCAAAATGATTAAATGAATTCGACCAATCTTTTAAATTCTTAAAAACCTCTTCTTTCTTATCGTCAAACTCGAAATGGTTTTCTACAGAATCAGCCCAATTTGCATTATCTTGTTTTAGATTTTTATAAATACGTTTTGTAACAGGTTGATATGACCATAAGTCTTTTTCCAGTTCGTCATTATATTTTTGGAAAACTTGAAACACCCAAGTCGACTTTTCGTTAGGAATCCATCTTGAAAAGTTTTTGTCAATAATTCTTTTTGCCATTTATTGATACGTCGTTTTTGGGTTGCAGCTAACGGGATCGCGTATTGACGATAGTGGCAGATTTGAAAGCCAGAACTTTAAATCTTACACTAACCTAAGCAACACCTTTTATTATTCTCTAAATTTATGAAAAAAGGAGATGTAAAAGGTTATTATGAAAGATTATTTAAGTAAAAGAAATGAGCAAATTTTAAAAATTTCTGATTTACCAATAGAGTGGATGCTAATAAAAAATACTCCACTAGACTTTTTGTACGGTAGACTTACCAAAATGGTAAGTCTACCGTACGACGTTTGCCGAATACAGGATTCAAATATACCTGGTCTCATAAATAATTATTCTGCGTTTAGTAAAACGACACTTACTCTTGGGCCAAAAACTATTAAAAACACACTAATTATTTTCAGCTCGAATGAAAATGATAAACAGATTTTTCAAACTCCTATAAATCAATTAAGATATTACAAGAAAAACTTGGATTTAATATTGAATTTGCATCGGATGCAACACATATTTAAGCACTTCTAGTAAAATATAAGCCCGAGATATTAACATTTGATTGCCATTGTAAATTCAACAAATCCTCTTATTTCCAAATTGGTAATCAAGATATTTATCCAAAGGACATTGTAGAAAATAATATTGTAGAACCAATCATATACTTAGCTTCATGCAATACCAATCCTAATTATGATAATATAACGAAATTATATGATGCTTTTTTTGAGGTTGGGACTCGCAGCGCGACTGGAACCTTTTTACCAATTGATCTGAATAAGGGGACTTTCATTTATTTAAGAATGTTAAACCTGTTAAATTCAAAAAACGAAAAAATGGTATCTCGAAACTGGCTTCATTTTATTAGTTTCTGCATTAGAACATCTGTTATTTGGGAAGCAAGATTTAAATGCTACAAAAACTAGGGTGACAATTAACCCAAGAGGAGAAGAACGAATTTATCGGATTATTGGAAAAACCACATCGATTCGAAGATAGATCTTATGTATTTAATCTCTTTCAAATGAAGGTATTAACCTATCTAAAGACCTGGTTCTCCGACTTTCAGACACAAATATGGGATTCATGTATTATATCCATTATGGGAGGCCGGATTTAATAATATTCAAAGATTAACCTAAAATTAGAAACAGTATTTTCATCAATTAACGTGAATATCTCAAAATCATAGTGATTTTGAGATATTCACGTTATAAAAATTGAATTGCATAACAATAAAATTCATTTCAGATAAGGTATTTGGTTATACCTTTTCTATAATTGAATATGTAATAATTCACGGCCAATTTCATGTAAACCCTCTTCAATTCTTTTTTTCTGCTTAATCGAAGGAGAAGTGATCCCGTTCGTATACTGTCTCAATAGAGAATCATTCATCCCAATTTTTTCAGCTAATTTCTTGCCCTCTATGCCAAAATAATTGAAGATACTTTTTAAATCGTAATTGTATTCAAACACTACATCCGATTCAAAGGGACGATTTTCCTCTTTGTAAAACAAGATAAGCTCATCAAAGGCTTCTTTTAAATCTTGCTTCGCTTCAGCTACGGACTTACCGTATCCATGAACCGGAAAGTTCTCTGAGTAGATCGAAAACCCTGTTTTCGAAGCTTCTACAGTCATTAAAACTTTTTTCATTGGTTCTTAACATTAAATACCGCACAATTTGCGGCTAGTAAAAATTAAATACCGCAATTAGCGCGGCTTGTAAATAAAATAATATATAAAACTTTCAAAGCGGGACACTATTTAAGTCCCGCTTGTTTTAAAATTGAATTCAAAGTGCCAGAAGCAACTTCCTGGCTATCATGCCTACCAACAACTACCACCCCCTCTTTTTCTTTATGATGATAGACATCATGTTTACTACCATTCCGTGCGACATACCACCCATCGTCTTTCAAGATTCTTTTTAGTTCAGAATACTTCATTATACCTCCTTTTTAGATTAAAGAATTAGTTCATTTGCAAAGTATGAAGCTAAATAGTATCTCGAAAAATCATAATGCAAATATAACACATGTGTTATAAATATGCAAGAAAAATATAACATATTCGTTATTTTTCTCTCATTCTGTTTGAAATATGATATATATAAAATTCAATTAATTGCTTATTAGCTTTTTTAAAAATTACTTCTTGTTATAATTCTCATCCAATACTTTCCAAATATTTGTGTTATAAAAGAGCTTCGTTATAGAGCTTTTGCTATCTGGGTCTAGTTTGCGTTCATGGCAGAGTTTATCATTTTCCTTTATTTCTCTCATGCAAGTATGAAAGTCATTATTTTGCTTAAAATTATCATATCGTTTGGCAGCTGTTATACATAAATCCTTATATGTTAGCGGATACATCTGTTTAATATTTTCCTCGGTGAGCTTAATAGGAACACCTTTATCATCATATTTGAACCCAAGCTGCCCAAAACTATTTTCCTTCTTAAAACTTACATCGATAGATATTGCAATATCAAAGTCTTGATCATTCTTATCTTCCTGGTCAATTTTTGATTTAACAAAACTCAAATAGTTTTGAACCTCCTTAGTTATCACCCCAGTACTTATGACTTTGGAATCAACATATGCTAATGGCATTAAATACAAGTTGTATTTAGACATATCGATTTCAACTTCCCAGTTTTTTATTAAATGGAGGTAATTTTTGATTGTAGCAAAACCAATTTCTTGGATCTCTTTAGAGATAGGATCACTATTATGAAAATGAATAGCATTATCACGTAACTCTACCAAAGATTCAATATTTCCAATATTATTACCTGATATCTTAAACCCTAAATTTATAAGCCTTTTAATAGACTCCATTAGATTTATAGTTTGAGGATTTCCACTTCGACTTAGCTTTGGCTTCTTTTTTCGCTTATGGGGCAATCCATTTTTAGTAAGAACAGATTCCAGAACATAAAGGCTTTGAAGATTATACTTACGGGCTTTAAACAATTGTGCTTTAAATAATAATTCCAAAGAATTCACTGCAAGAATAGCAAATGACTCTTCCCTATAGGCAAAATTAGGCTTATTGTATATTTCAATAGCTGAAAGCATCGAGCTTACAGATTTGTTTAAAAGACTTTTATATATAGGATTAGTTTTCATAAGCAGTTGATTTTCTTTCTTTGATTCCTAATACAATTCTAAACTTGTTCAAAACAATCATCATTAAATTTTATCAAACAAAAATATCGGGATAGATCTTTACCAATACATTAAATATTTCGTTATCATTCCGCTCAAAAGATTCGCCATATTCTTTAATTTTCTTTCGAACAGTCCCTTTTTTATCTACATGATTTAGTTCCTTACCTAATCTAGTATTATTTAAAACATCTTTTATGAAAGACAAATGGTCATGATAATTAGAGAGAATTAATACAGTGTATTGAACCCAATTTTTAAAATTGGAGCCAATAATTTCCATTTTCTGCGCCGATTCAACAAACCACAAAAAACGTAACATCTTACGAACAATTTCTCTCTCTTCAGAAGTAAAGCAGACAGATAAGTAGCTTAGTTCTAGATAATCTTTCAATCCTTCTTTCCCATCTCGATCCACCAAAAATTTCTCATCTGATGCTTGCAATCGATAATTTCTATCAAAGAGATAATTCTTAACCTTGTAAAATGATCTTTCGAGATCTACGTTTCCAAGAAAGTATTGAATTATCCCATTACCATCTTTATCCTTAGCATTTATATCGAATTTAAAATTGTCACACGATAATAGAAATTCTGCGACAGTCATACCATAGTCGTCATTTAGATTTCGATATTCCTTAATGTAAACCAAAAACAATGGTATACCGTCTTTGGTCTTCCGATTTAAATCGACACGTCCATTCAATTCTTCAATACTATCATCTTCAAGACCATTGACCTGTTGTGCAAGGGAATAAAAGTTGTAATCTAGTTTTCTATATTTCGATATCTTATTCAATAAATCAGTAACTTCTTCTTTTACCAGAGCTTTCCTAGCTTTTGCCTTTTCTTCTTCATGTTTCCTTTTAGCTTCTTCTTTTATTGCGCATAGCATTTTTGTGAAAGTCGAATGTTCCACCTCATAATGGAGAAAATAACATGAATAATCTTCATCGTTAAAGTTTAAGTCAGAAAGCCTGGCATCTCGATTTATCCATTTCTCATGGACTTCATTATTATTAAATATAAATGGCTGTTTAAAATGACAGTCGAGCCTTAAATTTAAATCTTGTGATTCATCAAGCATGAATAAATTTTGGTGCTTCCATATATATTTAATATCCCTTTGAAATGTATAAAGATTTTTCGGCGAGTTTTTAAAATCTAATATCCAGATTAGATAAATACCATTGGCTTTATAAAAATCATATCTATGCTGTATGTAATGGAGCGGTAGATAAGAGATCTGTATTTCAAAAGCGATTTTCTTTCCTTCATATTCACAATACACATCAGGCCTACGCTTATCACCATTTTTTCCATTGATAAATTTAGAGTCCACATCAATAGAACTATTATCTACTCCCACTTCCATTTTCAAAAATTCTCCGATCTTGTGCTTGAGTTCTTTATGTCTAGGACTTTCTCTTGCATAAGCCATATCTCGATAGCAACTAAATAGATCAACCTTAAATCTATTATCTTTGAGTATACAACTATCGGAATTAGGCATATGGCGAAAGTATACATTGTCTTTGCCACTATGAGAAACAACTAATTTTTGATCGCATTCTACGCAAGAAAACCTTGAACGCTCTAAATTATAATCAAGTCGCACACCAAAACCTTCTTTCTGAGTACCGATGACTTCGTTAGCATCTACAACTTTAGATTCTTCATTGTCAAAAGCATAAACTATTGCTCTATCCATAACATATGGTTAATTAGATTTGCGGATAATTTGTAAAAAGTGCTTTGTGATTAGAGTTTCAACTTTTCAATAATATGCATTCTTCTGTTCAGCACCTCCTGCACTTCTTCCGGTTTCAAACTTTTCTCACCGAAACCTCTCTTATCTCGTGTGCATGAGCTACAGTTTGAGTTATCAAGCTTATTTGTATGATCACATTCACAGCGCCACACTTCTTTTCCACTCGAAAACATCCCTTTCGATTCCTCAACTTGTACAATTTCAGGGAAGAACTTGGCTAAACCATCTCCTTCTAAACTTTTCAGTATGGCAATATCTTCTTTTGAATACCAATCTTTGTCCAAAAAGAATATTTTAAGTGCAATACGTCTAGCATGTGTATTACTATTTAAGAGGTTAATGGCTTTTGAGTAATCTATAAAATTAGATGAAGTGATGATAGCATTGATACGTTTTACTTGTAAGGTTGTCAAATTGCCTTCTAATAAAGCGTTATAAAGAATAGCAATGGCTTCCTCATCGGGTAAGTAATCAAAATAACGGAATAGCATTTCCAGCTTTTCTTTTGGAGTTTGTTCTATACCGTAATCCTCATTCATTGCCTTGAACACAAGTGGCTCAAATTCCCTTAGACCTGATGTAGCGATAAATTCAGCTGTATCCTTATTGATAGATTCTACCGACTTATAATTTTCTAGGATAATATCTGCTCGGACCTTTTGCTGAATCAATTCGCCATCCAATAGATCATCCTGCTTCTCCATCGGAATGCGAGCGATCTCTTTAAGATGTACAGGTGTCCCCACTGCAGTAATCATAAATAGCTGGCTCCCCTTTCCTGAGATTTCGTCGATATCTACACTAAGCCCAATAATAGCATCAGCACGAATAGCCTGTGAACGTTGCTTGAGCGTTTCGGTAACACGCTTATACATTTCTTGCATCTTCTTCTCATAGCTGGTAGAGCGACCGCCAAAGAAATCGACATAGCTCGCCCCTATATCGCTAAAGATATTGGTACCGATGACAACATTGGCAGCTATTGGATCATTATATCGTAAAATCTCCCTCCCTTCGATGGAATTGGTCGTGGTTACTATCATGGCATTATACTTTTCAATCGGGCAAGGTTAATACCCAAGCCTAATATACATTATTTATGCTGAATTAATATGTTTACAGATATTAACTCTCAAGATTATTACAAATTATAAGGCTAAGGTATTGGTTTGAAAGTAGGATTGGATACGGGAAACCGTAGTCGATTTACGCAACCGTTTTAAGAGACAATAAAATAAAAAAAGGCCTCCCTCGTTAACCGTCGAGGGAGGCAGTTTTGGCTAGATGTCCGCTTGAGCTAGATGTTAACCGGCTTTGGGCATTCATCTACTGTAAAGATCGCGAGATTAGTTGAGATAATTGTTGTTCATTTCTTAAAAAATGTTGTTCAAAAATTATATCCTAATACTAATTTAATTCCACAAGGCTATTTCACCTCATCAAATATTATTGTCGTTCTCACGAACGCTACAGATCAACCCACTCTTCGACAATGACAACCGTCTTTTATCAAAAAGTTCTTCCATGACCATCCACACCTGATCCGTCAATGTAAAATATTTTTTGGTGCTTAGATCATCTATAGTTAGAAATCCGGTAACAGAAAACTTCTTGACAGCTAGTACTCCGTGCTCAACAGCTAGAAATAATTCTTTTTAAAACCAAACAGGATTCGCGCCTCCCAGACTCAAGGTTTTTTTATTCCTCATAGCCCAACTCATCAAGGATAATAACAAGTTCATCGGTGGTCAACCAGCTCGTATTGTTACATAGCATTACCCATTTGCCATTGCGAAAATCTACATCCATTATAAAAAACCGATCAATCATAATTTGCAAGGTTCCACCGCCATGCAAAACAGAAACCTCAACCACTTGCTTCTGACCACACACGTCACATTCGAACTTTATATTCTTTTTCATCGAATATCGTCCTTTATCCACTTTAATTCTCCACGTTGTATCAGGACTATATATTTTTGCACGTGATCATCGGTCAATAAGCCATTGTCTTCAAGGTGGTAATTGAACTGCTTAGTGAAGGTGTCATACTGAATACTTCCTACATAAGCATTATTGAGGTATATATACCAAAGGCTGTATTTCTTGGCCCGAACTTCCACTACCTTGCGTTTTCCATGATGATAAAACAACTCAGGCACATCCGTATCAAAGCGAAGTATAAGAGCGTCAATGCACGCTTCCTTGATGTCATCGGCAAGTACACCTAATGCCAATTGCCACACGCCCTGAGATTTCCTGAAAACATAAAAAGCAAGACCATTTTTGTTGTAAAGATGATAATCTTTCATGCCCATGCTTTTATCATGCACGGTAATTTGAGCGTACATTACCCGATTTCGGCAAAAGATTTCTAGCGGTTTCATTTTACAATATTACTAATAATATTAGTAATATTGTGAACGGTATAGATTTATAAGGTTTCTCATTTTTTATATGCAATTGGATGTATTAAGCCTATCATAGCCCGATAATAGCATCGCGCAAATTGTCTGGACATGTTACTTGGGAGTTTCTATGATACGATTGTACATCTCCTGCATCTCCTTCTCATAGCTGGTAGAACGACCACCAAAGAAATCGACATAGCTCGCGCCTATATCGCTAAAGATCTTGGTACCGATGACAACATTTGTAGCTATTGGAAGTTTGGAATTGGTATTGGTATGCTGAATTAATTTGTTTACAGCAATTAGCTTTCAAGATTAGTATAAACTTTGAGGGTGAGGCATGGGGTTGAAAGTAGGCTTGGTTACGAGAAACCGTAAGATATTATAGGCTATAGGATAAACCCAATAGGAAAATACGGGGCATCGTATAGATGATTTTTTCGGAACTAATGTACTCTGTCAGTACCGCAGTGCGGTAACTCGTATTTTTTAACACGTTTAGCCCTTGAATATAAAAACTGAATGGAGATTTTACTTTCTGGTAACGCACTTCAAAATTTCCATTTATAGTAGTTGGATCAGAACTGCTATCTTCCAGCCCCGTCTTCAAGAGACTCCAGTCTGTCTTAAATACAAAATTCTTCAGCTGATATTTCGCGGTAATGCTCCATTTATTGAGCGCGACCTTTTGACTATCGCCCAAACTCTTCTGCCAACTATCGGTTTTAGTCCAGGCGACTTTTACATCTGCCAACTTTGGTATAAACCATCGTAAGGACAGATCTGTTGAAACTGTATTCTGACGTAGATAAATCTCGCTGTTATCGATCCCTTGTGCTAACCTCATATGGATATAGGATAGATATACACCCGGCTCAAACCTACCATACCTTATGCTATAGCCCCCGATATTGGTGAAATTGAGATCAGGTCGATCAAACAACTGCACTGTCTTCAACTGCTCATAGGAAGAAGTCAAAAGGCTGTTCCCTTTGATCTTATCTTTTAAAGTCAATGTACTGTTAAAATGGATTACCCGAAAGTCCGTAAGTCTAAAATTGTTATAGGTAAAAGTAAGTTTATGGAATGTCTGTCCCTCCAGCAGGATATTTCCCCGGGACAAACTATTGTAACCTGTGATCCAATAAGACGGATTAAGGTCCATTGCTGTCGCAAAAGTATAACCCCTTCGGTAATTAAGGCGAAATCCATCCAACGCACTTTTCCCATATTTAAGATCCACCTCCGGTTGTAGAAACCATTGCCCATGACGATCATCGTTTGTTGGAGTCTGGTTGATTAAATATAAGTAATACTGCTTTAGGGAAAATAGTATTTTTAACTTATCGAAATCCAACCGGTAGCTCCCGCCCACATAATTGCTGCTGTTTCGATAATATTGTCCGTGGTCAAATAAGTGCGCACCCATTGTATCCTGGGCTCCAACTGACTGTCCATTTTGCCGTAATAATTCATTTTGGGAGTTCGCTTCCAGATGAAGCTGCTGGTTCTGATTGATGACCCAATAGTATTTATAAGACCCATTGAAAAGATGCGTCTTCCGCTCTAAAGGTCTCACTATACTATAGTTCGACAAAGAATCAAAACGTATGAAGCCACGTAGGAAAAGGCTATCCGAAGAAAGGGAAAAATTATCTTTCTCTGAGGTATACTGATGCTGAAAAGCAAAAGAACTATAACTTCGCAAAGAATGCTTCCAGCTCCCTTCGAGATATTGTTTTAAAACAATGGAATGTCCATCCTGGATTTGTATACTATTGTTGTCTACTCCAAATCTGTCAATGACATTGTTCGTATGTACCTCCTGCTTGGGCATTGTCCAGAATGTTCCCAGGTTGTAATCCAAGCTAAAATATGGACTTGGCTTAAAGCTGCTCGAAATATTGAAAGACGCCTGTCTATTGACCTGCGAAGAACGCATATTGGTTTGTTCTGTATACCGAAGATCGGGAAAAGAATAATGATTAGTGCCTTCTAACATGGTACCCAACCTGTTTTCGGCATACACGCCATAGAGGTTTACACTAAATTTCTTCTTTAGTCCCTTTTGAAAACCGTTGAATGCGGCGAATTTATTGATGTTCTTTATCACATTTCGATTGTCACGATCATATCCAGCCAGGTTATTCTTATTAATTGAATTAGAAAAGTATTGCAATTCGGCACCCTGAACCCGATCAATATCTTCTTTGGAGACCGGTGAAGTACCGATATTGTTGATATCCCCAATAAAAGACATGGTTTTTTCCGGTGAGTAATAAAATAGGGCGGCGTGTTCCTTGTAGGATTTTTCGCTCCCCAATGACGATTCAAGATCCCCAAAGATGAAATTCTTCTTATTCTCTTTCAGTTTGATGTTCATGGCGAGCTGATCATTTACCTGCACACTTTTCAGCAGGTCGTTCTGGGAAAACCTACTGATCATTTCAACCTTGTCCACTGCTTTTGCGGGAATATTCTCGATAGCGAGCTTACTGCCGCCACCAAAAAAGCGTTCATTTTCCACCAAGGTTACGTTGACCTGCTTCCCCTGAAAACGCACTTTTCCATCTTCGATGGAAAAGCCGGGCATTTTTTCAATAAGATCCTGTAATTTTCGGTCGGTACTGTCCCGGAAATAGTCAGCAGAAAAACGGATCGTATCTTTGGCAATTTCCATCGCGCGGTATCGGTAATCAATTTTTACTTCTTCAAGTCTCTTGACAGATTTTAATAATTTGTATTTGATTTTTTGTTCTGCCGATCGAATATCTAGGGTATCAACAACTTTCTGATAACCTAACCTGGAGATCGTAAGCTCAATTTTTTCTGTGTTCGAAAATTCGAGCTGAAAATGTCCCTGCTGATCAGTTTTTTGAAATACGGGAGCAATTCCGGAAGAAGGAATACGTTTGATCACGATACTTGCATTCTCCAACGGGTTGTCACTTTCGTCAACAACAAGACCTTTAATTAGCAAGCTTTGTTGCGCCAGTAAACTAGGGGGAAGAACAAATAAGAGAATAAATAATAGTATAAATCGTAACGTCACAAGCTATTGATAAGGAACATTTAATTCTTTAGCCAGTTTATATAACCTTTCTCGCCATTGTTCTTTTGTCAGGATTTCTTTATCTGGCAATGGAGCAATGGCTGCCTTCGCTGTTAAGTTAATGTCAGTTAGTCCGTAGACAATCCCGTCATACTGAAACTCAAATATCAACCCAGGCAGGTCACGTGCGAAGACAGGGCCAAAGGGTACAGGAATTTCAGGACAAAACCAGGCAATAACAGGTGTTTTTCTAATTTTGTATTCGCCGCCCTCCCTATAGCTTATTACTTTATCTCCTTTTGCTTTATAGCAGGTAAACTCACCTATTTTTTTCGTTTCCTCACTGATTTTCCAGTCAAAATTGTTATGGGTCTTCAATATAAGTCCTTTTTTGTCCATGCCTTTTCTAAGATCCCTATCAAAACTGTAAAAATACGAAGCATCATGCCAGCTCGTATCTTTATAACCAACTAACCCTTCGGTTATTTTAATATCTTCATTCGAAACTTTTTCAAGTTCAATGGTCTTTACCCGGTTAAACATAGATTTTGTGGTTGTAAATTCCAGCTTGAAACGCATCATTGCAGCCATCTTTGGAACAAAGGGATATGCGTTGAGCACCCATAGACCTTCAGGGCCATTATTAATACTATCAGTACTCCTTAATACAGCATAATGAGCATGACCTTCAACTTCCTGCGCGTTGGACTTGACCTTCATAATGAAGATCAATATAAAAAGAAGATAGATGTGTTTTAGTTTCATTTTTTAAATTTTGAATATGGTTGAGTAAATACCCAACCATATTAATTACTTAAATAACCGACATAGTTCTTAGACTATGAATTTTATTGTTGTGTAGAGTGAGTACCTTCAAAACATTTTTGCATTTCAATTTCTAAGATACGGTCAAGAACATCATCTGGGTAATGTCCTTGCATCTGTTCGCCGCGAATTACGACTCCTACCAGACATGGGACAGGACTGTCCTGTTCAACCATTGCTTCCATTTGTGCAACCGGAACTTCTTCAACGATGGTTGATGCTTGAACTTGGCTCGCCCCAATGATAACACCACCTAGTAGCATTACCTTTAAAATACTTTTTTCATAATTTTTATTTAATATTATATCGAATATATTTATAAAAATTATGATTATAAGATGGTTTTTTGAGATTTACACAAAGGTGTAGTAAATAAAAGACTGTATGAATTAATTAATATCACCTAAATACTATTATTTACATATCTATCACATAACATGCATAAGAAATTATCGACCTATAGTAAATTACACGAATAAGCGACCGCCAAAGAAATCGACATAGCTCGCCCCTATATCCCTAAAGACAGTGGTACTGATGACAACATTGGCAGCTATTGGATCATTATATCGTGAAATCTCCCTCCCTTCGATGGAATTGGTCATGGTTACTATCATGCATGCTACTTTTCAATCGGGTAAGGTTAATACCCAAGCCTAATATACATTATTTATGCTGAATTAATATGTTTACAGATATTAACTTTCAAGATTATTACAAACTGTAAGGCTAAGGTATTGGATTGAAAGCAGGATTGAATACGGGAAACCGTAGCTGGTTTAATCAACTGTTTTAAGAAGACAATAAAAATAAACAAAAAGGCCCCCCTCGTTAACCGTCGAGGGAGGCCATGTTGGCTAGATGTCTGCTTGGGCTAGATGTTAACCGGCTTTGGGCATTCATCTACTGTAAAGATCGCGAGATTAGTTGAGATAATTGTTGTTCATTTCTTAAAAATGTTGTTCAAAAGATAATGACAGGCATCTTTTATCACAAACTTCTTCCATAATCATCCATACCTGATCCGCCAACGTAAAATATTTTTGGTGCTTAGATCATCTATTGTCAAAAATCCGGTAACAGCAAACTTTTTGACAGCTAGTACTGCGTGCTCAACAGCTAGAAATAATTTTTTTTAAAACCAAAAAGGATTCGATATTGTATTAATAGTACTTTTCAAAAATAGGTTGTAATTAGGAACCTTGAGATCCTCCCAGACTCAAGGTTTTTTATTCCTCATAGCCCAACTCATCAAGGATAATAGTAAGTTCGTCGGTTGTTAACCAGCTCGTATTGTTACATAGCATTACCCAATTGCCATGTCGAAAATCTACATTCATTATAAAAAACCGATCAATCATAATTTGCAAGGTTCCACCGCCATGCAAAACAGAAACCTCAACCACTTGCTTTTGACCACACACGTCACATTTGAACTTTATATTCTTTTTCATCTAATATCCTCCTTTATCCACTTTAATTCCC
>NZ_DJTD01000012.1:0-13733 GCF_002440385.1 Sphingobacterium sp. UBA6317 | reverse complement strand
ATAAAACAACTCAGGCACATCCGTATCAAAGCGAAGTATAAGAGCGTCAATGCACGCTTCCTTGATGTCATCGGCAAGTACACCGAATGCCAGTTCCCACACTCCCTGAGATTTCCTGAAAACATAATAAGCAAGACCATTTTTGTTGTAAAGATGATAATCTTTCATGCCCATGCTTTTATCATGCACGGTAATTTGAGCGTACATTACCCGATTTCGGCAAAAGATTTCTAGCGGTTTCATGCTACAATATTACTAATAATATTAGTAATATTTATACAGTAAAGATATTTAGGGTTTCTCATTTTTTATATGCAATTGTATGGATGAGGAACCTCATAGCTTGTAGAGCGACCGCCAAAGAAATCGACATAGCTCGCTCTTATATCGCTAAGGGCAGTGGTGTCGGTGAAAACACTGGCTACTATTGGAAAGTTGAATTGGCATCTATATGCTGAATTAATATGTTTACAGCTATTAACTTTCAAGATTATTACAAACTGTAAGGCGAAGGTATTGGTTTGAATGTAGGGCTGGTTGCAGGAAACCGTAGCCTCTTCACAAATATTTTCATACGTATAAAGCTTACAAGATGGGACAGATTCCACTATCCCGGTCTAAGCTGACTGAAAACACTATGCGTCATTTTTTGATACAAATTGTCTAATCGTCTGGGACGGTAGTGGAAATACATATATAAGGATGGATAGGCTAAACTTTTAGTATATTAGTTTCGCCAATACAATTATTACCTGCAATTGCCCAAACGCGATTCACAATGAATGAAGTAAATAAAATAAAACATCAGATTGTAAGAAAAGCTATAGAATTTAAAACAGGAGGTTTTAGGCCAACAAATTCTATTTCTGAAAGTTGGATAGGAAAAGTTTACTTATACAAAGAAGATGAAGAAATTCCGAAAGACAAAAATGGAAATCTAATGTTTCCCTTGTTTCAGCTTTGCTTAGAAGATATTGAAATTAGACCTGATATTTTGGCTGATACAATGGTGATTACTGTTTTCATAGCAGAAGAACTTCCAATGGATATAGGATGTCCAGATTCTACGGCTTATTGTAATAGGGTGATAGAATGGTCCTGGCCAAGAAATTGATCCAGGTCTTCCTGAGTAAGCTTCAATCCAAAGCGGCTAAGATTTATAAAACCTGCTTTACCAATTTCCTGTTCAATCTCATCTGAATTAACAAAATAGCCAGTATTAAACTGGCTACTAATTTGTTTGTATAAAGTTGATTTACCCGAACCGTTTGGACCGGCAAATACTCTTAACCTTTTGGCTCTAGGCATAAAACAATACCTTTTTTTAATTTAACTTTACTCTTTATCCGATCTATTTTTTTAATAATCTGACGGCTCCCATCTATATGTTTCTAAACGACGTATCCGTCCTCGACAACCTGGATGGATAGATCTAATGCCCGATTCTCCTTATTCGCAATTTCAGAAGCCTGTTTCGCTGCTTGATTTTATTTTTTGCGCTCTTCTCTCAATTCTAATGCTGATGCCATAATAATCTCCGTTGTCTAAATATACAAAATATTCACCATACTTGTTTCGAATAAGGATATTTTCAGAACTAAATCTCCTAAAACAAAATTATAAAATTTTTGGCAAATGCAGTTATATCATTCTTTTAGCTGTATTTCCTTGAACGGATATACTGTTTTTAAATGGAAATGAGCACGTTCTATACGTAAACCGGTATCTATGGGAGATAATATTGGGATGGAAACTAGTACAGATCCGACTTGCTGAAGGAAATAGTTTGTTCGGTATGAGTTTCAAATTTGATTCTGACCGGTCAGAATCCTATAGCAAAGTTCATGATAGTTCTATAATAGAATCAAAATTGAGCTGTTAAAATAGAAACCTTATTTTGCTTTAATTTTGTCTCTATGCTTTAGACCAAATTTAATTAAAGCATTGGCAACTTCCTCCGTTTCTTTAGCATAGGCAGTAAGCGCATAAGAAACGGTTACAGGTTTGGTGTCATTAACCGTTCTACTAATCAGCAAATTATCTTCTAATTCCTGAAGTTCCTTGGATAGAACTTTTGGGGATATTCGCTGAGCCATCTCTTGCAGATCTTTAAACCGCATTGTGCCGTGTTTCTGCAAATTGTGCAGAATACAAAATTTCCATTTACCACTGAGCAATTCAATGCCATCTTTTAATGCCAATATAGTTTCTTTATCAATATTTTTATTGCTCATAAGATAGTTACTTTCCTAAAGGTAATGAATAGTAAATATATATTGAATATCCAATAGTTTTGTTGTACAGAAATTTAAAGAAAATCATTATGAAAGTAACAGTAATCGCAAATATTTCGGCTAATGGAAGAATTTTGATATCCGATAATCCGCATCATAAACTGCCACCGGAAGCAATGGAATTTTACATACAATTTGTAAGGCAGGTTGGAAATGTAGTGATAGGATTGAAAACATTTGAAAATTTTCTAAATTTTCCAGATCAAGTAAAAGAACATTTTAATGGCATAGAAATCATCGTATTGGCCGATAAATCTTATACGGCTGATGGATACAAGACTGTAGCAAGTCCTGAAGAGGCAATTGCATATATATCTGAAAAAGGGGTACGAGGAATAGCCGTTGGAGGTGGAGCAGGTACTTTCAACGCTTTTTTGGACAAGGATTTGGTTACCGATATTTATTTTAACGTCAGCCCTATAATCACTGGAGCTGGAGCAATTTTGGCAAACAATGAGGAGTTAAGTTCAAAATTCAAGTACAAAGGACAGAAGCTTAAAAACGGTTTTCTTCAATTGCATCTAACTAAAGAAGACTGAATAGCAGCAGACCAAAAATGTCTTTCAAAAGTAGTTGAATGACGGAAACAAATCCGCTAAAATTATTTCTTTACGATCTATATTTTTCAATTGGCGACTGTATCCACGCGAAATAAGTATATGCATCATGGTTATGGGCGCCGGCGAGCGGAAAGAGAATAAGAAAACCGCCAGCTGTCGACTCACTCGGCACGACTAAATCACCATGGTTATCTAGTGCAAAGCAAATAGTCTCAGTAAAGAATCTAATAACTAATACATAGATGTCAAGGTCGGTATTTCTGAAAGAAACAAAGTTTTGCTGTTCGGGCTTAATTTTCCTCGTTCTTTCACGCACGACATTTCCTAAGGTATCAACTAGTTTGAAATGGATTTTATTTTTTTTGGTGAGCTAAATACTTAGAAAACTTTATTGAGCTAAAATGAAATCAACAGAAGTATATCGAATAATCAATAAAATTATTTTTCCCGACGCTTTCTACTAGAAGCTATAAAAATTTAGTAATCGGTACTCAAAAAATTGGCTTTCGAATAGCGAAATTTGGTCAACACTAAAAATCGAAATATCTTAATGAACGACCACCGCTTGCTCACTGCGACATTATTATCTAATGCTCTTGCTTGCTTAACTTTTTAATATCTTCAGACGGCTTGCGGCGTTTATCTATTATAAAGATCGTTAGATTATTTGAGATAATAGTTGTTCATTTCTTAGAAAATGTTGTTTAAAAGATAATGACATCCATCGTTTATCAAAAAGCTCTTCCATGATCATCCACGCCTGATCGCCAACGTAAAATATTTTTGGTGCTTAGATCATCTATAGTCAAAAATCCGGTGACAGAAAACTTTTTGACAGCTAGTACTCCGTACTCAATAGCTAGAAATAATTTTTTTCAATACCAAACAGGATTCGCCCCTCCCAGACTCAAGGTTTTTTTATTCCTTTTATATCCTTTTTCATCTCATATCGTCCTTTATCCACTTTAATTCCCCACGTTGTATCAGGACTATATATTTTTGCACGTGATCATCGGTCAATAAGCAATTGTCTTCAAGGTGGTAATTGAACTTCTTAGTGAGGGTGTCATACTGACTACTTCCTACATAAGCATTATTGAGATAAATATGCCAAAGGCTGTATTTCTTGGCCCGAACTTCCACTACCTAGCGTTTTCCATGATGATAAAACAACTCAGGCACATCCGTATCAAAACGAAGTATAAGGGCGTCTATGCACGCTGCTTGAGTGTTTCGGTAACACCCTTGTACATTTCCTGCATCTTCTTCTCATAGCTGGTAGAGCGACCGCCAAAGAAATCTACATAGCTCGCTCCTATGTCGCTAAAGATATTGGTGCCGATGACAACATTGGCTGCTATTGGAATGTTGGAATTGGTATTAGTATGCTTGATTAAGATGTTTACAGCTATTAACTTTCAAGATTTTTACAAATCGTAGGGCTAAGGTATTGGTTTGGATGTAGGGTTGGTTACTGGAAACTGTAGGGCTGTTAAAAAAAGCCTACTCGAACTTTGTGCTCCTTCCGCTTTTGAAGTGAGTAAACTACCGCTACTGAAATAACCAATTTTAAATAAGAAATTAAAATTTGGTCAATTTTCCCTATTTTAACAAAAAAACAGCATATGCCAAATATCTACATTATCTCTGGCTGCAACGGAGCAGGAAAAACAACCGCTAGTTACACCGTGTTACCGGAGATATTAGATTGCAGGGAATTTGTAAATGCCGACAACATAGCAGCAGGTATTTCTCCTTTCAACCCGCAAAGCGTAGCTGTATCAGCTGGACGAATTATGTTGGAGCGTATAGCGGAATTGATGAAGAATAAAGCTGATTTTGCATTTGAAACAACGCTCTCCACTCGAAGCTATAAAAATTTAGTAGTCGAAGCTCAAAAACTGGGGTATTCAGTCACTGTACTCTATTTTTGGCTCGACTCACATTCACTAGCCATACAACGTGTAAAGAAGAGAGTAGAAAACGGGGGACACAATATTCCATCTGATGTGATAGAAAGACGATATCATCGTGGTTTAGAAAACCTGTTTAACATTTATATTCCGATATGTGATCGATGGCTGGTTTTTGATAACATGGATCTAATACCCGAAATAATTGCTCAAGGTGATAAATTTGGAGAATTCGTTTCAAATAGCGAAATTTGGTCAACACTAAAATCGAAATACTATAATGAACGATAAGGTAAATATTGAAAATATCAATCTTGCTGAACGAATTCGTTTAGGAGTGCAAAAGGCTTTACGAAAATTGGCAGAAGAAAGTGCTGCAAAGGGTGAGAGTTTGGTGGTAAAAGTTGATGGTAAAATTCAAGAAGTACCTGCAAAGGACCTACTTATGAATTTACCAAAATAGTTACTTTACAGGCTCTGTAAAGCTTGCTAGATTATTTGAGATATCAGTTGTTCATTTCTTAGAAAATGTTGTTCAAAAGATAACGACAGGCATTTAATCAAAAAGTTCTTCCATAATCATCCACACCTAATCCATCAACGTAAAATATTTTTTAGAGCTTAGTTCATCTATAGTCAAAAATCCGATAATAGAAAACTTATTGACAGCTAGTACTCCGTGCTCAATAGCTAGAAATAGATTTTTTAAAACCAAACAGGATTCGCCCCTCCCAGACTCAAGGTTTTTTATTCCTTTTATATCGTTTTTCATCGAATATCGTCCTTTATCCACTTTAATTCCCCACGTTGTATCAGGACTATATATTTTTGCACGTGATCATCGGTCAATAAGCCATTGTCTTCAAGGTGATAATTGAACTGTTTAGTGAAGGTGTCATACTGAATACTTCCTACATAAGCATTATTGAGGTATATATGCCAAAGGCTGTATTTCTTGGCCCGAACTTCCACGACCTGGCGTTTTCCATGATGATAAAATAACTCAGGCACATCCGTATCAAAGCGAAGTATAAGGGCGTCAATGCACGCGTCCTTGATGTCATCGGCGAGTACACCGTATGCCAATTGCCACTCTCCCTGAGATTTCCTGAAAACATAATAAGCAAGACCATTTTTGTTGTAAGGATGATAATCTTTCCTACCCATGCTTTTATCATGCACGGTAATTTGAGCGTACATTACCCGATTTCGGCAAAAGATTTCCAGAGGTTTCATTTTACAATTTTAAACAAAAAGGCCTCCCTTGAAGGTTAACGAGGTAGGCCATATTGGCTAGATGCTCGCTTGAGCTCTAAAATTTATGTGCATAGATTTTAAAATATCTATAGAAAATAGCGACAAAATAGGATGCTTAAGAATAGGTTTGGTATACAGTGCAACATTAACCAACTTACTGCGTCTAATAAAAAACGACTAAAATGAAAAATTTTGTACGCATCGCTAGTTTATTGATCCTGGGCTTGATTATCAGTGGATATTCAAAGGCTCAAATGCCGAATATTGTCATGCAAATCGACACTTTTTTAGATAATCTCAATGCCGATCATAACATCAATGGCAATGTCCTGATCGCCGGGGATGGAAAGATACTATATGAAAAAGCTTATGGCATTTCCGATGCTGCAGCTGGTAAAACCAATGAGCTAAATACTCGTTTTGTTCTGGCCTCTGTTTCAAAACCGGTAACAGCGGTCGGAATCTTCCAACTTATAGAAAAAGGCAAACTATCGCTCGACGGGAAAGTTGCCCAATATCTCAAGGCTTTTCCTTATCCCGAAATTACAGTACGCCATCTATTAGCGCATACCTCAGGCCTACCTAATACCGATGAACTATTTGGTCCACTACTCCAAAAAGATTCATTACGTCAGTACACAAATAAGGATATCATTCCTGCCTTGAAATCCTTTAACAAATCCCTGCATTTTAATGCGGGCGACAAATTTGAATACAGTAACACTAATTATAGTATTTTAGCATTACTTATAGAACATAAAAGTGGATTTTCCTTTCGAAATTATATGGAGCAATTCATATTTAGACCAGCGAAAATGTTAAATTCTGAAATCCTGAACGCAGACTTCGATTACGACCCACGTTATGCCCGCAAATATGATAGACCCATACACTATGTAGATACCCTCCGTCCCATCGAATGGGTAAAGCAGTTGAAAAGGTTCACCTTTAATTGGGTAGGTTTTCAGGGCCCTGGCAATATGGCCAGTACGGTGCATGATATGCTGGCATTTGACCAAGCACTTTATAAAGGGAAATTGATTGGCGAACGAAGTATGGAGCAGATGTTCACCCCAAACCGGTTGAACGATGGCAGCATCCCTTATCGCCGATCAGGCATAGACCAGGCCGCTTATGGCCTCGGGTGGTTTATTTTCAAAGATACCAGTGGAGGAAAAGTGGTTTGGCACAGTGGCGTGTTTTGAGGACAAATACCATGCTTTTTCCCCGCAGTTTCAACGTTTTTGACAGTTATGCTGAAGCGCTGATGAAAACAGGTAAAAAAGAAGAAGCGATTATGATGTATCGCCGATCATTGGAAATTAATCCTGCCAATGAAAGTGGTAAAAAAGCATTGCAGATATTATTAGGGCAGTAACTGACTGATTTATCCGCTTTCAAGATTGTACATGGTTGAAGCAAAATTGGAAATTGAATGAATAGCACGTTTAACTAAATAATAGGTAGTGCATTCCGATTGATATATTTCTTTTGAGCAGGAAAATGTATATAATCAAAAATATTCATTCTACCCGAAACCATCCGCTGTCCGAATACGAACAACGGGTGTTCAAATACGAACACTTATCGCAATAAAAAACCAATAAAAACATGAATATAAGACACTTATACAATTGGCAACCTTATTGGAACCGTCTAAACGTTGAATGAAGCCTTCTTTAGACCTATCTGAAAATCATTAGGTCTTTCAATCTTATTTTTATTTGGAGGCTGGCGGATTAAAAGCAAAAAACCATGATAAAAAACTACCTAAAAATCGCGTTGCGCAATATGAAAAGAAACAAGGGTTATACATTTTTGAATGTAGCCGGATTAGCCATTGGCATAGCGGCCTGCCTGATCATTTCTTTCTATATTCGGAATGAATTAAGTTACGATGATTATCATACCGAGTCCGATCGGATCTACAGGATTGCCGTGGATATCCAGAGCAGTAAAACCAACCGGATTTTTGCCACTACCTGCGGGCCGCTCGCTCCTGCACTCAAAAAGGATTTTCCCCAAGTGGACGCGGCTGTCCGATTATGGCGGCAGAATAATAAGCTGATAAAATACGGCAAAAAAAATGCTTTCTACGAAGATAACTTCTTCCTGGTCGACCCCTCGATATTTGATGTTTTTACCATTCCATTAAGCAAGGGAACTATGGAAACTGCCTTAAACCGGCCAAACACGTTACTCATTGCTGAAGAAACGGCAAAAAAATACTTTGGTGCGGAAGATCCTATCGGAAAAACCGTGCTTGTCAATGATGAACCGTTTGAGGTTACGGGGGTCATGAAGCATTTAGCAGATAACAGCCACATGAAGTTTAACCTCATTACCTCACTTGCAACGGTTGAAAAGGAAAGCTGGTTTAATGAGGATATCCAGAACTGGCATTCAACCATGTACTACACCTATATCAAGGTTACCCCGAACACCAATATTTCCGATTTTGCAAAAGAAATCGAAACGGCTGCCAATCGTTATGTTGGAGATGTGATAAAAGGATGGGGAACTACTTATCGCTACTTTCTTCAACCCATAAAAAGCATTCACCTCCATTCGGATTTAAGTAATGAAGCCGAAGTACCGGGAAACGCGGCGAATGTGTATATATTTATCGTGGTCGCCGTGCTGATCATACTAATCGCCTCCCTGAACTATATCAACCTTACAACAGCACAATCGTCCAACCGAGCCAAGGAAATCGGGGTCCGCAAAGCGGTGGGCGCGGTTAAAACCAGCATATTTAATCAGTTTTTGGGCGAATCGATATTACTTACTCTATTCGCGCTTATTTCCGCCTTGTTACTTGTCATGGCGATTAAACCCTTATTTGAACACCTGTCCGGTCAGGTCTATCAGCTGGGCCAGATTTTCACCTTTCAATTCACAGGGGTATTGCTGGGACTTACCTTGCTGGTTGGGATCCTTGCGGCCATCTATCCGGCATTGTTTTTATCGTCTTTTCGGCCGGTGACGGTACTGAAAGGCAAAATAGATATGGGCAATAAAGGCACCTTGCTGCGACAAATATTGGTTGTGTCTCAGTTCACCATCTCAATAATCCTTATTGTGGGCACGCTTACCGTATACAAACAGTTGAACTATATGAAAGATCAGCGGCTTGGCTTTGACAAGGAGCAGACACTGATTCTGCCCATAAAGGGTGGTGTTTCGATTGCTGACCGGCTGGAGCAGCTCAAGGATGAATTCGGCGGCCATTCTTCGGTGGGCAGCGTTGCCGCTTCCTCCAGCATACCGGGAAAAGCTGTAGCTAATTATAGCGCTTCCTTATTGGGCGAAGCGGATGACAAAAGCCAATCGATGTATTACCTGTTTGTGGATGCCGATTTTTTGAATACGTATGGAATTGAAATGATTGCTGGTCGGCCTTTCGATAAACGAACGCAAACTGATGCGGAGACTACATTTTTGATCAATGAGAAAGCCGTAAGTGCATTTGGCTGGGCGTCCCCAGAAGAGGCTATCGGCAAACGGCTGAGCACCGGTTTTCAGGCAATGGGACAGATTATTGGCGTGTATAAAAATTTTAACTACCGCTCCCTCCAAGCGCCCATCGAACCGTTAATCATGGCGGTCGTTCCCTGGCGGTTTAACTATATCAGCCTGAAACTAAATACTGCGAACCTGTCTTCAACGACGGCCTTCGTAGAAAAGAAATGGCATAAACTCTTCCCTCAAAGCCCTTATGAATATTTTTTCCTGGATGAGGAGTTTAACCGTCAATATACTACAGATGAAAAAATGGGGCGAACTTTTTTGGTCTTTACAGGTATCGCTATTTTTATCTCCTGTCTTGGCTTATTTGGCTTAGCTACATTTGTTGCTAAGCAGCGTACTAAGGAAATCGGTATCCGTAAAGTGCTTGGGGCATCGGTTACTGGCATTGTAGAGCTGCTATCGAAAGACTTCATTAAATTAGTATTGCTTGCCTTGGTCATCGCTTCGCCCCTTGCCTGGTGGGCAATTCACCAGTGGCTTCAGGGGTTTGCCTACCGCATCAACATAGAATGGTGGGTATTTTTAGTAGCGGGTTTGGTAGCGGTTTTGATTGCACAATTAACAGTAAGCATCCAAGCCATTAGGGCGGCAGTTGCCAATCCGGTCGACAGTCTACGGGATGAATAGTGGGCGGAATCCAAAATGGATCCCGTAATGGAAGCTATACGATTGAATGGCTACACCTCAATAGGTTAGATGGTGGGTAAACTGCGTTATCCACCAAGTACTCATTAAAAGAATATAATGTGAATTCCATTTATAAAAAATCCGAACAGCACAACAGCAACTGAGGACGAGGAAGATGGGGGCGAATATGAATATTACTGCTTAACGACAAAACGCCTTTTAGCACCGCCTTTTAGAATTGTATCCAATGCGTGTGTTAATTCATCCATTGAGATTACCTGTACCATGTCTGATAGAAATTCAGGTTTGAAATCTTTTGCAAGTAAATTCCATATCTCTTCCTTAAATTCTAATGGTTGCTCCACCGAATCTATTCCGATCAGCTTGACGCCTCTTAAAATAAATCGATATATGCTTGTATTTAGATCTCCAGATGCCATATTTCCACAACAGGTTACTACTCCATTGTAATGCAATGATTTTATTATTCCGGATAGGATCTTCCCCCCTACACAGTCAATACCTGCCGCAAAATCGGTACTTGACATGGCACGCGCGTCATATTTTGCAATAAAATCTTCTTTTGATATGACTTCGGAAACGCCAAGAGTACGCTGAAAATAATCCGTGCCCTTCGCGGATATGGCGACGACATTATACCCAATCTTTGACAAAATAGCCGCAGAAAGACTTCCTACTCCTCCGGTAGCACCACTTACTACAATTTTTCCGCTGTTGGGGGTAATCCCTGATTTAATCAAGTTATAAACAGAAATACCAGCCGTCAAACCTGCCGTACCAAATGACATGGCTTCCAATGGGGTTAGTCCCGCCGGTAATGGGATGATCCACTCCGCTGGAACACTAATATATTGGCCAAATCCTCCCCAGGTATTCATTCCCAGATCATATCCTGTTACAATCACATTATCTCCCTTATTGAATCGACTTGATCTAGAAGAAACTACCTTTCCTGCTGCGTCAATTCCTGGTATATGAGGAAATTTTCTCGTTACACCTTTATTTCCCGAAACAGAGAGTGCATCTTTGTAATTTACGGATGAATACGCTACTTTAATCAGTATATCGTTTTCGATCATCTCATCAAAAGGGACAGCTTCAACTTTGCTTTTGAAAATTCCTTCATCTTCTCTGACCATTAAGGCCCTGAATGTATTATACATAAAAATAATTTTGAGTAAATTTGAAAATTAAAACACTAAAAAGCAATAACTTACAAAATAATCACATACTGCACAAAAGTTTAGTTTATTGATTATCAAGGGATAAAATAATGTTAGAAATAGAAAAGATTGAAACAGTTTGCCCGTCGGATATTTTTCTGCAGGTCATAAAGGGGAAGTGTAAGACTACATTAATTATGCTTATAGGGAAAAATAGAAACCGTTTTACGGAGATGAAAAAGACACTGCCAACAATAAGTGAGCGAACAATTGCAAAACAACTTAGGGAATTGGAGGCTGATGGTATTATCAGCCGAAAGGTTTTCAATGAAGTTCCTTTACGAGTTGAATATTATTTAACAGAATACGGCGAAAGCATTTATCCGATCGTCCGCGATATGCGTAGGTGGGGACATATGCATTTAAAGCATTTGGACAATTTGATTTAGTAAGCTTCAATCCAAAGCGACTAAGATTTATAATGCCTGTTTTACTAATCTCCTGTTCAATCTCATTTGGACCAATATTATTTCAGCAGAAGCTTTCGGTGAGGGATGTATAGTAACTATATATACTAAAACAGCTTAGACCAAAATGGATGCGTTACCAAAATAACACATTTTTAGACCGGACATTCGTGTCCAAGTGTGTGTACTTACTACTTATGGGGAGTAGCAGTGTCGCGATCAAATTTATACTGGTCCTCATCTGGTCCTACTGTTATTATTGATTTCTATCAACTGTATTTGATTAATGAGAAGGTTAACATAGTCGAAATAGTTGGCCAAACTAATTTACCTCCACTAAGAGGTCTATGTGATTTGCTCATGTACACATACCATTACAAATTCGCAAACAGTTCAGTTAATTTTTATATTATGGCGTCGAGCGCCGAAAACTTTGAAGGTGTCAATCATAGATGGGAAAAGATGATGCTTTCATCAGTGTCAAATTTGGTGCTATCTTCCACAACGGCCAATGGATCGGTTTGGATCTCCGTCCTGTAGCGATCAAGAATTTTGTCAACTATTCATTGACCCGTCTGGGCATTGAAACTATCGACTTATATCAACCCTGTAGAATGGATGGCAGTGTGCCAATAGAAGACATCATCGGAACGATTGCCGACCTGATAGATCAAGGAGAAGTACGTCATATCGGCGTATCGGAAATAACCGCCGATCAGCTCCATAAAGCCAACAGCATTTATCCCATCAGTGCACTGGAAATAGGTTATTCTTTGGCTGACCGTCAGATCGAAAATGAGCTGTTGCCTGCGGCTAAAGAATTAGGGATCGGTGTCGTGGTATTTGCCAATACGGCAGAAGGACTGCTAACCGGTAACCTACAAGCGCCAATTCCTGCGGATGACCATCGAAATCACTTTTCCCGTTTTCAGGGCAATAACCTGATCCATAATCTTGAGAAAGTGGAAGTATTAAAAGAAATTGCTCAACGTAAAAATGTCACCCCTACACAACTTGCGATTGCATGGGTAAAAGAACAGGGCGACAATATCATGCCATTGGTGAGTATGAGCCGCAGATCAAGACTACCCGAAAATATTGCTGCGATGGAAATTGTATTTACCCCAGAGGAGATGAATATTTTAAACACTACATTTGCAATAGGTACTATCGAAGGTGGCACTTATTTACAAAGATAAATGGAAAGTCCAGCAGAAATACTTTCCGGCGTGATATTCTATTCTTACCTTTCTTCTCTGAAGAAAGAGAAAGCATGCGTCTGGAACCACCGTACCCTGGTATTACAGGTCTCGGGCCAGATGGTTCTGGAAACAGCTGAGCAGCATGTAAACATATCTGCCGGGGAAGTATAGCTCATTCACAAAAATCAGCTGGGAACCTTGACTAAAACCCCCGGGCCAAGTGGTCACTATGAAACTATCGTCATATCACTGCAAGAAGATCTGATGCGTCAGATAGCACTAGCGGAAAAAATGGAAGCTCAGGGTAAATACACTGGCCTTCCGAACATATGCCTCCCCAATAATGCGTTTATCAAAGGTTATTTCCAGTCGGTCATTCCCTTTGCGCGAAGCGCTGGTCATGAAATGACTGACGAGATGGGACTTTTAAAGGTGAAAGAGGGAATCAAGTTGATACTGATAGCTGTTCCGGCACTGCGTAACTTTTTGTTTGATTTCGCAGCGCCTTATAAGATGGATCTAGAAAAATTTATGCTGAGCAATTTCCATTTCAATGTCCCTATTGAAAAGTTTGCACAACTCACCGGAAGAAGCCTTTCAGGATATAAAAGAGATTTTCAGAAAACCTTTTGGATGCCGCCACGTAAGTGGATACAGGATAAAAGGCTGAATGAAGGTATCCGGCCTATGAACTACAG
>NZ_DJTD01000035.1:671-216468 GCF_002440385.1 Sphingobacterium sp. UBA6317 | reverse complement strand
AAATTTGAGACAGCTTCTTTTCCACATCGTGTTAATAACTTTGTTGAAAACTAAAAAAAGCTACTGTTATTGCTTGATGACCTTTTCTCCGCGAAGCAACCGATCGTATCGCACCAATGCCTCCACATAATAGTAATCGGCATAGGTCAAGGGCACATCTACTTCTGTCTTATGTGGAATTGATCCGACACTATGTTTCAAAATATAGCCACCGGCTTCTTTATAATCTGCCTTGTAGGGTTTAGAAGAAAGCGACCGCAGCATTTGCTTAGCCCTCAATATGTAGCGAATCAAAAATTCTTTCGGCTTCTACCATCGTATTCGACCGAAATAGTAAATAGCTGCCCCAATGAAGACATTGAGACAGCAACATTAATTATTTTGGGCAACTTAATTGCTTCCGACATCTAACGATGTACAGCCAGTATCGCTTAAATAAACATTTTCGAAAGTGTAAGATTGTCCGGAGCCCGAATGACCGCAGCTCATCGCATACCACATTGTTAACCAACTAGGACAACTTGCATAAATATCATAATTTCCACTTTGAATATTGACTGGATAAGATAACGTATTCGCAGGGACAACAACATGCTGTGTGGTTCCTCCTGGAAAATTCCCACTAAAGGTCAAATAAATGGGTGAATTACTAAAGTTATACACATAAAAGTCGAATGTGCTACTTAGTGTTTTAATATTCGTTTTGGTATTTTTTTTTGCCCCAACATTCTCCGTAGAAATTATATTTCGTTTATTAGATAATTTTACTGCTGCTGGTACACTCAAATCTCTAGCTTGAACGAACAAACCAGTGACAATAAATAACACAAAGGCTATTACAAATGATTTTTTTAACATAATTCAAAAGTGTTTATAAATAATTGACTATTTCAATAAGCTTTTTTGAGATATAGCTTATCAACAATTGGCTTTTATCTTGCCTAAATCATAAGGGCCTCCTTTCTTTTAGATAAATTGACTAAAGTTTCTCGATCATTAGCGAATGATGCCTCGCCATTAATAATTATGGTTGAAAGATCAACGGCACATCGCTTTAAAAAATTCTCCGTAAAAAAATAGGTGCATTACCTACTAATACGTCCAAATGATTACTTGATCAGAATATACAATTTTGAAATACAAGAACTTACCGACCCCTAAAAAACATAATAAGTGTAATTTCAATAAATCTGACTTTACTATTTGTTGTTTTCATCCTTTGTTAGATTTATGATATTGGTAACGTATAAACGGAGCGGTATAGATCTGACACATCCGGGTGACAGATCTCGCCAAATATTATGGGTCTATCGCGACTATTATAACAGGAGATGCTCCAATGAAAATTTAGGATTGGTTGGAACTGCATTTTTTCCAAGAGCACAAACGGCTAAAACTGTTCCTAAAACAACACTTATTTTAAGAACAGTTTAAACGTGCCTTATCGTCTATTGTTTAATCACCTTTTCTCCTCGGAGCAATCGGTCATACCGCACTAATGCCTCTACATAATAGTAATCGGCATAGGTCAAAGGCACATCCACCTCTGTTTTATGTGGGATTGAGCCGACGCTATGTTTCAAGACGTAGCCACCGGCTTCCTTGTAATCTGCTTTGTAGGGTTTAGAAGAAAGCGAGCGCAACATCTGCTCAGCCTTCGAGATATAAAACTGGCTTTCACTGCCTGTTGTGTATTGTGCCAGTTCCAGCAAAGCCGAAGCAGTTACTGAAGCTGTCGACACATCACGAAGATCTTTCTGGCTATAATATTTACTATCCGGAGTAAGCTTGTTCTGGTCCATATCCCAATAAGGAATCAGGTCTTTTGGAAGATTAGGATGATTCAGATAAAACTGTGCAATATGCCTAGCCTGCTCCAAATATTTCTTGTCGCCAGTCTCACGATACATCATCGTATACCCATAAAGTCCCCAAGACTGTCCCCTAGCCCATACAGACTCATCAAAAGCTCCTTGGGCAGTTTTTCTCGAAATAATACTTCCATCCTTCGGATTGTAATCCACCACATGGTAGGAACTATAATCTTTTCGGTAATGATTGATCATCGTTGTATTGGCATGTTGTACCGCAATATCACGATAACGCTTATCACCTGTCATTTTGGAAACTTCCGTCAAAAACTCCAAGTTCATCATATTATCGATGATTACTGGATAGGTCCAAGGCTGACCATCCCAGTTTCTTCCACCGTCCCATGAACGAATTGTTTTCGGTGCTTCATGGAAACGTGTTGCCAGCGATGCTGCTCCAGTACTTAAAATTTCCTTATAAGCAGCCGAATCTCCCGTCAAACGTAATGCATTCCCAAAGCTGCAGTATAACATAAAGCCCAAATCATGTGTTCCTTTGTTATTTTTTTCTTTTTCCAGCTGCTTCAATTTACGTTTAGCCTCCGTCAAAAGTTTTTCATCCTTGGTATACTCATATAGATAAAGCACTGTACCGGGATAAAATCCAGAGCACCACCAGCTTGAACCCCAACTCACATATTTACCATCTTTATAAGTCGTGGGCATATCGGATTCATTGATCGATGCTGCGAGGTAAGCGATTTGTTTATGTGCATCTTCTAAATTGGTACGGACAAATTCTTTGTCAAGGCCCAATTTTGCTGTCCCTAAGTTTCGCTGACTGGAACAGGAAATTCCCTGCATTCCTAGTCCAATCATTAAAGCCCCCGTAATATAGTGTTGTATCTTCATTTTATCCAGTCCTTAATCTTTTGCTTTTTTATTCTTTTTTGTTTAATAACTTACATAATAGTCTTTGGGAAATTGCTCTGCATTCCAGCATTTTTGGGAAGTCCAGGGTTGTGGAGCACAGGTCCAGAACTCATCGTCTGCCGGTAACCCCAATGGCAAGAATGATAGGGAGGCCACATACATTGACCCTGCATTTGTATAGTAATCTGCGAGATTGGATTGTTTGTCACCTACCACTCCCATACGCAGCCATCCTGAGGGTGCAAAGGTTTTGTCTATATAAATATGCCTTAATATCGCTTTAAGAGCTGCCCGGACTTGTCCTTTTGAGATATCCTCGGGGAGCTTGTTTTCTAAAGCAACTGTCGCCAAAGGCTGGAACGCTGCATTCTTATAAGTTGAGGAACGGCCAACAACAACATAATGACCTTCTGGAGAGATCATACGTTCCAAATGATGTGCATAGCGCTGCATTCGTTTATACGCTCTATCATACATTTCTTTGTATTTTCCGCCGGCGGTAATATTATGGCGTAGCGACTCCACCTGCATACAGTGAATCACATACCCATTGTAATGATCAAAACTAAAACGGGCTCCGTCGCTGTACCAACCGTCTCCGACATACCATTCTTGATCAAATTTATTGACCGCATAATCGATCTTCTCACGAGCACACTCCTCCCCGATGCTATAGAGAAATGTCTCTGTCATCGCGGCAAACAGCAACCAATTACTCTCATTCGGCTTGATCTTCCGCAGCAATTTGAATTCTTCAACTACTCTTTTTTTAGTCACTTGGTCCAAAGGCTGCCATAAAGCTTGAGGAGCTCTCAAAAAGGCTAATGCAAGATGCGCCGCATCGACGAGTGTTTGGGATGAAGGGCCTCGCCAGGTAAAATAATCCGGCGATTTAGGATCTACACCATATTGTATACCCAGTAATGCTTGGTCACGTAATTTTTTACGCAATTGACCTTCTTCAGTTGCGTCATCCGGTAAGGCCAACCAAGGAGCCATACCTGCCAACAAACGACCGAAAGCTTCTAGGTATCCGACTCCAGGGTCTCTACTATCGAAAGTAGGACTCACTTCCATCGGCATATTTTTACGCCATTGTTGCTTACTGATATTGCCTAAAATTGGAGCAGCCATCTTATGTAAAATAGATACCCAATAGGCACGATCGTTCTCGCTGTTATTATTTTTTTCCGACGCGGCAACATTGGCTTTCACTTCACTAGCAAAAGATGTCGCCAGTGCGCCCATTCCAGCACCGCCCAATAGTTTTAATAAGAGTCTTCTTTTCATTGACATTGGTTTATAACGAACACAATCGAAGTGTTACACAAAACATTAAAAATCTTTATTTTAAACTAAAAAAACAAATCAAAAAAAATCAATCGCTCTAGCAAACGATTGCGTGAGCGATTGATAACAACTTCTTTACTTAATAAACCCAGCCTGGTGTTGGCTTCAAATTTTTATTTAACTCTATTTCAGATTTAGGGACTGGCCACGTGTACCATTGGTCACCTATCCATTCATAAGTGGTACCACCTGTATTTTCTGTGCCACCCCAAGCATGCTGCGCGAATTTTTCGTTGAACTTTGTTTCTTTCAGTGTCTTCCAACGCATTTCATCAAAAAAGTTAACTCCCTCACCAATTAATTCCCGGCGCCGTTCATCTCGTACATAATTCCGTGCTTTGTTTTGATCTGAAAAAGAAGAGGCCATTGTTGGAATTCCAACCCGATCTCTAACCTGTTTTACCTTTGCCATAGCACCAGGTAAATCATTCATTTCGACTAATGCTTCTGCCCACATCAACAAAACATCAGCATAACGAATAATAGGTTCGTCGATCGGATTTTGTTCACGACGAGCATATTCTAACCCTTCGCCCACAAACTTACGATGGATATACTTAAATTCTGCCTGCGCATTTGCACTTCCAGAAGTATAATAACTACCAGGTAAACTACTATTTAAATTGGGCTCAGCTCCAGATTGGTCTACATAGTACTTACCAGTAACTGGGAATCTGTATGTATACATACCTGCAGCCGTGGAATTGCTATTTACTCCTTGGAATGATGCATAAGGAGTCACTACATTATAAGCTAACCGTGGATCCCTATTCGCATAAGCTGCTTTAAGCCGCGCTTCGTTACCCTCAGGCAGATACAACGCTCGCGCAGTACTATTCAATTTATTTAATTCTGTATTGATTACTGTGGTTACCGTAGGGTGAACATCATTTCCGTTAACTTTTTGGTCTCGTATAAAAAAGACTTTTCTATTGGGCGCACCTAAAGCATTTACGGTATTCCATTCAGGAATATAATCCGACCAACTAAAAGGACGCACAGTAGTACCATCAATTATTTCTTCATACAAATTGACCAAGGCCGGGGTTACTTGCAAATCTGTCCAACACCCTCTACTATCTTTTGCTCCCTGTTGAAATGCGGCGGTATACTTCTGTACGGCAGAACCGTATCCTGAAGGTTCCTCAATATATTGAACGCTCAAAATCATCTCTTCACAACGTTCATTGGCAACTTTAAATAATTGCTTATAATTTGAAAAGAGTTTATAGCCGTTCTCTCCAACTTTCGCAAAATCAGCTACTGCCTGATCGTATTTTTTGGTCATAAGATAAGCACGGCCACGTAGTGCATAAGCGGCACCTTTACTCACACGTCCTTCTCCTTGGATTTGATTGTTCGGCAAAGCACTCTCATTGATTGCATCTGTCAAATCTTTAATAATAAGTGCCCAAACCTCCTCTTCTGAACTCTGCCCTTTGTTACCTTCTGCAGGACTGATAGGCTCGGTGTAAATAGGAACACCTAAACCATTCCGACCGTACAGTTCATTGAGCCGCATGTAAAAAAAGGCGCGTAACACTTTACATTCGGCTACTAATTTATTCTTTTTTTCCTGAGCCATCGTCGCACCGGGAATATGAACAATTGCATCGTTAGCGCGATGTACACCATCGTACAACCATTTCCATTGGAATGAAAAATAGGAATTACTTGGATTCACAGCGCTGGAGAATAGGTTATTTAAGTTATATTCACCTTGACCAGTCATACCAAATGCCTCATAAGCATAATACCCAATATTTGCAGATGTCCCTACGATTCCGTCACTTCTTACCGGACGTTGTAATGAATAGTAAACACCTATTACCCCTTGATCAACCAGCGTTTCCGTTGACCACATTGTTCCCGAAGATATTTTGTCATTAGGTGCAAGGTCCAATATTTTCGTACAAGACGATAAAGAACTTGCTATACCAATTGCTATGACAGATTTTAATATTTTTTTCATCTCTATTTCTATTTTATTTGACTAAACAGAATTAAGATTAAGATGCTAGTCTAAGTCTTACTCTATTGAAAACTCAAATTAACTTATCCTTCTGTTCTGAGATTAAGTTAAAAAGTTACTGATACCCCGGCGGAATATAGCTTCGCGATCGGATAAACAATCAATGAACCACCTAATTCCGGGTCCACTCCTGGAAAGTCTTTATGTTTAAAAGTCAATAGGTTTTCTCCTGTTACAAATACCCTTAAGTCTTTAATTTTAGCTTGATTAATCCATTTTTTAGGAAATGTGTACCCCAACTGCAAAGACTTTAATTTTAAATACGAGGTATTATACAGGTAGAATGTATTAGCCTGCATGATTGAACTTGAAGAAAGTAAACGTGGATATTTACCATTTATATTTGCATTTGGATCTGTAGCAGGATCATAATTATCATAATCGCTATTTGCTCTTACTGCATCATAAGAATAATATTTGGTCCAGGCATCTGCTGGCAATTGATCACCTGTATTTGCCAATATTGATCCATTAGATCCACGCTCATTAATATAATGATAAGATCCGACACGTCCCGCCAAAAGCATGTTTAGATCAAAGCCCCTGTAGGCTGCTGTCAGATTTAAGCCAAACACAAATTTGGCAACAGAAGACTTCCCAGTGAATTCACGGTCATCATCATTACCGTACTTACCATCACCGTTCGCATCTGCCATAAGCATTTGGCCATACCAAATATTTGCTGCTCCTGGCCCCACTGTATTGTTATTGAAAGAATAATTTGCAGCTATCATGGATTTCACCCACTCCAGATCGGCTTTAGTACGAATCATTCCATCTGTTGGACCACCATTAGGATCTACACTTCCATCAGATTTCATATAAGTTCCAGTACCTGCGTAAGGCCTTCTTAAAAACCATTCGTCAAGCATATGTTGTTCAACACGACGTTCGTTTCCTCCTGTAGATACATCTGCTAAATTCGTATAGCGCCAAGTTGGATTACCCCAAATATCGAGAGTCGATGGATCTTGTTCATACTTTAACGTTCCTTTAAATCCGGAAACTCTGTTCATGTTGTAAGAGATATTACCACTAACTCCATACCTAAAATCTCCGATTTTGTCGTTCCACCCCAAATTTAGTTCTATCCCTTTATTATTCATTGAAGCGGTATTGGACATCGGTGCATTGATATTACCCATTGTCAAATAAATAATAGCTGCTGTTAAGATATCAGAAGTCTTTCGGGAGTACATATCGGCTTCGACACTCAAACGACGATTTAAGAAACTGGCTTCCAACCCAACATTATATGTCGTTAGTTTCTCCCATGATAAACTAAGATTTTGGATAGTTTGCTGAATAACCCCATTCGCAACCGACTCGTTAAATACATTATTCACTTTTTGATAAAGAGTCTGCCAATCGTAATTCCCACTTATTGTATTCCCTAAGGTTCCATAGGACCCTCTAAGCTTTAAGTAATTAACCGTTGTTTTGGCTGGGTCAAAAAAACGTTCGTTACTGATTACCCAACCTGCTGAGAAAGAAGGGAAAAATCCTGTGCGATGTCCGGGAGCAAACTTAGATGACGCGTCCGAACGAAAGTTTCCTTCGAACAAATATTTACCATCATAGGCATAGTTTACACGGCCAAAATAAGAAATCATTGCGTTCTCCGCTTTAGCGTCACCTCCAATTGATTCCATTGTCGCACCTGAAGTTATATCCGTTACGTCCCAGTCTAATAAGCCCCTTTTTGTAGCGTTAAACCCACTTGTCTTTGAATAATATTGCTCGTATCCTACTAATCCGCCAACATCATGTTTCCCAAAAGTATGCGCGTAACGCAATAATGCATTCGCTGTATAACTGGAAGATTTATAAGAGTATCTATATGTCGTTGCCTGGTCTAAATTCCCTATCCCCTCTTTAGGCTTCTCAAAGCTTTCTCTAAAACTATATCTCGGCAAGTTTTGGGAATAATTTTCATCCTCACGCATATAATCACTATAGTTAAAGCGAGCTTCTGCAATAATTCCTTTCCAAAGATCCGCGTTAACATACCACGTGCTATTGATACGTGTGTAGTTGTTTTCTCCACCATTCGAAGCCACCTGTTGGAGAATATTATCCTTATTTGTTGTGTTGGGATCTTCACTGGATCCATATTTTCCCTCATAAATTGGTGTCATTCCCGGAAAAGCTTGAAGCAAATAAGTCATTGAAGTGCTACCTGGCTGCTTATACTCCTTTGTTGCATAGGTTTGTGTTCCAAAAGTAATTCTATCCGCAATTTTTGTTTCCAAATTGGTCCGAATGTTGAATCTCTTCATTCCAATATTTGCCAACGTTCCAGGATTATTCTGGTATCCGGCGGACATGAGATAAGAAGATTTATCACTACCCCCAGTTACTGAAACACCATATCGCTGATAATATTGGGGCTGGAAGAGAACCTGCGCCCAATCTGTGTTTGGATATGCCAACCAATTAGGGATGCTATTCCCAGTGATCGGATTAGTATAAATACCATTAGGATCAGCATTTGCTTTGCGCCACTCTTCAATCGTTGAAAGTGTATAATCAGGAGATGTCGAAGTTGGGTTAGCATTCACCTTAGCGATGTTGTGTAGTTCCATCCAATCTGCGGTACTTGACATAAACTTCAAATCAGTTTGTGCTTTCTCACGTGCATACAATGCATTGAATGTTATATTAGGGGCCTCACCTTTCCGCCCTTTTTTAGTAGTCACGAGAATGACACCATTAGCAGCACGAGATCCATAAATTGCTGCCGAAGCCGCGTCTTTCAAAATAGAAATATTCTCGATATCATCGGTATTTAATGGAACCATATCGGCGACAGCACCATCAACAAGAATCAGTGGGTTATTATTATTGAAAGATCCTGTACCACGAACACGAATGGAAACATCCTCGCTTCCAGGATTTCCATTGCCCTGCGTAACACGTATACCGGGTGCAGTTCCACCTAGAGCCGCAGCAAGGTTCATTATCGGCCTATTTGTAAGTTTATCTGCGCCGACAGTAGCGACAGATCCAGTCAAATTGACTTTTTTCTGCGTGCCATAACCAACAACAACAACTTCATCAAGTGCTGAGGTATTTTTTTCCAGACTGATATTAATTATCGAACGCCCTTTAGGATTGATTTCTTGATCCTGATATCCTATATATGAAATCAGTAATGTAGCATTTTCTAAAACAGAAATGGCATATTGACCTGCCTCATTTGTTGAAGTGGCGGTCTTTCCGCCCTTTTCTCGAATCGTTACACCCGATAAAGGTGCTCCCTGACTGTCTGTAATCCGCCCCGTAATTGAAATTTTCTGTTGTGCCATACTCGCACCCACAGTAAACATCATCATAGCAGACAGTCCAACTTTGTAAAACTTTGCCATACTTTAGGAAATTAGTTTTATAATAAAAATTGGTTGTTTAATAGGTCAAAGATGGGTTTATGAGCAAATTAAGAGGGGTGAAATTCATAAATATTTGGGGGTAAAATCTTAAATTTGACACAAATACCCCATAACCATGAGCATACTACCTATTTTATCGCGACAATTTCTGCTGTTGATATCCATCATTTCCCTTTGTCATGCCCAGAATTTAAAATTTGAGACATTAAGCCAGGAGAACGTATTGGATAAACAGGCGGTATTAACAATTGCTCAGGATAAACAAGGTAAACTTTGGTTCGGCGGCGGAGCCAACCTTTTTGTATACGACTCCCAGAATATCACTAATATTCTCGTACAGGATACGGTATTTAAAAAGGTAGATTACATTAACAAGATTGCCATCAACGCAAACAATGACCTTTTCATTGCTACCGCAACGCAGCTATTTATTTTCGATATCGACAAACGCAAAGCGGTATTTAAACAAGGAAAACCTTTTCAAGAAAAAATTGCTGTCGCCGACATACAGTTCCTTTCAGACAAAATATTTCTGTGCACCGACAAAGGGCTCTATCAGGCTATCCCCACAGCGGGTACCTACAATCTCAAAAAACTCATTAACCAATCCCGGGTACAATCGATTATTCAGACAGGACCTGAAACCTATATCATGGCGAGCATGGATGGCATAACGTCTTTTTCATTGAAAAATAATCAAATTTCTACGAACCAGAATCTTATAGCATCTCCCCTGCCGTTAAAAGAGCAGATTTTCAGCACAATGTATCTTCATAAAAACATCCTGTGGGTTGGCACAAAATTGCATGGAATATTCCAATACAACTTCGTTGATAAAAAATGGAATAACCTAACAGAAACAAATAGCAATCTGCTCAGCAATAACATCCGGAAAATTGTCCCAACTAAACAGGGAGACCTACTGATCGGTACATTAAAAGGACTCTCTATCTTTAATGGGGCACCACATTTCTTAAACTATAAACATAATACCTCCGTCAAAAACTCATTGAGTCAAAACTCTATCTATGATATTTTTATTGATCGACAACAGATCACCTGGATAGGAACTTATTTTGGGGGAATCAATGCCATCTACCCCGATCTGATCCCCATACAGCATTATTCAACGCGTTCGCGTCCTGGGCTCAGCCTTAATAGCGATATCACCGGCAGTTTTGCAGAGTCAGAAAATGCGTTTTGGATTGGAACAGAAGAAGAAGGAATCAACAAAATTGACAAAAGAACAGAAACGACCTCTCCTTTGTCTAAATTAACCCAGTCAAACCTGATCAAGGATCTATACGTTAGAGATAACAAAATTTATGCAGCACAGTATGGCGGTGGTTATTCCATTATCGATGCACAATCTGGAAACACACAACACTTTTACCTTGAAAAAGATCTCCTGAATCTCAAAAACAATATTTATAGCATTTACGTCGATCCCGTACATCGCATTTACCTCGGAACCAATAAAGGGCTTTACATCGTCGATCCCGGAAAGCCTGCAGCATATAACGCTGCCTTAAAAACAGGTACAATTGATGATATCCAAGCTGATCATAAACAGCAGACCTATTTTCTTAGAGGCGGGACACTTTTTCGCAAAAAACCGAATGAATCAAACATACGACCAATAAAACAGCTTGATACATTAGCCCTGGGTGGATTTTATGTGCATCCGCATGGTGACATCTGGCTGACGTCAAAAGAAGATCTTTATCATCTTGATCAGCACGATAAGCTTACCAAAGTATCACGTTTTCCAAACAATTCCTTAGGCTGGCCCATCATTGTGAACAATCAAGTGTGGCTTACAAGTAAAAATGGATTAATATGCTACAATCCCAAAACAAAACAGCGTTATCTCCTGAATCAATATTACGGTTTACCGGTCAAAAATCTACTTGGTGCCAAAGTCTTTGCCAGCAAAGCAGGAACACTATTCGTCACGACACTAAATGGTGTAGTTTCTCTAGATACCCGAAAAATTATCTTTAATCAGAACATCCCCGAAGTACTCTTTCGAAATATCTTTCTCGAAGACACGCCATTGAACTACGGACGTTTACAGAAAACGTCAGACCCCAACAGCTACCAGCTCAAACTCCGACACGATGAAAACTTTGTAACGATTAATTTCTCAGGTTCCAATTTCATCAAACCGCAGAAGAACAGATACCGCTATAAGCTCGAAGGTTTCGACAAGGATTGGGTTGAAACAAATACCCCCTCTATACGATATACCAATATTCCTACAGGTATGCACACCTTGACCATTTTCGCCAGTAACAACGATGGTATCTGGAGCAGCATACCCCTGCGGATCAATATCGATATTAAACCTCCCTTTTGGAGGACCTGGTGGGCCTATCTTTTGTATGCCGGCTTGTTTACTCTCGGTGTACATTTTGTTATCAAGTTTGTTGTCGAACGTGAGATGTTGATCAACTCAGAACGGGAACAGGAAAAGAAAATAAAGTTCTTCACACAGATATCCCACGAAATCCGTACACCACTGACTTTGATAACGGCTCCTTTGGATGAAATTATTTCCGAAACAGCCAATCTTACTTCTACCCAGAACAAGGTAAAACGGATAAAAAAGAATGCCAGTAAACTCCTGGGTGTTATCAATTAGCTACTGGATTTTAAAAAATTCGATGACAAACACTTTGTACTGAAGAAAACAGACATCTCTTTTCGGGAATATATAGAAGATACATTCTACCTATTAAATGACCTTGCAAAAGCAAAACACCTCAACTACTATATCCGGCAGCTGGATGCTGTGGGGCTACAATCCATAGATACTGTACAATTTGATAAAGTCATGTTTAACCTCTTATCAAATGCGATCAAGTACACACCAGAACATGGCACAGTTTATCTGGATCTTATCGAAAATGATCACACAATAGCGATCAGTATTATCGATAATGGTATCGGTATCGCTACCGACAACCAATTTAAAATATTTGAAGAGTACTATCGTGAAGAACAGGCTAATGACGTGATCGGAACAGGTATTGGTCTAGCACTTACCAAACAAATTGTGCAGCAGCACGAAGGAGATATTCGCTGCTCAACGATGAATGATGAAAAAGGCCAATGGACTGTATTTACTGTTAGTCTCCCCAAGCAAATAAACCAAAAAACCGGAGTTATACCGCTAGAAATATTAACAAAAGAGACAGAGGAAGCAAACACAACGAATTTAGGCACGCTGGATATTTCCTTAAAGCAGACCATCTTGATTGTAGAGGACAATAGCGAATTATTAGCAGCCGTTGTCAGTCTATTTGAGGAGAGCTTCAGCATTATTACTGCTGTCAATGGTGAGGAAGCCCTTTCTAAAGCATTGGAATATATCCCTGATCTGATTATTTCGGATCTGATGATGCCTTACATGGACGGTGCTCAGCTATGCCAGGCCATTAAAACAAATATGACGACCTGCCATATACCATTCATCTTGCTGACTGCTGTAACCGACAACGATTCCCAAACTTTGGCCTTAGAGCATGGCGCAAACATCTATTTGACAAAACCTTTCGACAATAAACAGCTTTTTCTTTCTGCACACAATCTCATAGCGGTCAGTCAGAAAAGAAGCAAGGAATTTGAAGTCAAAACGGCTATATTCGACAATGAACTCGATGCACAATTTATCTCATCCCTAAATCAGTTGATTGAAGAAAATATCCAATCAGATGGCTTTGATGTCAATTTTATAGCGCGAACAATGGGAATGAGCGCACCAATCCTCTATCGCAAGCTAAAAGCCATATCCAATTTGTCACTCAACAATTATGTAAAAACGTATAGGCTAAACAAAGCGAAAGAGTTACTAACATCCGCAATGAATATCAGTGAAATCGCTTATGCCGTAGGCTTTTCCGACAGGAAATACTTCAGTAAGGAATTTAAAAAACAGTTCGGATACAATCCGTCAGAGCAAACAACAAATTCTAGCCAGACCACTGAAACTTAGTGATATTTCAAAGTAGTCTAGATCCTATCCCATAAAAAAAGAGATGTCTCTAACATCTCTTTTTTTATCTATACCTGTGTACTTAAAACGAGTTAATTTATCAACGACAAGCTTTCTTTGATGGTCCTATTTAGCGATCTCTTTGATCATTGGCTCTCCTGACAATAGGCGTTGATAACGCACCAAGGCTTCAACATAGTAATAATCTGCATAAGTCAAAGGCACATCGATTTCGGAATTCAATGGCAACGCTCCAACACTATGTTGTAAAATGTAACCGCCATTTTGACCATAAGGAGCAAGATAAGGCGCCTTCGACAGGTTTTTAAGAATAATTTCTGCTTTGTTAAAATAGTTCACAGCCTCACTTCCCTTTGTGTATTGCGAAAGTTCTAATAAAGCCGATGCATACAATGCCGCTGCCGACACATCCCGAAGGTCCTTATTTGGATACATTTTGTCCGACTGCGCAATTTTATCTTTATCAAAATCCCAGTAAGGAACCAGATCAGCAGGCATATTTGGGTTACTTAAGATATATTTTGCGATTTGCTGTGCCTGCTTCAAAAATTCTTTCTTCTTGGTTTCGCGATACATCATCGTATAACCATAGAGTGCCCATCCCTGCCCTCTTGACCATGCCGATTCATCAAATGCACCCTGATGTGTTTTTTTTCCAATAGCCTTACCAGTCTTCTTATCATAATCGATCACATGGTAGGAACTATAATCTTTTCTGAAGTGATTTTTCAAGGTTGTTTCGGCATGAGCTACCGCAATGTCATAGAATTTTTTATCTCCAGTCATTTTAGATACCTGTGTCAAAAATTCCAAATTCATCATGTTATCAATGATTACAGGATATTGCCATGATCCGTGATCCCAAGAACGAATTGTTTTGGTAACGGGACTATAGCGAGATGCTAGGGAATTCGCACCAGTGCTGAGTATCGGCTCATACTTTTGCGTATCTCCCGTGAGACGAAGTGCATTTCCAAAACTACAGAATAACATAAATCCTAAGTCATGCGTACCCTTGTTGTTCTTTTCTTTCTCCAGATACGTCAATTTCTCAGTTGCTTTCTTTAATAATCCCTCATCTTTGGTGCCTTCATATAAATACAGCAATGTCCCCGGATAGAAGCCCGAACACCACCAACTGGATGAAGAAAATACCTCTTTCCCATTTTCGAAAGTTTTTGGAAACTTTTCTGCCGGCGTTTCATTCGCCAGGACTTTTATTTGCTTTGCTGCAGCATCTAACTGTTGCTGAATGAACTCTTTGGATAGATTCGGTTTTGCTGTTTGGGCCTGAACGACAGTCGAAGTGCCCAAAACGGCCAATAATAACACAGAAAGTTGTTTTAATTTCATTATTTTTTATTCGTTTATTTTTATTTGGTCAGCGCATGAGCGCGTCAATTCTATAGTTAAATAATCAGCTCTTTTCTCCATTTTAATATGGAGCGTGGGTTCAAAGCATCTGCCTATCCAGCTTTTCCTGTCTTCCTTTCTCTAAGCTCGATTATCCATGTGCGTTGATCAAAGCGACTGCTCCCTTATCGAGCTGCAGATCAATTATTCCGTCTTGCGCTACAGTAAAGGTACCTTTTCCCTGTATTTTTACCTCTGGTGTTCCGATATCGGATTTTAAACGTAGACGACCGCCATATTGACTTCGGATTTGGATGCCGACCGTTTTTCCATTTTTACGCTCCGCTGATACGAGATTTCCACCATCTGTCAAAAAATTGGTAAAGGAAACATCCTTCCATTTAGAAGGAATTGCAGGAAACACACGTAATATGCCATTCCAATACTGCATACACAGTTCTTGAATACTCGCCATCGCTGCGAGTGGGGTTTCTATCACCGGACCGCTTTCGGCATATAGTGTATTGGATTTAAAATATTTCTGTAACAAAACATCCAGCGAAGCCAAAGCCGAATTTCCTCTCCCCATCATGGCATACATTGAGGCAGCACCCGTAAATGAATAGCCCTGTAACCATTGCTTTTGGCTCTGCCAATGTGCAATAGAACGTTCAATAAGCGCTTGGTTATTTGCCTGATCCCAGTTTATGTCGTAAAACGGATAAATCATCATGAGATGCGAATAATGACGATGCGACTCACCATAGGGAAGGTCTCTTGCGATCATAAAGCCATCGGCATCTTGTGGATAATCAATCAAGTTGGCTAACACGTCTTTCCAGACCGCATAAAGTTTATCCTTGCCGCCTCTTTCTTGATCCAGCTCTATAAGTGTCTTGAGTCCCCACCTGAAAATGGAAAGATCATAATTTGTATCATAAGCATAACCTTTAGGGTATTCCGGTGAATAGGTTTTCACCCCGATATGGTATTTACCCTGTTGGTCCTTTTGCAATAAGTGCAAATGATAATTTATAGCTTCCTTCAGTAGCGGGAACAAGCGATCATATACTTCCTGAGAAAGGGTCGCTCGATAATACTGATAATAACTATGCAGAAGCCAAACGAGATTTCCCAATTCTTTTTCTCCATCGGAAGCGCCTTCCAGCGCAACATTTTTTGCCAGAAGAACCGGACTCCATAAACTTGGTCCCGAGGAGCGACCTACAGCCAAACTATTATAGCGATAAGGCTCGGGAACATTTTGTCTTAGCTTATCTTTATTTCGATCAATCATCTGGATCAACGAGTTTGCAATACCGAGCTGGTTGGCTTTGAAAACTGGTGAATAAGCAAGTTGCATATTAAGATTAAGCCAGTAAGCTGGCCAAGGAGTTGGACTCGTCCATGGCCCCTGTAAATCCATGGCGGGTTTATCTGACCTTGTTGCACTGGCAAGCTTATACAGTTGCATATCATAAAACCGCTGATAAACCGTATCTGGCAATTCTAGCGTCGATGCCTTAAAATAGTTTGTCCACCACTTGCGATGGGATGCCAGTCCTTTCGTTAACTGTAGAGCATTAAAATTCCGAACATAATGAATCGCCTTTTTGAAATAAGCAGTCCCATGCTGGCTATAATCTACAGTAATTAAATAGGTATCCACTTCTTTATCAGATTTGCTCCAATAAGCCGTTACATACCCTCCCCCCGCTAAGAGAGGCTGGTCAAAATATTTAATTCCGCCTTGTGTACCAAAACTGCCTTTTGGATTTGTCGGATAGTTTTTCGGTTTTTGCGTATAGCTGAATCCCATCCTTGGGCTGATGGCTTCGTCGGGTTTCCATGTAAGCTGGTAATTCCCGTTAAAATCTTTTTTAAATACCTCCAGCAAGATAATATTGTCATTCGATAAGGTGGTTGTCCGAATTCTCATTATGCCCTTATCCGTGCTGACTTTCGCCTCTGCATAAGCATCTTTTAAATAAATTTCTCCTTGTGCCTGTACAATCGGGCTTTCAAATTCCATTTCAAAATGACCTAACGACATACGCGCCTGATCAAACAATTTATCGGCCGAATTCGCGCGATGATCATAAACATCAGTTCGTCCAATATCCACACGCATTGAATTCTTGCCGGCTAAGTAAGTCATCGTTCCCAGTAGACCATTTCCGGTAAATACACCTTCATAGATCGTATGACCCAACACGGGAATTCTAAATTGAGCTGATCCTCCAAATGGCCGGCATAGGATGCAAACGAGTAAAAATAGTATTCTTAGATTCATCATTAGGATTTAATGCTATCAGAGCGACCATAAAGATGCTGGATTATTCGACTGAAATCAAGCCTCTTTTACGAAAACGATTGAGAAAAATTGATCGGTAGGGCTTTCCGAATCTATCCGACAGGTCGGTTACCAAGCTGAAATGTAACAATTTAGCAGACACAATGACGTGGCATAGGCAAAAATTGGACACTATATATGAAAGAAATGAATTCAACAGTATTCTTTTGTTATTTTTTAATAAAACACAAATAAACAATACGTAAAATTTTAGTTATCAGTTTACATTTATCAGTTTTTTATCTATTTTTAAGATTAAATATCCAATGCCGTTATTTTTAACAGCCTAATAGTGGATCAATTATAAAACAACTAATCCAACCAAAATGAAAGAACAGAATTCATCAAGGCGTGATTTCATAAAAAAATCCGTGGTCGGTGCTGCGGCATTTTCTATTGTACCACGCTTTGTACTCGGAGGACAGGGCTATCTTGCTCCGAGCGACCATCTAACCAAAGGTGTAATTGGTGTCGGCAATATGGGGCGTGGACACTTTGGCTACGCCGGAACTAAAACAGTAGCTATTTGTGATGTGGACAAAACCCATCTGGCGGCAGCACAAGCAGACTTAGGCGGTGGTGTGAAGGAATACCATGACTTTAGGGAGTTGATTAAATCTCCGGAAGTAGATATCGTACATATTGCTACTCCGCCACATTGGCATGGACTGATGTCCATTGAAGCGGCAAAAGCAGGAAAAGATATCTGGTGTGAAAAACCGATGACACGCACTATCGGTGAAGGTAAAAAAGTGAAAGAAGCCATTGCACAGCATGGTAATATCTTTCGTTTAAATACCTGGTTTCGTTTTAAGGATGATTTTTATGGAATGAATGTTCCCGTAAGCAAAATCAAAAAATTAGTTGATACAGGGATGTTGGGTTGGCCTTTGAAAGTGACGATAAGCAAACATACGGGCTTTGACTGGAAATTTTATTGGGTAGGAAAGGAAAACCTACCGGAAGAGAAAGTACCAGCGGAACTTGACTACGATTTTTGGCTAGGCCCAGCACCATACAAACCTTATAATAAGCACCGTGTACATACGACCTTTAGAGGATATTGGGATTATGATGGCGGCGGCCTAGGAGATATGGGACAACACTATATGGATCCTGTTCAATACTTCTTAGGAAAAGACAACGAAAGTCCCGTTACTGTTGACGTTGATGCTCCGCAGCAACATCCGGATGCCGTGGGCACATGGAGACGAATTACATTTACCTATGCCGATGGTTGTCAGATCATTCTAGATGGTGAAGCGAAAGATGAAAAGGCAGCCTATATTGAAGGTCCAAAAGGTAAATTATATCGAGGGTTTCAATCAGATATACCAGATTTGGAAAGAAAACTTGCACAATATCCTGAACCAGCACCACAGATTACCGACTTCCTGGAATCTGTGCGCACAAGAGAAAAGTTTGCACTGAATGAAATCAATGGACACCGTTCTTGTACTTTGGTCAACATGGGGTTAGCAGCATTGCGACTAAACAGATCATTAAAATACGACTCTCAAAACGAGCTATTTATTAATGATGACGCCGCAAATAGATTGATTCACCAACCAATGAGAGGCCCTTGGTCTATTTAAAAAGAAATCCCAATGAAAAGAATATTCAATTCGCTGACTGTATTGCTTCTTATATCTAGTGCAACTTACGCTCAGCAACCACAAAATAGAACGACTGCAACCAAAATAGCAGACGTATTGGCACAGCAGCCTGCCGAAGACAAAGAAAAATTTTTGCTTGCCATGCATGAGTTGGAAGGTTTTTCGTCTGACGACGTTGTCACTTTCCTCAAGGGACTTAAAGCACCGGGAAGCAATAATGCTCCGATAGAATTTGCAGCAAACAGCTATTCATTCTATGTAAATCAACCAGGTAAAGAACAGCATAAAAGAGTTTTTGTTGAAGGTTTGGCAAAATCCATCTCGCAATTGAGTGAACCAACAAATCAGGTCTTTGCCCTACGCCTATTACGTCAATGTGCAGATAATACCGCTATACCCGCTGTCGCAAATTGCTTGGCAAACGATTATCTTGCCGATGCTGCAGCGAGAACTCTGGTATCTATTCGTACCCCTGAGTCGACAGCAGCATTAGAAAAAGCTTTAGCTGCGTCAACGACAGAGAAAACTGCTATTGCCTTAGTTACTGCACTCGGAGATTTAAAGGATAAAAATGCTGAAAATGCTATTTTGGGATTGACCAAAAAATATAATTCGGACGGTTTTCAACGGACAGCATTAATCGCATTAAGCAAAATAGGTGGCACAGCTTCTGAATCGCTGTTCCAGGAAAAACTAACTGCTGCAGGTTACAGCTACGACAAATTTGATGCGGTTGGTCTTGGTATCGACTATGCCCAAGCATTGATCGACAATAAGCATGATCAAGATGCAATCAAGTTTCTGAACAAATTTTTCCAAGAATCCCAAAAAGCCAAATCAATCAACGGTCAAATTGCATCGCTTAAATTATTGACAACTCTTGACCCGGCGAAACAACAAAAGAACTTATTAGCAGCAGTTAAGAGCGATAATGGTGCTTACCGTAACATTGCTTTACAATTACTCGGAAAATACGGAAAGGGCAGCGACGCAAAAAGCTTGCTTGCTTTAGCAAGCAAGGGTACGCCTGAAGTTCAAGAAAGTGTATTGAACTACTTAGCCCACAATGGTTCGGCAAGCAGTTTAAAACTAATCCAGGCGTTAGTAAATAAAACACAATCTCCAGTAACTAAATTAGCTGGATTAAGTGCACTAAATACACTATCACAGGGAAAAGAAACCAATACTTTAATCCAGGCTCTCAACACAGATCAACAGTTCAACAATTCGGTAAAGGCGTTGATCCTATCATCTAAAGATGCAAATGTTGTTACCGATGTCAACAATGCGCTCGCCACGGTAGATGACGACAAAAAGATTCAATTACTGGATATTTTAAGTAAACGTTCCAACAATGCGTCATCCAAAGCTGTATTAGCAATAAAGAGTTCAAATCCTGCTGTCGAAGAAGCGATCAACAAAGCACTTCCCAATGTTGCCCAGGAGTCGGATTTAGAAGAACTATTCAATAGGCTAAACAATACGACAGATAATAAATCTGCCGTTCTATTGCAGCGTGCCATTGTCAATGTGATTCAGTCAAGCACAAATTCAAAAGGATTAACAGAAAAACTAGCAACTAATATAGCGAAATCAGCAGCGCCTAATACCGCTAAATATTTCCCTATTTTTGCTGGGCTTGGTGACGCACAGTCATTGAAAGCTGTAACTGCATACCTTAACAATAATAATACAAGTCTACGGTCAGCAGCAATTGAATCTTTGGCTGGCTGGTCTTCCTCCAACGCACTTCCAGAATTGGTATCTCTTTCCCGAACAGAAAAAGACGATAATCTGTTCAATACGGTATACCGGGGATTAATTAAATCAATTTCTTCTTCTTCGAATACGCCTGAACAGAAAACGTTGTTATTAAGAGATGCATTCAGCGTTGCCAAAACAGCAGATCAGAAAAAAGCAGCATTATCGGTGTTACAACCTACAGGAACATACCAGTCTTTAGTTTTTGCCGCCGACTTAATGAACGATGCACAACTGGGCGGAACTGCTGCCAATGTAGCAATGAACATTGCAATGGACAACAAGTTCTATGGAAAAAAGGTCAGAGAGGTTCTTGAACAGGTAATCGGTAAATTGTCGGGTAGTGAAAGTGGATACCTTAAAGAAGCCGTTGTTCGCTATCTCGCTGAAATGCCCATCAAAGAGGGTTACGTTTCGATGTTCAATGGTAAAGACCTAAGTGGCTGGAAAGGTTTGGTAGCGGATCCGATCAAACGTAGTAAGATGAAGGAGAAAACTTTAGCAGCAGAACAAGCTAAAGCCGATGACATCATGCGCAAAGGCTGGACAGCATCCAATGGCGAAATTACCTTCAGTGGTAAAGGAGATAACCTGGCTACCGTAAAAAAATATGGCGATTTTGAAATGCTTGTAGATTGGAAATTGGAGAACTATGGTGGTATAGAAGGTGATGCCGGTATTTACTTGAGAGGTACTCCACAAGTACAGATTTGGGATATTGCGAATACAAGAGTCGGTGCCCAAGTTGGCTCTGGTGGATTATATAACAACCAGAAAAATGAAAGCAAACCATTGAAGGTTGCCGACAATGCTACCGGCGAATGGAATACGTTTAAAATCAAAATGGTAGACGATAAAGTCACGGTTTGGTTAAATGGACAGTTAGTAACTGATAATATTCCTCTTGAAAACTATTGGGATAGAAACCAATCCATTTTCCCTACCGAACAAATTGAGTTACAAGCGCATGGTTCAGTTGTTTATTATAGAGATCTTTTTATCAAGGAATTCCCAAGAAAGCAAATCTTTAAATTGAGCGATCAAGAGAAAAAAGAAGGTTTTGAAGTACTTTTTGATGGAACAAACCTCGACAAGTGGACAGAAAACCAAGCCTATGTCATCAATGACGAAGGTTATATCTGGGTGTATCCAAATGCAAAATTTGGTGGAAACCTCTACACAAAAGAAGAATACGCAGACTTCATTTATCGCTTCGACTTCAAATTGACCCCTGGTGCCAACAATGGTGTGGGAATAAGGGCTCCTCTAGAGGGGGACGCCGCATATGAGGCAATGGAAATCCAGGTACTTGATGATGGCGCAGATGTTTATAAAGACTTGAAGCAATACCAATATCACGGTTCGATTTATGGTGTTGTTCCTGCCAAAAAAGGTCATTTAAAACCTGTAGGTGAATGGAACTCCGAGGAAATAGTCGTGAAAGGAAATCGTATCAAAGTTACACTAAATGGCGCTGTTATTGTTGATGCGGATATCGCCGAGGCAAGCAAAAACGGAACCTTGGATGGCAAACAACATCCTGGACTTAAACGAACCTCTGGTCATATCGGGTTCCTTGGACACGGTACCGAAGTATTCTTTAAAGATATTCGAGTAAAAAAACTCAAATAGTCTTAACTTATACGTAGAAAGGGGATAAGGAATCTTATCCCCTTTTTGCTAATTAGCCCACTTGTTTGTCAAGTGAGAAAAATAACCAAATGATTCCAAAACTTTTGCTAAATTAAAGCCCTGAGGATTCTATTTCAAAATATGATGTTTTATGACTAAAGCCGTAAACTTACTGATTAACAAAAAATTGGAGAGTAAACCTGAAAAGAAAAATCTGTTCAATAAAATCTCCATTATAAAATTAATAGCCGAATTAGGATCTGTATCGGTAAATGACATTGTAAAAAACCTCTATTTAAGCCTGCCTACGGTGAATAGCCTCATTGCAGAGTTGCTGGAAGATGATTTTATCCGTCAATTTGACAAAGGAGAATCTATTGGCGGACGTAAACCCAATTTATATAAGCTATGTGATGGATTGTTTCAGGTGCTTTCGATTGAGCTCCAACGTTTCTCTATCACTATGAGCATAATGGACAACAACCAGAACATTATTGCTGAAACTGTTGAGCTGGATAATGAATTATCTCGCAATGGAGAAAATCTAGCCGCTATCACACAAATCGTTGATCAATATCTTATCGATAAATCAGTTGATATCGAGAACCTAACAGGGATTATCATTGGTATGCCTGGGCTAATCAACGCTGAAGAAGGTACCAACGAGACTTTTTTACATGACGACAATCAATCCATAACAAATTATTTTGAGCGCATATATAAAAAACCAGTCTTCATTCTCAATGACGTCAAAGGCGCTGCTTATGCTGAATTGAAATTTGGATTGGCAAAAAACACAAAAAACAGTTTAATTATCCTAATGGATTGGGGGATTGGTTTAGGAATCGTGTCCAATGGCGAAGTCTATCTGGGACGTGATGGCTACTCCGGCGAAGTGGGACATATGCCCTTTATCGATAATGGCGAACTATGCTACTGTGGGAAAAGAGGTTGTTTGGAAACCGTAGCTTCCGGAATTGCTTTAGTCAACAATGCGAAACAGGAAATCCAGAAAGGAGAGCTGACTAAATTAAACGAATTGCAACCCGATGAATTACAACATTTAACACCAACGCATATTATTGAAGCTGCAAACAAAGGTGATCAATTTGCAATAAACCAGATTTCAAAACTAGGGACAAATCTAGGGAAAGCATTTGCATCCTTGATACAGCTCCTCAACCCCGAATTGATCGTATTGGGGGGGAAAATTGCAAAAGCAAATGAACTGATCACGATTCCGATACAGCAAGCCATCAATTCTTATACCATGGCAATATTGAAGGAACATTGTGACATAAAAGTGTCAAGCCTAAATCTCGACAGCAATACCGTGGGACTTACAAATTATTTTATCACGAAGTACCTATCGGTTGAATTGCTTCATAAATCCAAAATCTAAAACTGCCCTGTACTCAACAAGACAAGAGTACAGGCTCTTTCTGTCTTAATACCGTGCTCCATAGCGAGCTGTTCCAATGCTGAATTCTCCGCACCAGGATTAAATATTATTCGTTTTGGCTTCGTCGCTAATATATAATCGTAATATTCTTTCTGATTAGGCTCACTAAGATACATTGTCACCGTATCAATATCTGTATGGATATCACCTTTCTTTTCAATAGGAACTCCGGCGGCTTCTCCTCCACTCAAGCCAATATTAACGATAGCATGCCCATGTTTATGCAACATATTTGCGGCTTTATTCGAATAACGTGAAGGATTGGTACTAGCACCTAAAATCAATGTTTTTTTCATCCCTTTTTATATCTTTTGTGTTTACCTGTTGCATGCATACTCAGGGCATGTAGATTATCTTCTTTGCCTTCTCGTTACAATAGGATAAAGAAGATAATCTAAATTCTCAAAGTAGCATCGCTCAAAAATTACTCATCGATGATAAAATCACCATGGTTGCTATAGGCATTTTTACGCAATACCGGCATTCCCATGATTTTATAAAGCTCATCCAATTTGACCAAGCTTCCATTGGTCATATTAGAAAGTAAAACAATAACAATGTTTCTTTTTAAATCTCTTACATAAATATGTCTAAAACCGTGCCACCAGCCTGTATGGTATACGATATGATCATTACCATGCTCAAAGGTACGCCAACCATAACCATAGCTAAAAATTCCTTTTTTGGCATCGGGATATCCTCGGTATGCTGAATCCAATGTTGACTGCTTTAACAATCGTCCATCTCTCAAAGCCAGATCAAAACGATAAAGGTCACGCACTGTACTATAAATTCCTTTGTCACCAAGCGGTCCATCCTGAAAATTTTGCACCACCGATCTTCGCCATACCTTATCATGCCCGATAACGTTGGTCGGAATTTTATCATACACGGCCTTAGAGAGTGCGGCTGTATTTGTCATTCCGGCAACATTGAATACGCTATCTTTCATATACGTCGCATAATCTTGCTTTGATATCTTTTCAATAATGGCCCCTAAGACCATAAAGTTCGAATTATTGTAAAAGAAACGGCCTCCTGGCGCACCATAGCGATTAGGCTTAAATTCGGTCAGCATTTTCATCACATCTTGATTTGTCATTCCTTTCTTGCGATCAGGCCAATGTTCCTCCGAAAAATAAACGTAATTAGGTAATCCCGAGCGGTGTGTCAATAACATTTTTATGGTAATACCAGGATAAGGAAAATCCGGATAGAAGTCATTGATCGTTTGATCGAGACGTAGCTTTCCTGCCTCCACTAACTTCAAAATTCCGACAGCTGTTAACGGTTTAGAAACTGAAGCGAGTTCAAATTTGTCATCTATTTTTAGACTATCCCGTTTTAAGTAATTGGCCCAGCCGAATATATTCTGATATAAGATTTTCCCATCTTTAGCAACAAGAACGTTCCCATTGAATGCAGCTTTTGAATGAAGGTTTTTCATAAAAGCATCGATTTTCTGATCTGCATTATTTGGATTATAGACGAGTCTCGTGCTATCTGCTTTTGCCTGCGCTATTGCTGCTTCCTTCTGTTTTTTCTCTTTTGAACTACAAGCCACTGTAGATACCATCAAAAGAGCGACCATTCCCTTTAAAAAAAATAATTTCACTATACTAAGTCTCCCGGATTTTTGTGTTTTATGTATTGTTTATCAATAAATACCTCCTATTTCCTTTGTTCTAAACAACATTAAATTATTGAAGCTCGTAATAGAAGGACCAGCCTACTGATAATAATGCTAAAATGAAGATTTTAGTATAAAAAAACGAATTTTTCACCACAATAATTGATATTCATCGGATATGTTACCTTTTTTATGTGCGCAGTCTCTTTCACTCTAGCAACGGACAACCTGGGCTTACTTCAAACAAATGGATAACGATGGAAAACTATAGGTAAAAAAACTTTTCCCTATCATAAGATTAACCAATTAAGGCCATAAAAAAAGCCACCTTATTACTAAAGTGGCTTTTAATTCCTCAACTAAAGGATTATGCTAATAATCTTACTGGATTTTCAACCAAAGATTTTAATGTTTGCAAAAATGCAGCTCCAGTTGCACCATCGACCACGCGGTGATCACAACCCAATGTCACTTTCATTACATTACCAGAAACTACAGCACCGTTTTTAACAACAGGAACTGCTTGAATAGCACCAACAGAAAGGATTGCTCCATCTGGTGAGTTGATAATGGATGTAAATTCGTCAATTCCAAACATACCTAAGTTGGACACTGTAAATGTAGATCCTTCCCAATCGGCAGGCTGTAATTTTTTAGCTTTCGCTTTTTGAGCGAAGTCTTTCACCTCTGCAGAGATATGCGACAATGATTTACCATCTGCAAAACGCACAACAGGGACTAATAAACCATCTTCAACAGCCATTGCAACACCAATGTTGGTATGCTCATTGAAACGGATTTTATCACCTTGCCATGAAGAGTTTACGGCAGGATGTTTTTTCAAGGCAACAGCAACAGCTTTTACAACGATATCATTGAAAGAAACTTTTACTGGAGCAACCTCATTAATCTGCGCACGAGCAGCCATTGCATTGTCCATGTCAATTGATACAGTCAAATAGAAGTGTGGAGCTGTAAACAATGACTCTGCTAGACGACGCGCAATAGTTTTACGCATTTGGTTAACTGGTTTTTCAGTATAACGCTCTTCACCAACAAATGTAGGTAAAGTGATTGCTTTTGCTTCTGTTGCAGGAGCGGCTGCAGCTTTTGTTTCCGCAGGTTGTGCAGCAACAGGAACAAATGATTCTACGTCTTTCTTCACAATACGGCCACCATCTGCGGAACCTTTGATATCACTTAAGTTGATACCTTTCTCCTGTGCAATTTTACGTGCTAAAGGAGAAGCTTTCACACGAGAATCATCGCTTGAAGTCGATGCTACCGGTGCGGCAGTTACAGCAGCAGCTGAGTCAGCTTTAGGAGCTTCAGCAGTTTCTGCCTTTGCAGGTGCAGATTTTTGATTTAACAAAGGTGTGATATCAGTTCCTGCAGGACCAACGATCGCGATGATGTCGTTAACCTTTGCCGCTTGTCCAGCTTCAAGGCCAACATATAATAAAGTACCATCAGCATAAGCTGTAACTTCCATTGTCGCTTTATCAGTTTCTACATCAGCAATAGCATCGTCAGATTTAATCGTATCACCAACTTTGAAGTTCCATTGCGCAATGACACCCTCTTTCATGGTATCACTTAACAAAGGCATTGTAATTACCGTACATCCCAATTCCTCAGGAGTTACAGTACTAGCCGAAGATTCTGGACCAGAAACTTCTTCTGCTTTTTTTTCTTCTGTTTTTTCCGGTGCTTTTTCAGCTGCAGGCGCATCACCGCTCAACAATGCTTGAAAATCTTCACCTGGCTCACCTAAAACAGCAATAACAGCATCAATAGCTACTGCTTCGCCTTCTTTAGGACCAATATATAAAAGAGTTCCTTCTTGGTAAGACTCAAAGTCCATTGTAGCTTTATCTGTTTCAATCTCAGCTACTAAATCACCAGAATTTACTTTATCACCAACTTTTTTGTGCCATTTCGCGATGACCCCTTCGGTCATTGTATCGCTCATTTTCGGCATTCTTACTACTTCAGCCATTCTTTATTATATTATCAAGTTAAAGAGTATTAATCTAAAATAAATGGATAGTCTTGTTGTACATATACATCTTTGTACAATTCATCTGCAGTTGGATAAGGAGATTCCTCTGCAAATTTTACAGACTCTTCAACGACCTTTTTCACATCAGCCTCAACCTCTGCAAACCAAGCGTCATCCGCATAGTTGTTTTCTAAAATAGCATGTTTAGTCGACAACAATGGATCACGGTCTTTATACGCTTCAAGCTCTTCTTTCGTACGATATTTAGCCGGATCAGACATTGAGTGTCCTTTGTAACGGTATGTACGAATTTCTAAGAACGTTGGACCTTCACCTGCACGAGCACGTTGAACAGCTTCGTCCATCGCATTGTGTACAGCAACAACATCCATTCCATCAACCGGAGCAGAAGGCATATCGAAACCTAAGCCCATTTTGTAAATATCCTGCATGTTCGTTGTACGTTGTACAGAAGTACCCATTGCATAACCGTTGTTTTCACATACGAAGATAACAGGGAGTTTCCACAACATCGCCATGTTCAATGTCTCATTGAATGCACCTTGACGCACAGCTCCATCACCCATATAACAGATATTTACATTATCTGTACCAAGATATTTTTCAGCAAATGCGATACCAGCACCTAAAGGAATCTGACCTCCAACAATACCATGGCCACCCATGAATTTGTGCTCTTTGGAGAAGAAGTGCATAGAACCTCCTTTACCTTTTGAACAACCAGTTATCTTTCCATATAATTCAGCCATACAAGCATTTGCAGAAACGCCTTTAGCCAAAGCGTGGGCGTGATCACGATAAGCAGTGATTAGAGAATCCTCAGGTTTGATTACTGACATCGTTCCAGCGACTACAGCCTCTTGTCCTATGTACAAGTGACAGAAACCACGAATCTTTTGCTGTCCGTAAAGTTGACCTGCTTTTTCTTCAAACTTACGCATAAGTAACATAGACTTATACCACTCCAAATATGTCTCTTTTGTTATAGGTGTTGAACTCATTTCAAAGTTTTGATTTTCTTACTATTCTAGACTACAAATCTAATAATTTTGGACGAATTTCCTTGCCCAAAAATCAATTTTATTTATACTTTAAGACACTTCTAAGACATTTGATTTAAAGTATATAGCATTTGATTACAAATAAATGAACGGCACAATCAAATAAATCAAAAACTTATGAAAATAAAAAAGCCAAAGAACTTAATAATCATTTGGCTTAATCTATTTTATGCAAACTGTTTGCTATCGAAGTTTTTGGATCAGCTCACTTTCAGTTACCTTTACCTGCTCCCCGCTTTCCATGTCCTTTAAGGACAATTGCCCCGATGCAGCCTCCTCTTCACCGACTAATAACACGTAGGGAATACCCTTCCCATCCGCATAACCCATTTGTTTTTTCAATTTTACAGGAGATGCATAGAGTTCCGAAGCGATATTTTCCTTGCGAAGCTTGTTGAGTAAGCTCAGGGTATAACTTTCCAGCTGTTTGTCAAAATTGATGATCAGGAGCTTGGTAGAATCAGCTTTCCCAGCAGGAAATAAGTTCAACTCTTCCAGCACATCATAAATGCGGTCTGCACCAAAGGAAACGCCTACACCGGTCAGTCCCTTCAAACCAAACATTCCTGTAAGATCATCGTAGCGGCCACCTCCACCGATACTTCCCATGGCAACCTCATTCGTCTTGACCTCAAAGATACAGCCCGTATAATAATTGAGACCTCGGGCCAATGTAATATCCAGATCTATAATTTGATGAAGCAACTTTTCTTCAGCACCTAATTTGGCCACATAGTCAAACACATCCTCAATCTCTGCAATACCATTTAAGCCGACAGAAGAAGTTGCTAAAATCGCTTTTAAGGAAGCAAGTTTCTCATCATTTGAGCCTTCCAATAAAATTATAGGTTTCAAAATAGCAAGATCTGCTTCTGTAAAACCCCTTTCCAACAGTTCTTTGTTGACACCTTCCAACCCGATTTTATCCAATTTATCGATCGCGACAGTCATGTCTACGATCAGCTCCGGTTTGCCGATGATTTCAGCAATACCCGAAAGAATTTTCCTGTTGTTGATTTTGATATTAAAATCTTTCAGTCCAAACCGTTCGAAGGCTTCTTGATAAATCAAAATAAACTCCGCTTCATTCAATAGACTTTCTGACCCGACAACGTCGACATCACATTGGTAAAACTCGCGGTATCTTCCGCGCTGCGGACGATCTGCACGCCATACAGGTTGCACCTGAAAGCGCTTAAACGGTAAAGTAATATCATTTTGGTGCATCACAACATAGCGCGCAAAGGGCACCGTAAGATCATATCTTAGTGCTTTCTCGGTTATATGCGGAATGAGCTTATTGGAATTTTTATCGTGAAGCAGGCTGTCGGGCGCTTTTGTCAGGTAGTCACCCGAATTAAGAATCTTAAAGATCAATTTATCACCCTCGTCGCCGTATTTACCGGTGAGGGTCGTCAAATTTTCAAATGAAGGGGTCTGTATTTCATTATAGCCATATTTTCTGAATACCGTTTTCAGTGTATCGAAAATATAGTTGCGTTTGATCATTTCGGAAGGCGAAAAATCACGCGTTCCTTTTGCCAAAGAAGGTTTTACTACTGCCATATTTGGCAAAGTTAATAAAATCCTTTATTCTACTTCCAGAATTTTAAGGAATTCACAGGCTTTTTCGGCGGCAGATTTCTCGGCAGACTTCTTATTAAAATCACGGCCAAGTCCACAAACAATACCATCCACGACCGCTTCAATACTAAACATCTTAGAAGATTCCCCTTCCGGGTTGTCTGTTTGCCGAAATACAATCTCTTTGCCAGTATGTTGACACCACTCGATCAACCGACTTTTAAAGTTTGTTTCCGTCTGTTCCAATAGGTGAATATCGACGTGCGGTTTAATAATTCGATTCAACAAAAAGCTCTTGGTAAAAACATAGCCCCTATCTAGATAAACTGCCCCAATCAATGCCTCAAAAGCATCACCCAATAAAGATCCTTGTTTATTTGGAAAACTGATCATTCGCGCATCAAACTGGATAAGCTCATTAAACCCCAACTTTCTGGAAAGCTGGTTTAGATTTGCTCTACTGACAATTTTTGAGCGCATTTCAGTCAGGAACCCTTCGTCTTTATAAGGATATTTCTTAAATAACAGTTCAGCCACAACCGAACCCAAAACAGCATCACCTAAGAATTCTAAACGTTCGTTGCTATTTTTTGCGCCCTCTTTAATTGTAACGGCGACAGACTTGTGTCTAAACGCCATCTTGTACAGATGTACATTTCCGGGAACAAATCCTAGCAGGTTTTTTAGTTTTCTAACGTATTCCCGATCTGGCGAAAAATATAATTTATATATCCTTGCAAAAGGCATCTCTTCTAAAAATAAGGCGACAAGTCCTAGTTAAAGAACCTGTCGCTAGCTCATATTATCAAACCATGTTTGAAGGATCAAACATTAAGCTTTATATTTTTTCACAATAACGGTAGCATTATGCCCACCGAAACCGAATGTGTTGCTCAAAGCGGCATTAACGATACGTTTTTGCGCTTTGTTGAATGTAAAATTCAAGTTGTTATCAATTTCCGGATCGTCTGTAAAGTGATTGATTGTCGGAGGGACAATATCATTTTGAACAGCCAATATAGAAGCGATAGTTTCAATAGCCCCTGCAGCACCCAAAAGGTGCCCTGTCATTGATTTAGTTGAACTGATATTCAATTTATAAGCGTGTTCACCAAACAGGTCAACAATAGCCTTCGTTTCACTAATATCACCGACCGGTGTAGATGTTCCATGAACATTGATATAATCAATATCTGAAAAATCCATCTCTGCATCATTTACAGCCATTGTCATAGCCAGTTTTGCGCCCAATCCTTCAGGATGCGAGGCTGTGATGTGATGTGCATCTGCACTCATTCCACCCCCTGCAATCTCTGCATAGATTTTTGCTCCACGTGCTAAGGCATGCTCCAAACTTTCTAAGATCAATGCACCCGAACCCTCTCCCGAAACAAAACCGTCTCTGTCTTTATCAAAAGGACGTGATGCTGTTTTAGGATCATCATTCCGGGTTGACAACGCATGCATAGCATTGAACCCACCAATTCCAGCTTCATTGACTGTAGCTTCTGATCCACCTGTAACAATCACATCAGCTTTGCCCATACGAATATAGTTAAAAGCATCTATCATTGCATTGGTAGCCGAGGCACAAGCCGATACGGCAGAAAAGTTAGGGCCACGTAGACCATGACGCATTGAAATATGTCCTGGAGCAATATCAACGAGCATCTTAGGAATGAAGAAAGGATTGAAACGAGGTGTTCCATCTCCCTTTGCAAAGTTTGCAACTTCTTCAGTGAAAGTTGTTAAACCTCCAATTCCTGATCCCCAAATTACTCCGATACGATTTGTATCTAATTTTTCAAAATCTAAGCCAGCATCTTTAATTGCCTCATCTGTTGACGCAATTGCATACTGGACAAAAGGATCGACTTTACGAGCTTCCTTTCGATCCATAAATTCATGCGGATCAAACCCCTTTACCTCACATGCAAACTGAGTCTTGAATTTTGACGCATCAAAATGCGTAATAGGAGCAGCTCCGCTTACACCATTTATTAACGCCTCCCAGTAAGCTGAGACGGTATTACCAATTGGTGTAAGGGCGCCTAATCCTGTTACTACTACTCTTTTAAGCTCCATTTATTACGATTAGCCTAATTAAATTAGTTAGTTAACGTTTTTTTCTAAATAAGCGATTGCTTGACCAACAGTACCAATAGTCTCTGCTTGATCATCAGGAATAGCAACGTTGAATTCTTTTTCAAACTCCATGATCAACTCAACAGTGTCAAGTGAATCAGCACCTAAATCATTAGTGAATGAAGCTTCTGGTGTTACTTCGTTTTCGTCAACACCTAATTTTTCAACGATAATTGCTTTTACTCTTGAAGCGATATCTGACATGATTTTATAGTTTAATTGTTTAATAAATCTGTGCAAAGAAAAATAAATTTCATCAAAATTCAAACCTAAATTGATATTTAGATGAAAGTCACCATGTTAGGCGACCGAACTTATTCGCGTCTTATACTAGCTAACCCACTCTATATTAACTTAGTTCAAGTATAACAAAAAATATTTTGTATTCCAAACGCTCAGCTAATTAACTCAAATTTTACACAAAAAGTATATTCCTACCTCAAAATTATTAGTACCTTCGTTAGCAGAGGGACATATATTTAAACATTAAAGTGGTCAATAAGTTAGTAGCAAGATTGGATATGGACATGAATGAAGAGTTGGATTTTACCCTACTCGCCATCACCTGTTCGTTGAAAGATTACCGACTCTGCCATTTCATCAACAAGGAGACTAACCTGAATTTTTCCAGAGGAAAAGAAAGCAAGTACGACCATGATGGTCGACAAAAAAACAAAACCGAAGAAGAGCTTGAATATCACATTGTCTTTGATCCAAAGAAAAAAATAAGCTACCACTTCACTGCTTTTCATTACCTTATCGCCGATGCCGACACCGAATATTTCTTGATCAACAATAAGAGCATCGAAGGCACTTATTTAATCCCGGAAAACCCCCACTTCGATTTTTTTATCATCATTAAAAACTACATCTGTGAGGATGACGTGGAACATATTATCAAAAGGATCAACAAATTACCCGAAGTCGTCATTGCAAAAGAAATATCACCAAAAATATTGAAATCTAAAGAAAATCTCATATTTTAGCAAACTGTAGGTTAGTGTAGCAAATACACCCCAACTTAGATCTAAATTAATTCGATTTAGTTTTGACAAAACACAACAATATAGTAGGCTATTTGTTGTGATTAATGAAGAACATTTAAAATACAAAATAACAGATGGAAAAAGTTCAAAAAAGGACTAAAATTGTCGCAACATTAGGCCCTGCCTCGGCAGACAAACAAGTTTTGACCAACATGATTGCCAAAGGGGTTGATGTGTGCCGGTTGAATTTCTCTCATGGCAGCCAGGAAGATCACCTTAAGGTAATCGAAACTATAAATGCAATAAATAATGAAACAGGATTCAATGTTGCCATCTTAGCCGATTTACAAGGTCCAAAAATTAGGATCGGAAAAATGAAAGAAGGTGGAGCTATTCTCGTGAATGGTTCAAAAGTTGAAATTACAACACAAGAACTCATCGGAGACGAAAACAGAATCTACATTACATACGAAAACTTTCCAAACGATGTTGAAGCCAACGAAATCATTTTACTTGATGACGGAAAACTTCAACTTCGTGTTTTAGAGACCAATCATAAAGATACTGTTACCTGTGAAGTTGTACACGGAGGTGTCCTTACTTCACGTAAAGGCGTTAACTTACCGAACACCAAAGTATCTATCCCATCGTTGACGGAAGAAGATTTAGACAACTTGAATTTTGCCCTGGATCATGGTGCAGACTGGATCGCGATGTCTTTCGTACGTTCGGCAGAAGATATTTTTCAATGTAAAAAAATCATCGAGGCAAAAGGAAGCCATGCTCGTGTCATCGCAAAAGTTGAAAAACCGGAAGCGATTGAAAATATTGATGCCATTATCGAAGCTACAGATGCTGTTATGGTTGCTCGTGGTGACTTGGGCGTTGAGCTTCCAATGGAAGAGGTACCAGGACTTCAAAAGATCATCGTACAGAAATGTAGAGATCTTTCAAAACCGGTAATCATTGCGACACAGATGTTGGAAAGTATGATCACTACACCACGTCCTACACGTGCTGAAGTAAATGACGTAGCCAACTCCGTATTGGATGGAGCGGATGCTGTGATGTTAAGTGGCGAGACTTCAGTTGGTGAATTCCCTGAAATCGTTATCGAAACAATGAGCAAAATCATTATCCACGTGGAACAAACTTCTTATCCTTATTATAATGAGAAAGTTAGTGAAATCCACGACGGAACACTTATTCCGGACGCGATTTGCGCATCTTCGGTTTATCTTGCTCAAAAAACAAATGCATCTGCAATTGCGGTATTGACATCATCTGGTGCAACAGCGTTTGAAATTACAAGTTATAGACCAAATGTAGATATCTTAGTTTTCACAGGAACACAAAAATTGCTGAAACAACTCAGCCTACTTTGGGGCGTAAAAACTTTTATCTACGACAAGTTCGAAAGCACAGATGGATCTATTCATGATGTTAACAAATTTATTGTAAAAAATAACTACGTTAAACCTGGATCTATCATTATCAATACAGCTTCGACACCGTTAATCGAAAAAGGTAAAACAAATACAATCCGTGTTTCCCAGCTATAATGGACAATAAGGATTAAAGCAAAAAAAATAGCGTTCTATCTAGAACGCTATTTTTTTTGCTTGTTTGGATACAAGGAGTCGATTTTTAATTTAAAGTCCTTCACCTTTAGCGAATCATTCAAGCGCCTAAAAGGAAGATTGTTTTCTTTCTCATCACCTTTGGGCATTTTTTCCGTTCCTGGCATTGGGGCTAGACCGTCCACACGATTTGGCTTCTTAATGGGCATATGATACTTTTCATCTGAAGAATCCAATTTAAAGACAGGCATCTTTGATTCTTTTTCCTCCATTAAAGGAATCTGCGGTTTCACCTTTACTTGTCCTAAAGCAATGGTCCCTATGGAAGACAATACCAATAATAATACGTAGCTTTTCATCTTTATATAGTTATTAAAGAGCACTCATTGTACCAATGAACGCGTCATATTCGGCTTATTCACTTCTCCAGCAGTTAGACTCAACCGCGTAGATTAAAATTTGTCCACAGCGCAATTCAGCACATAATCCATTTCTATTCACTAATTTACAAAGAACAGCATCTATATTTAAACAGATTGCTGTTAAACATTGTTAAAACAGCTACAAAACACATTAGCATCTTTATATTTGTAACAATTTAAGAAAAAATGAGCTATCGCACCTTAAATGGCCGCTCACATGGCATAAGGGATGAATACGCAAATGGTAAATAAACTGAGCGCTATAAACTTTTTGATATATTCAAAATACATTTATTTAATACCCAATACTAATGAAGAAAAATAGCATTGTATTAATCATTGGACTGATGTCTCTCGCTCTAATTGGGGTATTGGCCATGCAATTCTATTTTCTGAGAGATTCTTATCGCCAAAAGTCTCAATTATTTGATGAGTCCGTCAATGCTGCGATTACAGCTGTTGCCGGTAAGCTTGAACGACGGGAGGTAGTTGACTTCGCTAAGGTTCAACAGGAGCGTAACATTGAAAAATCCAAGCAGGAACAGGCCAAACAACGTCTTTTGGCCGAGCAACTCGAAATACAGTATAGAATTGAAGAATTAAAAAACAAACAACATGTTGTTTTCTCAAACTTTAAAGAGCAAGAAGACCAATTACGTGCATTGTATCCAAATGTAATTGAAATCAAAAATTCATTCTACGAAACATACATCAAAAGACCGGAGTACCAGAAATTTATCAAATTTTCTGTTTCAAATGAGCTTACCGACGATAATTTGGTACAGGCTTTTATCATGTTAAATGCTTCAAAGGTAGATGATCAGATCAATGGGAAGGACGATAGCACGCGGTTTGTTATCCCCCTAATGGACCCACTGGTCAATCAACAAACAAAATTCCGGGTAGCCACATTACCTCCAAGAGAGAATGCGAAACTTGCGAAAACAATTTCTGATTTGGAAAAAAGATTGGATATCCTCAACAGAAAAAACGCGTGGAGTGGCTTTAATGTATATGATTCCGTTGCCATGCTGGGCGGCAAAAAAGCAGACTACATCGAAGATATTGCTATTGGAATGGAGCTTGCTAAACGTCCATTAAAGGATCGATTGAATGTGATCATCGTTCAAGAACTTATCAAAGAGGAGTTGGCTCAACGCGACATTAAAGCTCCTTTCAATATTGAAATATGGAGCACAAACAATATATTACTAAATAATATTTTAAACGAAGCCGCTTTAAATAACCCAACAAATACAACCAAATACTCAACGGCACTTTTTAAAGGTGATATCGGTGCTGCGCCAGGAAAATTAACCATCTATTTCCCCAATAAAAAGGCGATAATTGCCGATAATATGGGCTATCTGTTGCTGCCCATGCTGGCACTGCTTTTCTTGTTGGTGGGGTGTTTTGCTTATACACTGATTATCATCTTCAGACAAAAGAAAGTTTCGGAAATGAAGACGGATTTCATCAACAACATGACGCATGAGTTTAAAACACCTGTTGCAACAATTATGATTGCCAGTGAGTCACTTAAAGATCCAGACATCAATGCCGACCACAAGCGCGTTCAGAAATTGGCTAATATCATCTACGACGAAAATGTTAGACTCGGAAATCATATTGAACGTGTGCTCGATTTGGCAAGACTAGAAAAAGAAACGCTAAAACTCGACCAGGTAGAAGTATGCATCAATGATCTTGTTTCGGCAGTAACGGATAGTATGCAGCTACGGATGCAAAATATTGGCGGGAAATTCAGTATAGATCTTGCAGCGACCAAGGATGTTGTCGTTGGTGATGAGTTACATTTTTCCAATGTATTTTACAATCTTTTGGATAATGCCATCAAGTACAGCAAAGGAGATTTACATGTCAACATCAATTCAAAAAATGTTGGCGACACCATTGTTGTCACCATAGCCGACAATGGTATTGGGATGAGCCGGGATCACCTGCAAAAGATTTTCGACCAGTTTTACCGTATTCCAACTGGGAATGTTCATAATGTCAAAGGATTTGGCCTTGGCTTAAGTTATGTACAGGACATTCTGAGAAGGCTGAACGGAAAAATTACAGTTAAAAGTGAAAAAGATAAAGGCACGACCTTTGAAGTAATTTTGCCTATTAAAAAATAAAACGTTCCTTTTTTGTATATTTCCTCTTTAAAAAATTTCAAAGGTTGAGGAAGGCTGATTTATCAGCATCAAGGGACATTGGTGAAAATTAATATATTCATTATGCAAAAGATATTATTAGCAGAAGATGATCCTAATTTGGGGGATCTTTTAAAAGACTATCTCGAATTAAAGGGAAAATTTGACGTCACATTATGCACGGATGGAGATGAAGCGATTTCTCAATTCAAAAAAAATAACTACGACCTTTGTATTTTTGATGTCATGATGCCAAAAAAGGACGGATTTACAGTTGGACGTGAAATCAGAAAAACAAACAATACTGTTCCTATTATCTTTGCCACAGCAAAGGGGATGATGGAAGATAAGACCGAAGCCTTTGAGCTAGGAGGAGATGATTATATCACCAAGCCTTTTCGAGTGGAAGAATTATTGCTCCGCATCAATGCTTTGCTGAAACGCAGTGTTCGAGACAAAGAAGAAGAAGTGGTTGCGGATAAATTTGAAATTGGCGATTATTTCTTTGATTATACAAGTCAGCAGATTTCTTACAAAGGACAGATGCAAAAACTCTCCACGAAAGAAGCTGAACTACTCCGCTTGCTTTGCTTAAAGAAAAATGATGTGCTGACCCGGGAAGAAGCGTTGTTAAAAATATGGCATGATGATAACTATTTTACGGGTAGAAGTATGGATGTATTTCTCAGTAAACTTCGTAAATATCTAAAAGAAGATAGCAAAGTTGAAATTGTCAATGTGCACGGAAAAGGTTACAAACTTTTGGTCAGCTAAAAAAAGGGGAATGAAAAATATAGTCATTCCCCTTTTTATGCTACACACGTATTCAAGCGTGACTTACTCGAATTCGTGGATGAAAATAAAAGAACAAAACAATTTCATCCTTAGTAGAATATAAAAAATTGACGCACTTTTATAAAAAATTTGCATTTCAAAAAGAAATGTTCTAACTTAGCGTCGCTTATAGAGAAAGGCAGAGGGAATAGACCCGATGAAGCCTTAGCAACCTGTCCCTTGACAAGGTGCTAAATTCTACCCTACTTGATATGGGAATGATAAGCCGAAGTCACCAAATTCTAGTGTGTCCTTCTCTCTCTAGCAAGAAATATAGTTGAAAAAGAAATATTAAAAACATTCATTATGTTATTGACTAACAATTTAGGTTACCCTCGTGTGGGCGCGTTCCGCGAATTGAAAAAAGCCAATGAGGCCTATTGGGCTAAAAAATCTTCTGTTGAGGAATTATTGGACACAGCAAAAAAAATTCGTGAAGGCAATTGGAAAACACAAAAAGATGCTGGAATAGATTTGATCCCTTCCAATGATTTCTCTTTTTACGATCAAGTATTGGATTTAACCCTCACTGTTGGTGCAATTCCTGCTCGCTACCATTCTTTATTGAATAAAGTAGACAACAATTACAGTTTAGATCTATATTTTGCCATGGCGCGCGGTTTCCAACAAGAAGGAATCGACGTGACTGCAATGGAAATGACCAAGTGGTTGGATACGAACTACCACTACATGGTACCAGAATTCACCAAAGATCAAGAATTCAAATTGACTTCCGAAAAATTCTTAAATGAATACAACGAAGCAAAATCATTGGGCATCGATACTAAACCAGTTCTATTAGGTCCTATTACATACCTTTTGATCGGTAAAGAAAAAGAAGCTGGCTTCGACCGTATCGATTTATTGGATAAACTTATTCCAGTATATGAGCAAATACTAGCTAAACTAGCTGATGCTGGTGCACAATATGTTCAGATTGACGAGCCTTTCTTAGCATTGGATTTAGATGCTAAAGTAAAAGCTTTATATCAACCTACTTTCGAAAAATTAGCTGCAGCAGCAAAAAATATCAAATTAATCGCAACGACTTACTTCGAATCTTTAAAAGACAACGAAGATATCGCAGTTAACCTACCTATCCATGCTTTACATTTGGATCTGGTACGCGGTGAAAATCAATTGGATACGGTATTGGCTAAAGTTCCTGCTTCATTAACATTATCTTTAGGTATTGTTGAAGGCCGTAACATCTGGAAAAATGATTACGAAAAATCATTGGTTAAAATCAAACAGGCTGTTGATGCATTAGGAAAAGACCGTGTATGGGTAGCTCCTTCTTCATCACTGTTGCACGTTCCTTTTGACTTAGACAATGAACACAATGAACAATCGCTACCAGCTGAAGTAAAAAACTGGTTAGCATTTGCTAAACAAAAATTAGCTGAAGTAAAAGACTTAGCCGTACTAGCGGAGGGAGAAGTTGATGCTGAAACAGCAAAACGCTTCGAAGCGAACAAAGCGGCTGCTGAAAGCCGCCGTACCTCTCCATTGATCCACAAACCAGAGGTTAAAACACGTACAAGCAATATTACTGATGACGATGCAAAACGCACTTCAGCATTTGCAGACCGTAAAGCAGCGCAACAAGCGAAATTCAACTTACCGGCGTTCCCGACCACAACTATCGGTTCATTCCCACAAACGAAAGATGTTCGTAAATGGAGAGCAGATCTGAAAAAGGGTGCTATTACGCAGGCAGAATACGATAAAGCAATCGCAGAAGAAACAGAAAACACCATCCGTCTTCAAGAGCAATTGGATATCGACGTATTAGTACACGGCGAATTCGAACGTAATGACATGGTTGAATACTTCGGTGAACAATTGGCTGGTTACGCTTTCACACAAAATGGTTGGGTACAATCTTACGGTTCACGTTGTGTAAAACCTCCGATTATCTATGGTGACGTATACCGTCCTGAAGATATGACTGTCCGTTGGTCTTCATATGCACAATCATTGACAAATCGTCCGGTTAAAGGTATGTTGACTGGTCCTGTAACAATCTTACAATGGTCTTTCGTACGTAACGATCAACCGCGCTCAACAACGACTTACCAAATTGCATTGGCGATCTTGGATGAAGTACAAGCCTTGGAAAAAGCAGGTATCAAAATCATACAAATCGATGAACCAGCTATCCGTGAAGGATTACCGTTACGTAAAGCTGATCAAAAAGATTACTTGAACTGGGCAGTACGTGCTTTCCGTGTCTCTTCATCAAATGTTGAAGACGATACACAGATTCACACACACATGTGTTATTCTGAGTTCAATAATGTGATCGAAGATATCGCTGCAATGGATGCCGATGTTATTACGATTGAGACTTCACGTTCTCAAATGAAATTATTGAATGCTTTCGCCGGTGATTTCAAATATCCAAATGATATTGGTCCAGGTGTTTATGACATTCACTCACCACGTGTTCCAAGCAAAGATGAGATGGTAGATCTATTGCGCAAAGCAAAAGCAGTAGTTCCAGCAGAACAACTTTGGGTTAATCCTGACTGTGGTTTGAAAACTCGTGCTTGGCCAGAAACCAAAGCGGCTTTAGAGTCTATGGTTGAGGCTGCGAAAATCTTAAGAGCAGAATAATTCTTAAACTATATTGATAAAGCCCTAGCTGAAATTTCAGCTAGGGCTTCTTTATTGGGCTTCGTTCAAAATAAAAACTGTTATCCGAATAAGGTGAGATTATTTTCGGCTGTTCTTCCGTTCTTTCTTGTTTTCCTTTTCGTTCCCGTTCTTAATTTCCTGTTTTCCTTTAATCCGATCTTCAATCGCCTTCAGGTTTGACGAAAAATCGAGGTCAACATTTTCAAGTTTAGCCTTTTTTAACGCCTTCAATGCCTTTTTGTATTTTCTCATTTTTTCAAATAGCAGTGCTTTCTTGATCCAGATTCCTGTCAAGGGCATGGCCGGAAGTGTCAAAGCAAATTTGATCGTCTTTTTTGCAGCTTCATACTCCCCCATATCAATCAATGTCTGAATGAAATAAGGATATACTTCCAGTGCCTGCACATTATGCACCAAAGCTTCCTGGAAATACCTTTTTGCCTGCTCATAGTCCAATAGCTGTTCGGCATGAACTCTTCCCATCAAACACAGCGCCATTGTATTGGACTCATCATAGGATAGCGCATAGGATAAGGATTCCATGGTCTCCTCCAAATACATCGGATAGTTATCCAGCGCCTGAAGGACATATTTATTTACTGAATTCATAAAATTTTCTAAAACATAACATTCATATCCAGCTTTCACGATAACTTTGAAAGTAACTGGATTTTTAAAACTCCTGAATAAGCTAAGCATATTGGAAAAGTGGACTACCATTTCGAGCGCCACGTTTTAGCCAATATCAACCTAGGTTACTTAACGTATTAAGAAGAAGATTAGGAAAGGGCCGTATTCCGAAGAATATTCCCGAGAATCTTCTCTGTGGACGAAGCGGGATTTTCTAATATTGCAAACATATTCTTCCGTTTTTATTAATTACTCTATTGAATTGCAAAGATTCAAAATATTTACCAAATTCCAAAAACTTTTGATTATTAATCTGTTATATTGTTCAGCACGATATTGGCATATTATTGTCGCATCAATTTCACTAAAATTCACCGACTATTTCCCCATATTTGAACCATGGAAAGTCAATCAGCTAATCAATTAATCAAACTAGCAAGAAAACGTAAGGGACTAACGCAGCAGGAACTCGCCGATCAAGCGGGGGTATCGCTAAGAACAGTGCAACGCATAGAAAAAGGCACGGAAGAAATCAGTGGATTTAGTCTCAAACAGATCAGTCAAATTTTGGAAATACCATTAGTACAACTCATTATGCCAAATGTAAATCAAATCAGTATCGACAACAATCAAACAGGAAGTATTAAAGCGCTATACTTATCATCGCTCACCTTTTTGGTCAATCCATTATTAGGGCTATTGGTCCCAGCAATTATGGGTTATACGAAACAAAACAAAGACGCCTTATACAGTAAGCACCTAAAAAAAATAATTATAATACACGCTGTTGGACTATTTTTTCTCGGAAGTTTCATAGGCTATATCATTATTGCAGATTTTTTTAAAATTGCACTACCGTCTTTTTTAACCAATATCTTTAATAGCGCCTATTTTCTACTCATCCCAGTATGCTATTACATATTGATTCTAACGTTTACTATTTTTAATTATATCGCAATAAGAAAAGCCAAGCTCAGTTCTGCAAACTAAACCAATACATATGAAATGTTGCGATCAATATCACAGCGGTTTCTTTTGAACAATCAATACCCAATCATTCTCCAACAACAGATAGCCTGTTTCGTAAATAAAGTTATAGGTCTGCCCCTTGTTATTGGAAAAAGTATGTGTATGAAACTTAAAATCAAATCCCAACCGCTTTAACTTTTCACGTTGGATCTTCACCATACCCTCCCCACTCAATGCATCTAATAAAATACGGCGGTTTTTTCGTAGGATATTATTCACATTGCGCACCAGATTGGTCTGGTCGCTATTTAATTTATTGTTATAGGCGTTCCGGCAAGCATCATCACAAAATCGCTTGTCCGAACGGCCATATATTACTTTGCCACATTCAAGGCAGACTTTTTCTCCAGAACTCATAACGGAAGATTAAACGACAACAAACGGTTACAACCGACTATAGTCGAATACAAATGGTAAATAGACGACTATAGTTATTTCCCCGCCCCACCTTTGCTTAAGATCATTCGGCGTTCATAGCCAATGACCATCAACTAAAATAAGAATTATTAAAAACTTTTAAAAATTAGACACATGAGCACATTACGCAACAAAGTACAATTGGTTGGGCATTTAGGAAACGACCCGTTAATCAAAACAACTTCCACTGGCACCAATTACTCCATATTACGTCTCGCCACCAATGATCTTTTCAAGAACAAAGCCGGTGAATGGGTTGAAGAAGTTCAATGGCATACACTCGTGGTTTGGGGTAAGCAAAACAATACCATTGAAAAGAAATGCCAACGTGGGACCAAACTCATGGTTGAAGGCAAACTCACCTATCGTAACTATGAGAACGCAGATGGGGTAAAACAATATGTCACAGAAATTAAAGTAGATAATTTTATGATTTTATCTGATTCGAACGGCGCCAAAGATGACATCCCAACACCTCCAGATGAAAATGAAGACGATCTGCCTTTCTAGTATGATCAACGAGGTAGGTTTTCAAGCCCCTACCTCGTCGATTGTTTCCAACTTATTTTGTCAGGCTTGCAGTCAACGCTCTTCCTAGGTTCTCTGCATACGCCTTCCATAATTTAGCATCTTCTGGCGTAAACTTAGCAACAGCTTCAGTTTCTTTGGCCGCCCATTCCTGTCGCTTCGCTGCAAGCTCCTTGAGTTTAACAACATCGCCGCTTTTAGCAACAGCGATAAATTCTTTGATATATTTTGTATAATCCTCCGCCAATTTTTGTGTCCCAGCAGAACTAAACTTCGGTATTGGCACTTCGCCACCGCTATTTTCTACCGACGTTTCGGCCGTATCTTTTTTTAAGTCAATAGCGGCAGTTGTATCTTTTACTTCGACTTTTTTAGTCGCGGAATTATTGCAGGAAATAACAAAAAATCCAGCAATTAATGCTGATAAGGCTACTTTCTTCCTTTATTTAAATTTAGTTTTTTATGTCTGGTCATTTATTCGTTTATGCGTGTTGCTCTAAAGCTAAATAAATCACTCTAGTTTTATCGGATCGACAAGTTCACCATCATCTTAATCACAACCCTACCTTTTTGTAACGTTACTTTATTATCGAACTAATTTAATTACAATGCCCGACTCTACGAAATTTTTTGTGGACACTCACATTCTGCAGGCCTGAGTTAGGAGTCTTCTTTTCTTGTAGGCAAGTCAACATCAGATCAACTCCAAGGCCGTACATATTAGGGGTATTACAAGGGTAAACCCCTGCAAACCCCTTGTTAATACCTTGTAAATGGACTGCGATTACATAATTAACCACGGATATGATAACAACATGGAAATACGCCCGATACCGGCAAAACCGAATAAACAATAGGAAAAAGTTCCACGCAATTAGATTCGCTCAAACCTGCCATACAATTTCCAGAAATATGCTTTCTCCCCCATAGTGAGATCAATCTTCTTCCAGGCATTTAAGGCTAAACTAATCTCCTTTTCCTGCAAACTGTATTTTCCAATAAAGAACTCTTCTTCGGAAAAATACAAACCAAATGCTTTATCCAACGTATGTAGGCTCTGAACATCTACCTCTTCAAAAAATAAAATGGATTGAGGGCCAGCCAAAAAATCACTCGGCACCGGAATAGCGTCAGCGTATTCGATTGCGATGAGGCGGTTCCTACTTTGCAAAGGAAATTCAATTATTGGAAGCTCTTCTAATTTCGAAAAATAACTACCCGCCTCAAAAATACCATCTCGTTCCAGCAGCGGGATTTGTAACAATCTTTTACGTCCAATAAGAGAAACATTTGGATCAAAATAATCATTGAAATTAAGAATTTCATTGACAGATAGATTTTTTTCAATAAGATGCTGCACAGGAATGCCAAAATAATTTGCAATTTTTAGAACAATCTCAATTTTTGGCTCTGCACGCATTTCTTCGTAAGACGAAATATTACCTCTAGTAAGATTAAAAATATCCCCAAATGCCTGTTGACTCATTCCTTTCACTTTTCTTAATTTCTTAATATTGTTGCCTACGTTGCTCATTTTAAAAAAAATTGAATATTTATTGCAAAATATTTTTGCATTTTTATTACCTTTATGCAAAGAATATGTGCAATATATAAAAAACTTGATTATGTACTTCTCAAAAATTGAAAATTATATCGCCAATATCGGTTACACCATCACCCATAAGGATACAAAAGAAGGAATCTTTGTCATCGAAAATGAAGACGACGGAATCCGTAACCTGATTGTAGGCATTGCCCAACCCATCCTGATTTTTGAGCAATATCTTTTTACAATCAGCAATGACACCATGGATATGTTCAAATCACTATTGATAAAAAATAGAGATATTATACACGGTGGGTTTGCATTAACAGAAGATGGTACCAAAGTTATATTTCGGTATACCTTACAAATACATAATCTCGATCAGAATGAGTTTGATGCAGCCATTAATTCGCTGAGTCTTTTGATGAGTGAATATTATAATCAGTTAATAAGTTTTTCAAAATTATAGAATAATGAATATTTTTAAGAGAATTTTCAGAATTGGTCAAGCCGAGATCCACGCAGTCGTGGACAAAATGGAAGACCCTATCAAAATGACGGAACAGGGTATCCGTGAGATGAAAGAGGACCTGGAACAATCGTTAGAAGCCTATGCTAAAGTTAAAGCGTTAGCCATACGTACCCAAAACAATTGTGAAAGGAAAAAAGAAGAAGCCAATGAATTCGAAAACAAAGCTATTCTATTACTCCAAAAAGCACAAAAGGGAGAATTAACGACAGAAAAGGCAGAAGGTCTTGCAAAGGAAGCGCTGTTGTTGAAAAAACAGTTATTAATCGAAGCTGGTGAATTGGAGAAACAAGCCGTGATTCATCAAAGTTCATCGGATGAGCTACACAAAAATGTAGACATTCTCAAATTCAATATATCGAAATGGGAAGGTGAACTCTCTACTTTAAAGGCACGTGTAAAGGTATCCAACGCAGCTAAAATGGTCAATCGTCAGCTCGCTAATATCGATTCCAATAGTACGATTTCCATGTTAGAACGTATGAAAGAGAAGGTCGAGGAAGACGAGGCACTAGCAAAGGCCTATGGCGAGATTGCACTAGGTAACAAAAGTAAAGTTGATGAGATCAACGAGACCATCGGCGGGTCTGAAGCCGTCAACAACGAATTAGAAGAACTAAAAAGAAAATTAAATAATGATGAAAAGATTTGAATATAAAACGCTAAAAATTGAACCTAAAGGTTTTTGGGGAACAAAGTTGGATCCCGAAAAAATTGATGAAATCTTAAATGATCTTGGAAATCAAGGCTGGGAATTGGTAACCATGCAGGACCTTGAAGTCAATGGGAATTCCTGGTCTTTTCATTATACTTTCAAGAGAGAGAAAATTTAAACAATAACACTATGACAGAACTAATCAATATCTTATTCAATCCATTGTCCAATGGAATTATGACAGTCTTAACTGGCATGTCTGTAGTGTATTGGTTATTTATGTTTCTGATGGGTGATGGAGTACATCTATTTGATGCCGATGCAGATATAGACCTCCATCCTACACCTGATGTCACGGACGTTGATGGCTCACATGATATCGCAACTGAGGGCGGCGATCATGCACACCATCATCATACGGATACGGACGCTAATACAGAACCTGGTTTCTTTGCAAAAGCAATGGATTACATCAATGTTGGCAAAGTACCCATCATGCTTATTGTAACACTGTTCAAATTTATAGGCTGGATAATTACCATTGTTTCTTCGCTCTTTATCGACGTTGCTTCATGGGGGATAAAGTCCGTATTAATCCTGATCCCTGTTTTTATTGTTACATTTATTTTAATGCATTTTCTGACCAAACCTTTAGCTAAAATGTTCAAAAGTATAGGTTACAATGGCGAAGAAAGTCACGATTTTCTTGGTCGCATGGGTAAAATGAGAGCCAGTATTGAAGGCAAGAAAATAGGTTCTGCCGAATTTATCATCCAACAGGATCCTATTCGCCTCAATGTTGTCAGCCATAATGGGGAGAAAATAGGCTATGGAGACGATGTCATTATTGTTGACGAATCCAAGGACAAGAAATATTATTATGTGACCAAAGAAATCACGATAGACAATATTTAATGGAAAAGGAATAAACGCAAAGCCCCGACACTAAACAACTGTCCTAAAAGAGCGAATCTTTATCCTTTTAAATTCTAATCGTAAACCCAAATATTAAAATCTAAATAAATACAAATCATATGCTATATCAACCTCTTTTATTTTTAAGTGGCTTAAACGGAATTATACTTTTAATTGTCGGTTTGGCTGTCTTTTTAATTTTTGCATTCTTTGTTGTATTGAGTGCATTCTACAAGAAAATTCCACAAGGGAAGGCGATTGTACGAACCGGTGTTGGTGGTACAAAAGTAGCATTCAACAAGGGAATGTATGTTGTACCTGTATTTCACAAGATGGAGATCATGGACATCTCAATCAAAAAAATTGAGATTGCCCGTATGCAGGGTGAAGGTTTGATCTGTAAGGACAATATTCGTGCAGATATCAAAGTTGCTTTCTTTGTTCGTGTCAATAAAAATGTAGATGATGTGATCAATGTAGCCCAAAATTTAGGTTGCGACCGCGCCAGTGAACCAGAAACATTAAAAAGTATTTTTGAATCTAAATTCTCCGAAGCACTCAAAACAGTAGGTAAGAAATTTGATTTCATTGAATTATACGAAGCCCGTCGCGAATTCCGTGATGAGATACTCGACGTCATCGGAACTGATCTTAATGGTTATATTTTGGACGACTGTGCGATTGATTACCTTGAACAGACCGACATCGAACATCTCAATCCAAATAATATCCTAGACAGTGAGGGTATCAAAAAGATCACCGAATTAACAGCCAAACAAAATATAAATGCCAACTTCATTCGTCGTGATGAGGAGAAACTAATCAAAAAACAAAACGTGGAAGCAAGGGAAGCGATTCTAGAACTAGACCGTCAGCTTGCCGAAAAGGAAGAGAAACAAAAACGGGAAATTGACAACATCAGAGCACGCGAAGAAGCAGAAATAGCAAAGGTACGCGAAGAAGAACGTCTCAAGTACGAAAGCGTCCGGATTTCTACCGAAGAGCAACTCGCTGTTCAAGAAGAAAATAAACTGCGGCAGATTATCATTGCTGAAAAGAATAAACAACGTACCGATGCTGTGGAGGCCGAACGTGTAGAAAAAGATCGCGCCTTAGAACAAACAGAACGCGAGCGCATTGTTACCTTAGCACAGATCGACAAAGAACGCTCGATCGAAACCGAAAAGAAAAGTATCCAAGGCGTTATCAAAGAACGTGTACAATTGGAAAAAGGTGTTGTTGAAGAGCAACAAGGCGTCAAAGACATCGAAGTATTCCGTGAAGTAGAACGTAAAAAACAAGCGGGTGTTATTGCGGCATCACAAGAAGCAGAAGAAAAATTAATTTCAACTGTTAAAGCTGCCGAAGCTGCAAAAATTGCGGCAGAACAGGAAGCAGAGAAAAAAGTAATCGACGCGGAGGCTGCTCGTAAAATCGCCGAAAAGCGTGCACAAGAGCTATTGATCGATGCGGAAGCGAAAAAAGAAGCATCACTCAAAGAAGCCGAAAGTCGTAAGATTATTGCCGAGGCACAAGCCAAAGAAGAAGCTGCACTTGGCTTATCCGAGGCCGAAGTTATGGTTGCCAAAGCTGAAGCTGAAGAAAAACAAGGTACTGCAGAAGCTAGTGTCATTGAGAAGAAAGCAGAAGCGATGCGTAAAGAGGGCTTAGCACAGGCGGAAGTTGTGCGTGAGAAAGCGCTTGCTGAAGCCAAAGGTATCGAAGAGAAAGCTGAAGCGATGAAGAAATTAGACGGCGTGGGCAGAGATCACGAAGAATTCAAATTGCAATTGCAAAAAGAACGTGATATTGAACTCGCACACATCAATATCCAAAAAGACATTGCTCAAGCACAAGCCGGCGTATTATCGGAAGCACTTAAAACAGCAAAAATCGATATTGTTGGTGGTGAAACCATGTTCTTTGAGAATATCGTCCGTCAAGTATCCAACTCCAAAGGTTTTGATCACTTGATTGACAACTCCAAACATGCCACAGCTATTAAAAATTCTTTGATAGGTCCAGATGGACAAGGAGACCTCGCAGATAAGGTGCGTGGATTAGCCGATAAATATGGAATTTCCACAAACGATATTAAGAACCTCACCGTTTCAGCAGCATTGATCAAACTTCAACAAGCGGCGACTGATGCTGAAAATGGCGAAGATACAAGCTTCATTAATTCTTTGTTCGGATTGGCGAAAAACTTGGGCATATCAAACAAAAAACTGTCCTAGTCCCTCCCCAATTCATTATTGCTTGCAATGATAATTACCATTGCAGGCAATAAACAAAAGATTTTATCACATATACCAAGTCGAGAAAGCTCATTTTATGCCAGAAGAAAACGTAATAAATCAGAACGACTCCCTTGATCAAGGTGCATACGAGATTATTCGGAAGCGGCTTCTTACACAAAAAGAAGAGCTTACTATCAAACTCCAACAACTAAATAATGCCCGCAAGGAAATATTTAATGCGACAAGTTTTATACTCAGGGCCAATCAACGGATCACCACAGAAAATAACTGTGTTGCTCGTGGTATTTTAGCCCTGGACAAGCTATGTATATTTGGTTATAATGTCCATTTTGGGTTACGCACCGAAATTAAACTCGAAGATGTTTTCAGTGTATATACATTCGAAAACAATCAGTTTATCCCACAATCACTCGATCTGATCAATGATCCTAATTTCATTGGCGATTACCAAAATTTATACAAATACTATCGCGACTCGATCTTTTCCAAGTTTCGACGTACGGAAAACTATCTTTATATGATCTTTCAGACCAGCAAAAATCCTGCTGACCTGAAGGCATTCAAGTGGTTGATTAAAGACGGAAAGCTCCAATATCAGGACGACCGCAGCATCCATGAAGTCAAATTACCCAACCAATTTGAATTTGAATGGACAAAAACAACCTTGGAAGACCGTCGCCTCGGAAAACACCCACACATATCCATTAAGGACAAGATCTTTATAGAAGCGATCAATGGCGATATTACTTTCAAAATTGAAAATAACACCGATACAGGGAAAGGAATCTTCTCCGAAAAAGTTTCAAACGCCGACCAACAATTGGATGATGCGGATTACTACTATGCAGACCTTGGCAATTTGATTGCCGTTCGCATCAAACCGTATCAAGAAGATTTCCGTGCATTTGTCTTTAATCAACGGACAAAAGAAGTGGTGAATCTTAAATCCCTTAATGAATCAGCCATTTTACTACCCGATAATCAAGGAATCATTTTTTCTAACGGATACTACCTGCAGAATGGCACCCATAAAATCTTTGACGTCCAGTTTGACCGGGTTAGTTTCCTTAGACGCATCGCATCACCAAACGGTGAAGACTTCCTCTATATCTTTTGTCAGGAGGAAACGAATACCTACATCTTACTGTCTTATAACATCATTCAGCAGCATGTCGAAACGCCGATCATCTGCAATGGATTCACACTTTTTAAAGACGGTAGTTTAATTTACTTCCATACAGAGGCCGAAGCAACAAGGCATCATCAGGTTCAGATCTGGGAAACCCCTTACATGGCCGTGCTCAAAGAAAATGAGTTAAAAAAAGACGACCCGCTTTATAAGGTTGGTAATAAACAGATCGTACAGGCCATGGCCGAAGCACAAGAAGTCATACAGCTCATCAACAAAGAAGATAGTTATGAAGGCCTTTACGAGGATATACTCAAAAAATCGACTGTCCTTCTTGACTCTTATTTTTGGATAAAGGATGAAGCCTTGTCCAACCTTGGTCAGCCATTAGCTCAGATCAAGGAGGTCGCTAATACGGCAATTGACGAATTTGTTAAGGTCCAAGCCCAACGTAAATACGCTACAGAGCTCAATAGCACTGCCGAGAAGAAAATGGAAGAGCTTACCTTTTCCATCAATAGTACTGTAGTCGAAAAGCTTGACCAACTTGTTCATCAACTGGCAGATTCACGACGTTTACAGGGCGAAATCATTGACCTCAAAAATGTCAGATATATTGATATAGTCCGTATCGATGCTTTACTCGAGAAGCTGCAGTCAATCACCACCGAACTTGCGGAAAAGACAATTGCTTTCTTGCTCCGCGACGAGGCTTTACAACCCTATGAGCAGAAAGTGGAGCAGCAGAAAAACAATGTTGCTGCAATTGTCAAAGTCTATGACGCCAAAGCGATTGAGGAAGCCAATTCGGCTATATCGAGTGAATTGGAGCTGTTGATCGATATTCTAAACAGTTTAAAAATTGACGACTCCACCCAAACCACCAAAATCATCGAGAAGATAGCCGTTATTTTCTCGTCCTTGAATGAGGTTCGGGCGCAGCTTACGCGTAAACTCAATTCATTAAAAAGTACGGAAGCCATTGCAGAATTTTCCGCCCAACTTACGCTACTGGAACAGTCTGTCACCAATTATCTTGAACTCTCTACGACAACTGAAAAAGTAGACGAGTATTATACCAAGGTCATTGTTCAACTGGAAGAACTCGAAAGTAAGTTTTCAGAATTTGAGGACTTCGCCCTGAAAATAGCAGATAAACGCGATGAGATCATCAAAGCATTTAATTCCCGCAGAGAGCAAATCGTTGAACAGATCAACAAACGTAGCTCTTCACTCGAGCAAATTGGACTTCGCGTATTAAAGAATATCGAAAACAAATCAAAGACATTTGCAACGCGTGAGGAAATCCTAAGTTTCTTTGCTTCAGATTTGATGATTGACAAAATCAGACAGCTTGTGCAAGAGCTGAAAACGCTCAGTGATGTTTCAAAAGCCGAAAATCTTGAAAACCTGCTCAAAAAATCTCAGGAGGATGCATTACGCATTTTACGTGACAAGAATGATCTTTTTGTAGATGGAGAGAACATTATTGCGCTTGGCAAGCATAAATTTGCCGTCAATAGTCAGTCACTCAGTTTAACACTCGTACGCAAAAATGACGAACTATTCTTCCATCTTACCGGAACGAGCTTCTATCAAAAAGTCAAAGGATCCGAGATCGAAAACTTTAGCGATATTTGGGATCAGGAACTGATTTCCGAAAACAAGGACGTATACCGGGCTGAATATCTCGCCTATAAAACATTCCTTGCTTCCAAAGGACAGTTAGATTTTGATGCCAACCTGTTTATCAATCAGACTGTCGAGCAAAGTTATTCGGAAGGTTATGTCAAAGGAGTGCATAACTTTGATGCCTTGGTAATCTATGATACCATCAAGCAGCTAGATAGCAAACTTGATCTTTTACGTTACGATGCTCATTTGCGTGCTATGGCACAATTGTTTTGGCATTCACTTGCGCAAGACGAGCAGGAAAAACAGACAGCGTTGATTCAATCTACACATTCGGTATTAAAAGCATTTCCAAATTCCACACGCTACCAATCTGTCGTGGATGAACTCACAAAATTATTCATCAATTGGGACACCCATTTGGATCGTTCGACATTTCATGCGGAGGACGTCGCGAGCTATCTCTTCCAGACTTTCACAAGCTACAGCAAGTTTGTCGTCAGTGAGCAATCGGATGAACTTAAAAAGGCTTTCATCAGGCTATTGGAAAACAAGAAGAGTTTTAAACTCTTTGAAGCAGATATTCAGCATACACAATTTAGTCTCGTAGACCGCTTCTATTTGACCTTAAATTGGCTAAATTCTTTTATCGACGAGAACGACGATTACCAGGCTTTCCAAAAGTACGTGGAGGAAACTGCAGTCACGCTTCTTTATCCGAAGGATGAATACCAATTGATCATCGCCAAAGACAATGCACTCATCCAGGGATTAAAGGGAAATCACGTGATCTTGAACAATGGAGAAGAGCAAATTCAATACCATCAATTTCTGCGTAGATTGAAGACTTTTGCAGAATGGAATGTTCCTCGTTTTCAAGAATTCGCTTCTTTGAAGGAGCAGCTTGGAAAAACATACGCCAAGGAGCTGAAAATCGGAGAATTTGAACCAAAAGTCCTAACATCTTTTGTCCGAAATAAGTTGATCAACGAAGTTTACTTCCCATTGATCGGAAATAATTTGGCCAAACAGCTGGGGGCAGCTGGCGACAATAAACGTACCGCCAGGATGGGTATGCTTCTCCTCATTTCTCCGCCAGGTTACGGAAAGACAACATTAATGGAATACCTCGCGAAAACCATGGGATTACATTTTGTAAAAATCAACGGACCTACAATAGGGCATTCCATTACTTCAATAGATCCTGTGGAAGCGAAAACCTCTGGTGAACGTGAGGAACTTAAGAAGATCAATCTTGCTTTCGAAATGGCCGATAATGTGATGCTTTACCTCGATGATATCCAACATTTGAATCCCGAATTCCTTCAGAAATTCATTTCATTGGCTGATGGGCAACGTAAGATCGACGGTATTTTTGAAGGTGAGAGTAAAACATACGATTTGCGTGGGAAAAGATTCTGCATCGTAATGGCAGGAAACCCTTACACCGAAAGTGGGTCCAAATTTCAGATTCCAGATATGTTGGCCAACCGTGCGGATGTATACAATCTTGGGGATGTGATCGGTGATACCGAAGCACTTTTCAATCTCAGCTTAATTGAAAATGCGGCAATTGAAAACAGCTACCTTGAAAAAATAGCAAGCAAATCTTTCAACGATTTCTATGCTTTAGTGAACTATGCACAATCGGTTGTAGATCAACTTCCCGATTTAGAAGGCAATTACCTGAAGCAAGATATCGATGATTTTATCACAGTATTAAAACATGTATTAAAGATCAGAAACGTTGTCATCAAGGTCAATCAAAATTATATTCAAAGTGCGGCCATGCAGGACAATTACCGAACAGAACCGCCGTTCAAACTGCAAGGGTCTTATCGGAATATGAGTAAGCTCGTCGCCCAAGTTGTGCCGATGATGAACGAACAGGAAATCGATCAAGTTCTCCTCGCACATTATGAAAGTGAGTCACAAACCCTTACTGCCGATACGGAAAGTAATCTTTTAAAATTGAAAGAACTTGCTGGATTAATCAATACAGTGGAACAAGAACGGTGGGAACACATCAAAGAAATATTCCGCAAGAACAATAAACATGGTGGACTTGCCAAAGATGATAAGGTCTTTGCACAAATGCAGGACTTTAACGAAAACCTGGAGGGCATCATACAAGCTATCCGTGCTTATAGGAATTAATATTCGTCCTGATTATTCCAGCTGACGTAATTGGAAGCGTCAGCTGGAATAATCATTACCCTAAACAAAGACATAACTTTTCACTGCTAAGAATAGCGGAATGGCTACCCATTTACCGTCCCTGAAGACACCGTAAATATGCCAAAGTCATCGATCAGCATACGTTCCTTAACAACTCCATTGTACGCCATCAGACGATCTAATTCTTTCTGCGAACGACGACGCATCACCCAGTCCTTTTTCTGATGACTGTTTAACACGTAAGCAATCATCTTTAACTGTGGATGCCATGGCTGTCCAGTATAAACCAAATGACTGCTTGATTCGCAAATCGAAATTGCGCCTTTTACAGCCCTACTTGCCATTTCATTGTCACCAAAAAGTTCAAAAATACCTGAGATAATAACAATATTAGGCTCGAATTCCAGTTTGGAATAGGTAGCTGGATCAAAACAATCGTAATTGGTAAATCGTATCCCCTGCAATCCATTTCTACGGATAATCCTCTCTCCCACCTCAATATTGGACAACAGGAATTCATTAATCACGATTTCGGCTTCGGGATATTTCGCTTTGATATCAAATAAGTAATTGCCGGTGCCACCTGCAATATCCAATATCTTCACGGTCTTTCCAGCAGCTTTGACCTTCGCGATATTCTCTTCCAATAACTGTAATAAGTGCTGTTTTCGAATGCGAATTCCTTTCCATCCAATCGCCTCCAGATAACCTCGGTCGAGGATACGACCGAACCGATTTTTACCCTGCGATTCATTGCGATAGACGTAGTCCAGCGATATCCCCGAATCAAATCCAAACTGCAGGCCTAAATTCATTCCTTTACTTAAGGAACCTATTTTGCCCAATGCCCATTTCTGGACAGCATAGTTCAATTTTTCACCTGCAGGAAGTAATTTATGGTATAATTGTTCATACTCTTTCACCGAAAAATCATCGGGTTCGAGCGTCAGTTCAGGACTTTGTCGGGCATAGGCTTTGTCGATAAAATTTCGCAGATAGTGATAAACTTTCTGCCGATTTGTTTCAAATAGAATCCCGTGGTAGAAATTACGTAAAGTGATAAAAGTCTTCAACTTTGAAGCTATTGTCACAAAGAATTTTTTCTGCACCGAATTTTTGACCACATAATCTTTTTCAGCAGAAAGGACAATTACTGGGATATCAATCGCCGCTGCGTCTTCAACGATACGCTCGCCGGCTTTTAATAGATCAACCAACAAAGCGCCATTGATAGATTTGGAAATCAACGGATCAGCATCGTAAGCCTTCTGCTGATCGATATCGTGAGTCAACACCTTGGATTTGACGTAACTCTGGATAATCAGATCTTTTTTTAGCTTTGTTCCCAAAGCAATCATCCGATTGGCTAGGGGCACATATAATTTAATTTCAAATGCAGGTGCCAACAATGCAATACCTGCGACTTTAGGCGCAAAATCGTGTACCCACGCACTGACAACAACCCCCGCAATACTATTGGCGATAACGAAGATGTCTTTCGAATCAACCAAATATTCACGGCCTATATAATGAAAGAAACTATCCAAATCACGCACATAATCCATAAAGATCGGTGAAACTGGTTCTTTCGTATAACCATGTCCGCGCAAATCAAATGCAAAGATGGAGTGATCGGCAAACTGTGGATCCGTAGCCATCTCCTGCAGACGTTCCGAATGCTCATGCCCCCGGTGCAGTACGACCAATGCCCGCTGTCCGGCCTGATAATTCCAAACGCGATATAATAACTCTCCTTGATCAAAACTCTTGAAGTAACCTGATTTCATGTATAATTTTTACGTACTAATATCAAATAGTATATTTCATAACAAAGATCATGCAAAGGACCGTCTAGCTATTTCTCTCGACCAGCACCTCCATCAACTCAAGTGCATGTCTATGCAATACAAAATGCTTATTATGAGATTTAACCCGATCTATAGCATCCGTTAAATCTAAAGATAATATTTTTTGTGACAATAGAACAGCAAAAATCATACTCCTGCTGTAACCCATTGTACAATGTATAATCATATTTTCACCTCGCTTCAATTGTTGATAACTGATTACGAGCGCTGCCAATATCCTTTCGGCATCCGACAATTTAATTGCTGCTATATCCAACAATGGAAACGAATGATAGTTTTTCTCTAAATGTAGAATAGGTATTTCTTCCAATTCAGCAGCCAGATCAAAAACAACCAGATGCTTATTCAGACCAAGCACACGGAGATCTCCTGCAGTCATCCTCGGCCCCACATAACAACCTGGTAAAATTTCAAATAAAGGCGGATTATTGCTGCGTCTGACAAAACGCCACAGTAACCAATATATGCATTGATATGGACAATAAAACCATTTTTTAAATCTAGGTATCCAACCTTTTTCATTTTTTAAAAACCTTGGATTATTGATAACATAATTCCTTCCTACCGCAATGCAGACCAGGGATGGCCAACACAGAAGATATAATCCAAAAGCATGAGCTCCGCCCCACAATGCCAGTAACAATAAACTCCAGCCAATGGCATAGTAAACGTTACCAATTCTTTGGTTTCTACGACAAATCTCCGTTTCGAGGTCTAATTTCGTCTTTTCGTATAAATTTGCCTTTTCGGTACCAGCCAAAAAGGGAAAATTCCCAGCCTTTAACATAGATAATGCACTGTCATGAAGCAGTCCCGATGGAGATGGGAATAGAACGAATCCCATATGAACCAAAATCAATGCGGTCAGCACATCCACCAGATGGTGCTGATAAACGGTGAGTGTAGCAATGCCCATGAGTAGTAGCCAAATTCCCACTACCCAGCGTTTCCAGCCTTTTAGCTGCTTACCGAGCACCGACCAAAACAGACATGCATAGGCCACATGCAACGAAGGTGCTTGATTAAATGGGGAATCGTACTTCCCTAAAAAGGCGAAGAAAAATTCAAAAACTGAATGCTCAACGCTAGGCCTATCAAAAGAAAATCGCAAGGGAAAAATAAAAAAACAACAAATAGAGAAGATGGTAATGAAACTGAAACGCTTCGTATAGACCCAAAGCTCTTCTCGACTTCGACAACAGAAAGGAACCACAGCGAAGAACAAACCACTGCTCATGTAGGGGATAATCATCCAAGAAACGAACGGCATAAAGTGTTCAAAAGGAAACACAAACGAAGATACAGTAGTCTGATTTGCAGCATGGACCGCAGCAGCAGAATAAGTCACCTGGAAAAATAGCGCACAATAAAGGAAAACAGCAAATTGCAGTCCCCTATTTTTCAGTCGTTTTTCATCCATTTGGCCTTCCTCGACATAATTTTATTCAATACGATATTTGGAAGTAGTCCCAGCGATGCCATTAACCACTTCATACGCTTCGGAAACACTACTTGCTTCTTCTTCTGGTCGATAGCTGCCATTATACGCTGTGCAGCGTCGTCTACGGGTATTAAAAATGGTTTTTTAGACAAATCTTGCTTATTGAGCGCTCTCAGTTTATCCGTATCAACATAGCCCGGGGCGATAACAGTAACCGCAATTCCATACGGCTGGAGTGCCCTCCGATATGCATCAGCCACTTGGATTGCAGCACGCTTGGTCTTACTATATAGGCTTGAATTGGGAAAATGAAGCGTTCCCGATACCGATGCGACGATTGCAATCTGTCCTTCCGACTGACCCTGCATAACCATTCTTGCCGCTTCGAAACAATTTATCGTACCCATCATATTCACCTGTAGCATGGCAACCGCCTCCTGATAACTTATCTGTTGAGCAACGTCATCTGCGTAACTCCCGGTACAATTGATAAAGAGGTCCAAAGATGAATGTGCACAAAATGTGCTGACCGCACCCTGCAGACTGTTTAATTGACATACGTCTACTTCAAAACTTTTAAGGCTATGCGTCCAGGAATATGCTGACACTTTCGTCAGATCACGACCACACACAGCGACCTCTGCTCCCTGTTCGAGGTAGCGCTTGGCCAAAGCAAGGCCTATTCCACTTGTGCCACCGGCAATAAATACTTTCATTTCAATGATTTTAATGTCACCTCATAGCCATAGTTCCATTGCGCTTCCATCGCTTCAGCAAATTCTTCCAGATCTCTCGGGAAAGAAAGCGTAACTTCAAATTTACGCCAATCAATTCCTTTTTTACAGTATTTCCCAGCTAATTGTTTCGCGGCATCCTGTGTATCTATCCAATGTGCATACGGAAAATGTTGTTCCAAATCTGCTAACCGTTTATTTCCGCTAAAGCCCAATACTGCCCGTACCAACGCTTCTTCTTGTGGTTTGTAAGGTTGTTTTCGCTCACATATAATGTTTTCAGCAAGCACATTTGCTAGCTCCATTGGAACGAGATCAATTGCTCCACCAGCGTAATGGGTATTATTGTAACATACAGGTTTAATATAAAACATATCGGACATCGAAATACGGGCCGCCTGTAGCACAGAAAATTCAGCGCTCAAACGAACTTCTTCAGCCACTGCACTGTGCACATAATTCTCATCCGCAATGCCTATTGCCTCAATAGGCACATTGGCCAATACATCCTTAGTTCCCATCAGCATTTTTTGATAGAGTTTCCGATCTCCACGCCGCTGCCCTACTTCAGACGGGCTGAACAGCATTTTAGCGCCGACCACCAGTGCCGGTATTGCTACCGAGAATGGTCTATCTAAAGTAGGCAATAGTAAGGAAAGATCCTGTTCCATATCAGCGAGATAGCGATTAAAGACATCCTCGATAAAGGGCGCCCGTTTTTCGTTCAGCTGTTTTTTCAAAACATACACGCCCAGCTTCCCCAAACGACGCTGTTCAGTGAGCCGATGATGCAAGAAAAACCGATAAAGTTCTTCAGATTGTAGATAGCACTTGCGGGCTTCATGTGTAGCAAAGGCCTGTATAACAGCGACTGCCATTGAACCTCCGCAGCTCGCTATAAGCAGATCTGGTTTTAAGCCCAGCTCATCTAACGCAGCGTACATGCCCAGATATAGACTGAACCGCGTTCCACCCCCTGAAAATAAAACAGCACGTTGATAAGCCATCACATTGAAATTTTAATTAACCTTCTCTCTACTACATTCATCCAATCCTATTAGATTCCCAACAACAGGATAATCAAAGCATAAAACAGTGGTGCATTGAAGATCAGACTATCGATACGGTCCAATAAGCCACCATGCCCGGGAATCAATGATCCAGTATCTTTCACTCCTGCCTTTCTTTTCAGATAGGAAAAAAGAACATCTCCCCAGAATCCCAAAATACCGAAGAACAAACCGAACAACGAAAAGTATAGAAAATTCTGAAAAGGCAGTAGGAAATACCCCAATAAATTACTCAGTATAATTGTTAAGCCGATACCGCCCACACATCCAGCAATTGTCTTATTTGGGCTAATACGCGGAACGATTTTACGTTTGCCGAAAAACTTGCCCATCAGGTATTGAAAGACGTCATTCAGCTCCGTTAGCACAACAATGTAACCAATTAATTTTAATCCCACCATTACGTTGTTATCCATTTTTATGGATCGGATAAAAGCTAAATGGCTAAAGGCAAGCAAACAAGCTACTGCTCCAAAAAACAGTCCAAATACGGCTCCCTTCTTAACCTTTAAACCATAGTTGAAAAATAAAGCAGTCCCCAAACACATGAAGCTGGCCAACACTAAATATTCTTGATAGGAACAAAAGTAAAGGAGCAACGCTTGCAACATTGCCATGGAAAGAAATACGAATGGATTCGCCTTCCATTCAGGGATAAACATACGCGCAAACTCGCACATCCCTTGAAAGGTTATCCAGGCAACAAACAAAGGTGATAATGTTGGTGGGACGAAGGCAACCGCCAGCACCAAGACAATGTATCCCCAACTTCTAACGCGAACAGGAACATCTGCGAATTTGCCATTGGCATCAGCCATGCGCCAAAGCCTTTCTCAATCGAGTTACCGAACTCAAAAGTAAGAGTAAGCACAAAACGCCAAAAATATAGCCCGAAATAGCAACGATAGAAATATGCAATAATGCTAAAATTCCATATACGCCCAACAGCAAAGCACGATCACTTTTGCCCATCGGCCCATCGTAACGACGATCATTGGCAATTACCTTCCCTATCAATCCACAAAATTCATTCACAACACTCAAGACAATAAAAGCGACGATTGGATACACGCTTTCCGGATGAAACTTCAACAAAGGAAAAAATAGCACGACATCCGAAACAATATCTCCGACTTCGTTCAAAACCTCTCCGGTCTTGCTGGTCTGATTAAAAAGCCTCGCCATCATACCATCTAAGGCATTCAAGGCCATGCGTAATAACAATCCGATTGGCAGGACCAAAAAGAAAATCGGGAAACGATCAGCATACCAAAAAAACAAAGCAATGATCAACGAGAATACGATCGATCCAATTGTAATTTGATTGGCCGTTATCTTCCTGTGATGCAAAAAATTCAAGATCGGCATCAGCAACTGCTGAAATTTTGGTTTCAATTTATAAACAGAAATCATATAGCGTTAGCTGTAACTTATTTTTTATTTTTTTTAAAAAAAGTTTGCATAGTGTAATAAATACACTATATTTGTGTCATCATAATTTAGGTTTATAATTGGTTATTTAAGGTTTTCATTCTCCCCGTTTGGAAACCTTTTTTTTTGCCCTAAATTATGGATTACCATCTTCCGCCTGCGCCACCGCCACCAGAAGATCCGCCACCAAAACTACCACCACCGCCACTACTACTCGATCCTCCGCCAGAGCTACTCGATGTTGAGCGCACTTTAACTGGAGTTGAATGTTCACCATGGGATACCCGATGGCCACAGTTCTTGCATAAGTCAAAGCGTTCTTCCAATCCCTGCGAACTATACGTTGCTGCACGTATCGTCTTGGTACGCCCGGTCTCAAAAGTTCTGTAATGACATGCAGGACAATCAATGAACCCAACATTTTCATCCCAGGGAACCAGCTTTGTTTCATTGGTCGTCTGATCTATCCATATTTCGTACGAACGGCTACCGATTTTTTCCTCCAAAAGCTGCCCCTTATCCAGGTATGCACTTTCTCGGGTAGACACATCATCCTTATTCATGCGCAACCAACGTCCAGATTGATCTGGAGGGGCCAATCGAAGTTGATTCTTCCGAATGCGTTTATTTAATCCAATGAGATCAAATAGCGCCAATGGACTAAGCAATAGCGGAATTAAGCCCCAAACACGAAATTTGCGCAAAGCTTTTTGTATATTTTCTTCGTCCTGATAAGAATTGACAATCTGCGTACGACTTGCATTATACTTCATCGCCAAGGTAATACTACCAAAAACACCAATAAAATAAGGTAAATTTTTCCACTGATAGACCTCCTCAAAATTATTGAGGGCAAATGCACAGATAAACACCGAGATAAACATTACTATCCCCATACAGCCGCATCCGCTGACTAAAGGCGGGAAATATTTACTTTTTTTGGTCAACTTCCCTTTGATCGCTCGGGTCACCTCACCCAACCAGATATAACAGATTGCAAACAAACCTAAAACCAACAGTGAATTTCGCAGGATTGGACTTTTAAAGCTCCAGACAGGTGTTGCCTCTGGCATTAAGCGTTCCAGCTCGGCTTTACTATCCGGTGAGGTGAGAATGGTCTTTATAAATTCTGAAGCCTCCATAACACCCCGGTCGTAATCCTCATTCCTAAAATTAGGTACGAGATATTTTTCGCCAATGCGCTTTAAATAAGCGTCGGGCAAAATACTTTCCATACCATACCCAGTGATAAAACGGTATTCATGGCGGTCTTTAGCAATAAACAACAAAAGCCCATTGTTACTTTCCTTCTTACCGATCCCCCAGGCATTGAATAATTTTAAAGCAAATTCGAAATCACTGTCGCCAACGTAATCGTTCACAACAACGATGGCAAATTCACTTTTTGTAGTAGCCTCAATCTGCGTTGATAAACCATCTAATTCCGCCACTGTACCCGAAGATAGAATCCCATCGGGATTGGACACAAAATAATCCTGCCCCTTTATTTTTGGACTGGGCAAATTGTCTACTGTATAAGCAATTGATTGTCCAAAAGACGGTAACCCAGATAAGCAGCTTACCAACAGGATTGAGCAAAGTATATAAAATCGGTGTAATCTCCACATAATTTTAGAACAACAAAAATTTGGTTCATTGTCACGATATTAAGAAAAAAAAATCAAACAAAGGTTTCCGTCAAAAAAAAGCCCATAATCAACCGATTATGGGCCTGTATAATTCAATATTCGTTTGAGCTATTACTATACATCCTTACGATTACTTCATATCATCATTTTGTTGAGCTACCGTGACAGTACACGATCGTGTTTATGTTGTTTATAAAGAAGCAATGCTTAGAAAGGTGAGATTATTAACTAAAGATGTATGACAATAGGAAACTTTCCCATTCGCTGTCAATGACCAAGCCAATGTAAAATCAAGACGCCAATCAATCCAACAACAGAAACGAGCGTTTCCATCACCGTCCATGAGCGAAACGTATCCTTCATGCTCACTCCAAAATAAGATTTAAACATCCAAAACCCAGGATCGTTGACGTGTGAGAACATAAGACTACCCGCTCCCGTCGCTAGCACCATTAATTCAGGAGTAACCTTTCCTGCCTGCACAATGGGAAGCATAATGCCCGCTGCCGTGAGCCCAGCAACACTAGCCGAACCGATAACTAGGCGAATGATACCGGCTATTAACCATGCAAGTACAAGAGGCGACAAGCTCAGGTCTGCGGTTATGTCAGCGATGTAGTTCGCTACACCACTGTCTACCAAAATTTGCTTAAAGGCGCCTGATGCCGCAATGATAAAAAGGATCATCATTATCCCGCGGATTGCTTCCTCCACACTTTCTGATTGCTCCCGCAAACTTTTACCTTGGCGGATACCCATTGTGTACATCGCCATTAGCGATGCAATCATTAAAGCCACAACCGGGTCACCCAAGAAACGTAGTGCCTTCAGCCAAGAGGAGCCTTCTGGAAATATTAGATGTGAAAATGAACCAAAAGCAATTAAAATTATTGGAAAAAGCCCCGTAAATATGCTAATTGCAAATCCGGGAAGCTCTTTCCTATCCGCTTGATTGTGTTCAGGAAAAAACTCGGTCGGTGGGTTGGTCGGAATATGCTTAAGCATCCTTCCAAAGAGCGGTCCACCGATAATGATGGCAGGAATTGCCACAATAATCCCATAGACCATTGTTAAACCGATATCCGCTTTGTAGGTAAGCGCTATGGCCGTAGCTCCCGGATGTGGTGGCAAATAACCATGTGTCACGGACAGCGCTGCCAGCAACGGAATGGCTATGTAAAGCAAAGGCATTTTATTGGAAACACATACCATGAAAACGAATGGTACTAAGACGATAAAACCGACATTGTAAAATAAGGGAATTCCTACTAAAAAGCCCGTGAGAACCATTGCCCAAGGTAAGTTCTTTTTACCAAATACAGCCGTTAGTACCGTTGTAATCTTTTCTGCAGCACCACCCTCCGCCATCAATTTTCCCAGTAAAGACCCGAAAGCCAACAATAGTGCCAACTGGCCCATAGTGGTACTCACTCCGTTTTCAACAGATTTAAGGATGTCGACGGCACTCATATTCATAGCAAAACCGACCGCAACAGAGGTTATCAGTAATGAAAAGATCGTGTTTAACCTGACGACGGTAACTAAAAGAAGTAGTAAAGCTACTCCCAAAATAACGATGATTAGAGGCATAATAATTTATATTTAGTTAAAACTCACCTTCCAATATATGGTACAGGCGTTCAAATTTCCGGAAGTTTTTCATATATACAGCGTGATTCTCCGCACTCGGTTTATAATAATGCTCGGTCTCTTGCGCTCCTTCCGCTTGTTTGTTTTTTATAGTAGGCTCACATCCCTGAATACCCAAGGCTTCCAAGCCTATCAATGCTGCTCCCCATGCAGAGCTTTCTACTGTATTTTTGGTGAATACAGGTTTATTGAAAATGTCTGCAAGCATCTGCACGAACAACGATGACCGCGCCAAGCCGCCGCTTGCAAAGATCGTATGAATGGGACCGGTGTTCTCCTCTAACGCGATTCCTACACTGTAAATTGCAAACAACATCCCTTCCATCATGGCACGTGCAAAGTGCGCCCTGCCATGATGCAACTGTATTCCAAAATAAACACCTTTAGCATTGGAATTCCAATGTGGTGCCCGTTCACCAGTTAAATAGGGCAAGAATATCAAGCCCTCTGCCCCCGGAACGACGGAGCCGATCAAAGCATCTAACGACGCCGAAAGATCTCCATCTGCTTCCATTTGGGTATATTCGTTCAAAAAGTTGTCTCGAAACCAGTTGCGTAATACACCGCCATTATTAACCGCACCACCAATTATATATTCATTTGATCTCAGTAGGTAGGTAAATAGTCTTTGTTTTTTTTCTTGATTTGCCTGCGAGCTTGCTACGCGAATAGCTCCACTGGTACCTACAGTTACCGAAGCCACTCCAGGACGTATAGCTCCTACTCCGAGATTAGCCAAACAACCATCGCTACCACCTATAACAAAAGGGGTATCTTCAGGGATATGCATCATGGCCGCAATTTCTCGGCTAGGCATATTTAAAATATAATTGACCGGAACTGGAGATGCTAGCTGTTCTTCCGATATGCCCGCCAAGCTTAACGCCTGATCAGACCATCTTAGGTGATGTATGTCGAAAAGCCCTGTTGCAGATGCAATGGAATGATCGACCACATACACGCCAAAGAGCCGGTAAAAAAGAAATTCTTTGATACCGATAAACTTGTACGATTGAGCAAATAATTTTTGATCATTGGCCCCTATCCACATTAATTTGCAAAGCAAAGACATGGGATGTATTGGTGTGCCCGTCTGCTGATAAAGCAACCTGCCCGCCTCACTTGCCTCCAAGGCAACCGCAATATGCTCACTTCTGCGATCTGCCCATATAATGCAATTGCTAAGTGGCTGTCCTGCCGAGTCAACAGCGATCAGTCCGTGCATAGCACTGCTCACCGAAATACATACAGGTTTCGGTATCTCCCCACTAGATTGCCTTAAGCTAATCATGACATGCATAATAGAATCAATACATGCGCCATAAACAATCTCCGGATCTTGCTCATACCACCCTTCCAACGGGTTTATTATAGGATAAGGTATACTATGCTGGGATAAGATGTTACCCGCGTGGTCAAATGCAACAGCTTTCGCAGATGATGTCCCAATGTCTAATCCAATGATCATAAATAAAATTGATGTTTAGGAAAGTTCAATATACGGAATATCTGTTAGCTTACAACAAAAGGCTCAATACCAGCAAAGTAATTGGAGCGAGAAAATCGCCGCATACCGATCTGCTGATAATTGTCTTTCGTAGTATCAACATAAATGGTAAATTTCAACTTAGAAAAATGGTATTAAACGATGAGTATAGACAAAAAGAATAACTACGATTTTGGAATAGTTGGACTCGGCGTAATGGTATTGATCGGGAAGGTGTCTTTCACACACTTTGGGATTAAGGAAAAAAAGCTTGAAGGCTCGATTAATATTCTTTTAAAACACAAAAAAGCGGCTTTTATATCAAAAAGCCGCTTTTTATAACTGAGCCCCTATCGGGTTTTACACGACGTTTATCTAGATGCTAACGTTCAATATCTTTCAAGCTACTCATCTTCTTGTATTCCAAGAAACCTTTAATATCTTCAAAATGCTCCCGTACACGTTTATTTCCGAATTCAAAGACTTTCTCTGCCAAACCATCCAAAAAGTCACGGTCGTGCGAAACAAGGATCAATGTACCATCGAAATCTTTTAAAGCATCTTTGATAATGTCCTTTGTCTTCATATCCAAATGGTTTGTGGGCTCATCAAGAATCAATACATTGACCGGTTCCAACAACAATTTTATCATCGCCAAACGCGTTCTCTCCCCTCCAGATAATACTTTCACCTTTTTAGTTGTATCATCGCCGCTAAACATGAAAGCCCCCAAAAGATCTTTCATTTTAACACGTACATCGCCTACTGCGATTTGATCAATGGTATCAAAAACAGTCATTTCACCATCAAGTAAGGCTGCCTGATTCTGTGCGAAATAGCCAATTTTTGCATTGTGGCCAACTTTTAACGTACCTTCGAAATCGATCTCACCCATAATTGCTTTGATCATGGTAGATTTACCCTCACCGTTCTTTCCGACAAAAGCAACCTTTTCACCACGTTCGATAACCATATTTGCTTTTTGAAACACAACATGTTCATCATAAGCTTTGGTTAGATCCTCAACAATAACAGGATATTGACCCGAACGCGGAGATGGTGGGAACTTAAGACGCAATGCGGAAGTATCCACTTCGTCAATCTCGATGATTTCCAATTTCTCCAACATCTTTACACGTGATTGTACCTGCAATGTTTTAGAATAGGTTCCTCTGAAACGATCAATAAACTCCTGATTGTCCGCAATAAAGCGTTGTTGCTCTTCATATGCTTTTAGCTGATGCTGGCGACGCTCCTGACGTAATTCCAGGTAATGACTATACTTGGCACGATAATCATAAATCCGTCCCATCGTCACCTCAATGGTCCTATTGGTGATATTGTCGACAAATGCCCTATCGTGCGAAATAACGATAACTGCTTTAGCCGAATTGACCAAGAAATCTTCCAGCCATTGAATACTCTCGATATCCATGTGGTTGGTTGGCTCATCCAATAAAATCAAATCCGGCTTCTTCAATAATATTTTAGCTAATTCGATACGCATCCGCCAACCACCCGAAAACTCAGAAGTCTGTCTTGTAAAATCAGAACGCTCAAAACCGAGTCCCTTCAAGACCTTTTCAACTTCTGCATCATAATTAACTTCCTCAATTGAATAGAACTTTTCGCTTAATTCGGATACACGTTCGATCAATTGCATATAATCATCAGACTCATAGTCTGTACGGATATTTAATTGCTCATTCAGGTTTTCCAACTCATCACGCATACCATAGACTTCTTCGAAAGCCTTTGACGTTTCCTCAAAAACAGTCACGTTATCCTCTGTTAGCAAATGTTGCGGTAAATAGGCTATAATGGCATCTTTCGGACCAGCAACATTACCTGTAGTAGGTTTACCCACTCCAGCGATAATTTTCAATAAAGTCGATTTACCGGCGCCATTTTTACCCATCAATGCGATCTTATCATTCTCATTGATGGAGAAGGATACATCTGAAAAAAGAGTTGTTCCCCCAAAGGAAACAGAAATATTATTTACGTCAATCACTGTATATACACTTAATTTTGGCACAAAGATAAGCGAATCAATCTTATAAATAGACAATGGTGCATTTTTGTGTATCTTTGCCCCATGCGTTTTGATATTATTACGGTCTTACCTGACCTCTTGGAAAGTCCATTTGCACACTCTATTTTGCAACGAGCAAAGAACAAAGGCTTGGCTGAAATATATGTCCATAATTTAAGAGACTATTCAACAAATAAACACAAAAGTGTCGATGATTATCCGTACGGGGGCGGATCGGGCATGGTCCTTCAAATAGAACCCTTTGCCAAGTGTATTGAGGAATTGCAGTCTGAACGGGAATACGATGAGATCATTTACATGACTCCCGATGGTGAAACATTCAATCAGGATATTGCGAACGGATTATCGACAAAAGGAAATATGATGATTCTCTGTGGGCATTACAAGGGAATAGATCAACGTATCCGTGATATTTATGTAACAAAGGAGATATCTGTAGGTGATTATGTATTGTCTGGAGGTGAACTTCCAGCGGCGATTGTTACAGATGCTGTGATCCGTCTGATCCCCGGAGTTTTGTCGGATGAAACATCCGCGCTTTCAGATTCTTTTCAGGATGGATTACTTGATGCACCTATCTATACACGCCCTGCAGACTGGAAAGGCCACAAAGTGCCTGATATTCTCCTTAGTGGTCATGAGGCAAAAATCGCTGCATGGAAAGATGAACAACAGTTAAAAAGAACACAAGAAAGACGTCCTGATTTATTAAATGATTAAGAAATAAGGTGAATTTTTGTTTTTTTGTCACAAAAAGTTTGCTTATTTATTTTTTTTTATAAATTTGTGTAATAATGACACGAAGATATACAAATACAAATTGGTGGTGGCCTGAAGCAATAAGCATCGGGAACTAATTGGTATTGTCATAATATTTCATAATCAACCAAAACCATTTATGGAAATTCCAACCCCGATGCTGACCAGTATCGGGGTTTTTTTATACATAATTTACAAAAAGAAGATAAGACACAAAAAATGAAGTATACATTCAAAACACAAACCAGAAAGTTGCTTGCGGATACAACTACCCCCGTGAGCATCTATCTTCGTCTAAGAGATATCTTTCCAAACTCCTTGTTACTGGAAAGCTCCGACTACCATAGTCGCGACAACAACATAAGTTATATCTGTTGTCAACCAATAGCTGGAATCCAGCTCGATGAGGAAGAGCTGACGCTCACTTATCCGGGTAGAGAACGTATCGCAAAAAGTGCACACGAAATCGAATTACGTCAAGAAGTTTCCGATTTTAGAAATTCGTTCGAAGATCATACAATTGCTGAACTTAACTTGATCTCCAATGGCCTATTTGGTTACTTCACCTTCGATTGTATTGAACACTTTGAGGACATCAAACTCACAACAACGGTAGATCCAGCACGGAAAATACCGTTTATGCAATATCATGTTTACAAATATGTCATTGCCATCGACCACTTCCGTAATCAACTCTATATTTTTGAACATCTGCTGGACGACGAAGAATCAGAACTTGAAAGAATGCAGTTCCTTATTCAGAACAAAAACTTCCCTGAATATACCTTCAAACTAGCTGGTGAGGAAAGCTCCAATCGTACCGATGAAGAACACCGTCAGCTGGTCAAGAAGATGAAAGAGCATATCCAACGTGGCGATGTATTCCAGATTGTTCCATCCAGAGGCTTTAAGACACCATTCTCTGGTGATGAATTCAATGTCTATCGTGCACTCCGCTCCATCAACCCATCACCTTATCTTTTCTATTTTGACTACGGTGATTTTAAACTTTTCGGATCTTCGCCTGAGGCTCAACTGCGTATTCACGGAAAACAAGCGACGATTTTCCCTATTGCAGGAACATTTAAACGGACAGGCAACATGGAAGAAGATCAAAAAATAGCCACCAAACTCAAAGAAGATCCAAAAGAGACTTCAGAACATGTTATGCTCGTAGATCTTGCCCGCAATGACTTAAGTAGACATTGTACCCAAGTTAAAGTTGAGTCCTACATGGAACCACAATATTACTCCCATATTATCCACTTGGTCTCTAAAGTAACGGGCACATTAAAAGATAATATCAATCCATTTGACATCGTAGGCGATACGTATCCAGCGGGTACACTTTCAGGTGCTCCAAAACATATGGCGTTGACACTGATTGATCGTTACGAAGGATTACAACGCTCATTTTATTCTGGTGCAATTGGATTCATGGGTTTTAACGGCGACTTTAATCATGCCATTATGATTCGTTCCTTCCTAAGTAAACAAAACACCCTACACTATCAGGCCGGCGGTGGTATTGTACTAGATTCAGATCCTGAAATGGAGCTACAAGAAGTAAATAACAAAATTGCTGCTCTACGAAAAGCATTACAATTAGCAGAAACATTATGATCAGACCATTGGAATACTGTGTCAACAAGCAACATATCCATGATTCGGTAGACACTATTGACAACCGCATCGTTGAGCTATTGGCATTACGAAAAACCTATATCGGTAAAGGTAAGGCCTTCAAGGATGAGCAAAACGAAGAGCAGCATATTATTCGGAACCTGGGCAGTAATTATGGAGTGCTGGCAAAAAGATTTAATTTGCCAACCGAATTTATTCAATCTATATTTCAGGAAATTGAAAATTATATTAATCAAGATTTTATAGTAAAAGGTTATGAGCAACAATAAAATAGTCGTTATAGACAACTACGATTCGTTCACTTACAACTTGGTCCATTTGTTACAGGAATTAGATCAAGAGTATGTTGTATGGAGAAATGATAAATTCAAACTGGAAGATATTGATGCTTTCGATAAAATACTTCTTTCGCCCGGACCAGGCATTCCGGAAGAAGCTGGATTATTGCTTGATGTTATCCGTACCTACGCTCCACATAAAAGTATATTGGGCATTTGTTTGGGCCAACAGGCGATCGCAGAGGTTTTTGGTGGTACGCTATTCAATATGGAAAAACCTTTGCATGGCGTAGCAACAAATATTACCGTTGTTGATGAGTCAGAAAAATTGTTTCGCGACTTCCCAAAAGATTCCAAAATAGGACGCTATCATTCTTGGGCCGTAAACAAAGACACCTTACCGGCTAGCCTCAAGGTAACGGCGATCGACGAGAATGGCATCATTATGGCCTTAACCCATACTGAATACGATGTAAGGGGAATGCAGTTCCACCCAGAGTCGGTATTGACCACAAATGGTAAGAAATTAATTGAAAACTGGTTAGGAATCTAACATCTAGAAAAATGACTATACTTGATAAAATCATTGAACGAAAAAAAATAGAAGTAGAACAGGCAAAAGCTTTAGTTCCTTTGGAGGAATTATTAAACTATCCCTATTTCAATGTGGCTTGTCTATCGTTGAGAGAATCTATTCTTGATCCTGAAAAAACAGGAATTATAGCTGAATACAAAAGAGCATCGCCATCAAAAGGAGACATCAATAGCACTTCAGCAGTGGAAGATGTTGTAAAGGCATACGAGGAGGCAGGTGCTTCAGCGGTGTCTGTTCTGACGGATGGGGAATTTTTCAAAGGCAATTTAGAAGATCTATCGAAAGCACGTAAGGCTATTAGCATTCCTATCTTAAGAAAAGAATTCATCGTCGAAAAGTATCAGATCGCCGAAGCAAAAGCGTATGGCGCAGACATCATTCTTTTAATTGCAGCATGTCTGAAAAAGGAGGAAGTTCAGGAATTTGCAGCCTATGCACATCAATTGGGTTTAAATGTCTTACTTGAGGTGCATAACGAACAGGAACTGTTGGATAATCTTTTTGATGACATTGACGCAATCGGTGTTAATAATAGAAATCTGAAAGATTTTTCAGTCGACATTCAGCATTCCTATGATCTCCTAGACAAAATACCAACAGAATATATTAAAGTATCTGAGAGCGGCATAGCTGATCCTTCGACAATTAAAGCCTTAAAAAAAGCTGGATTCCAAGGTTTTCTAATTGGTGAAAATTTCATGAAGACAGCCGATCCTGGACAAGCCATCAAAGACTTTGTAAAAGAAATATAGGGAAATCGAACCCTGACAGCAGGACGGCTATCCTCTCCTTTAATTATCGATTTGGCGGGCTTAGCGATTTGAACAGTCAACGTTCGACAGGGTCTGAAGAGATCAAAAATAGGCTTTAAACTCGTGACAGTGAGTTAACTTTATACTAATGCCAAATTTTGTACCTTTGTAAAAAATTATCGAAGATGTCGGTCAAGATTGGTGAAAATATTGATTTGGGTAAATTCCCTTTGTTATTAGCTCCGATGGAGGATGTAAGTGATCCTCCGTTTCGCTATGTGTGCAAACAGAATGGTGTTGATTTAATGTATACTGAATTTATTTCTTCGGAAGGGTTAATTCGGGATGCTGCAAAGTCAATTCAAAAATTGGATATTTTTGAGTATGAACGTCCTATTGGCATTCAGATCTTCGGTGGAGATATTGAAAGTATGCGTCAATCTGCTGAAATCTGCACAAAAGCAGGACCTAATTTAATCGACATCAATTACGGCTGCCCAGTTAAAAAAGTAGTCTGTAAAGGAGCTGGTTCATCCCTGCTACAGGACATCGATAAAATGGTTGCAATGACAAAAGCTGTCGTTGAGGCTACGGATTTACCCGTAACGGTGAAAACACGTCTTGGTTGGGATGACAACACAAAAAATGTATACGAAGTTGCTGAAAGACTACAAGATGTGGGGATCAAAGCACTGGCTATTCATGGACGTACGCGCGCACAATTGTATAAGGGTCAGGCGGACTGGTCCATGATTCGGGATATCAAACGTAATCCGCGTATCAAAATCCCAATTTTTGGCAATGGCGATGTAGACTCTGTCGAAAAAGCTGCGGCATGGCGCCAGGAGTTTGAAGTGGATGGCATTATGATTGGCCGTGCAGCAATCGGATACCCTTGGATCTTTAGAGAAATCAAACATTTTTTCAATACTGGCGAACGTTTAGAAGGACCTACCATTGCTGAACGTGTCGAGGTTTGCCGAACACATCTCAACAAATCCATCGAATGGAAAGGTGACAAATTGGGTATTTTTGAAATGCGTAGGCATTATGCGAATTACTTCAAAGGAATCCCCAACTTTAAAGAACACCGCATGAAATTAGTCAGCTTACAAAGCCAGGCAGAGATTCTTGAGGTACTTTATGAAATTGAACACAATTTCTCCGCAGAAATGGTATAATACTGAAGTCTACAATTTATAAAGAAAAAGGTCGTGCTAAGTTAACATTAGCACGACCTTTTTTCTTTTAAGCATCTTTCTTGATAAATCGCTTGAGCTGATTTCGTTCCATCAAAAATACACCTCCCAGGTAAGCGATTAAAAGTCCATTACCAATAAAAACATTATGATGAAATACAAAGTAAGAAAGGTAGGAGAAACATATTCCCGCAAATATATACATCAGGATCTTTCCCAATTTATAAGGTATAGGGTAATGTTTTTGCCCCCATACATAAGATAGCACAACCATAGCAAAGTAGGCTAAAAATGTGACTATTGATGCTCCCACATAGCTGTATCTCGGAATCAGATAATAATTTGCCACGATGGTTATTCCTGCGCCTACCAATGAAATATACAAAGCGTACCGCGTTTGATCAGAAAGCTTATACCATACCGAAAGATTCATATAAATCCCCAGCAGCACATAATTGAACAGCAACAAAGGAACAATGAAAAGTCCAGACCAATATAAGTCACGTGTTTCCACATTTCCTTTAATAAAATACTTCAGCCAGTCAATATTCGCTGTAATCCCCAACATAACTAACATCATGGCAATGACGAAATATTCCATAATTAACGCATAGGTCTTTTTCGCATTTGCATTTTTTGCATAAGAAAAGAAAAATGGCTCTGCCCCCAATCGAAAAGCCTGAACAAAAATACTCAGAAACATCGCCAATTTTCCAACGGCTCCATAGATCCCCAAATCGCGATCACCAATATCCTTAGGCAGGTAGATTGGCAATACAATTTTATCTAAATTTTCGTTGATGATATAAGAAATATTGGCTATTAAAATCGGAAAGCTATAGGATAGCATCTTTAAGATTAGCTGCTTTTCGGGTTTAAAATAAAAACCTCTCATTTCAGGCAGAAGAAATAGAAAGGTCGCTGCACTTGCCACAATATTGGAAATAAATACATAACCTATCCATTCATTTCTGTACCAACCGGAACACCAAGAGCCCAATGCACCTCCATCTTTTATCAAATAGGGAACCAAAGCAATAAAGAATAGGTTAAGAACAACCATAATACCGATATTGGCCAATTTAATAGCACCAAATCGGATAGGCTTTCCCTCCGATCTCAATTTCGCAAAAGGAACAATAGCTAAAGCATCCAATGCCAATATGAGGGCAAAATACTTCACATAGCTCTCGTAATCGGCATTGTAAGTTCCCTTATTCAACCAACCACCAATAGTGCCAGCAAAGACAATGGCCGTTATAAAAAATAATGTTGCCAGAGTGGCAATGACGATAAAACTATTATTGAAAACCTGCTTCTTATCCTTTTCTTCGACTTTTTGGAGAAACCTAAAAAAAGTAGTTTCCATACCAAATGCCAAAACGGCATTGATCATGGACGCCCAGGCGTACATATTGGTAAATATTCCGTAGGACGCAGGTGGATATTTGAGGACATAGAGTGGCGTCATAACGAAATACAGCATACGTGCTATAATCGTACTCAGGCCATAAATCATGGTCTGTCCAGCGAATTTTTTAAGTACTGACAAGGTGAAAAGACTTAAGATTGAACTCTTTTAACTACTTCAAAATTGGAAAAGCCCTTCATTTCGCCTTCCTTTACTTCAACACTTTCAACAATTGCACCCTCGGGCCCTTCTTGGCAGAACTCCAACAGTGAATCTAGTGCAAACTCGTCGCCCTCGCCCTCAATATAGACAGAACCATCTTTTAAATTGACAACAAAGCCCCTAACACCAACTTGATCTGCAACCGCCTTGGTTGTCAATCTAAAAAAGACTCCCTGTACTTTACCTCTTATTGAAATATTCAAATGTTTCATCTGTAACTTATTTTTTCTTCCATCGGTCAGATGGAACTTACCATGACTATAGTTCCGTTATTATAGTCATGGACGGTTCAATAAGAGCAAAAGTACAGAAGTTTTGGGGAATTAAATACTACGCTAAACGTTTTACCTTAACATCTTCATGTAGGCGCATGTGTTCCATACCTTGCAACAATACAATCCCAGGCTTTTTACCCACTTCAAGTGAGCCAAATTCATCCTCAATGTTCAACGCGATCGCACCATTAATCGTAGCCCATTGAATAGTCTGCAAGAAATCGAGATCCTCAAAGTGCGCATGCAATACCTTTAGTTCCTCCAAAATGGATAATGTATCATTTGAAGCTAAACTGTCCGTTCCGATTACTAAACGCTGTCCGGCATTCATAAAATTCTGAACCTTTGGTAATGTTCCTTCAATATAAAGGTTGGCTTTTGGACAAAGACACCACATCACATCACGATCCATGCGCTCTACAAAATCCAGATCTTTAAGAGAAGTATAGGTATTATGAACCAACAATAATTTATTGGGATATGGCAAATAAGGAAGATAGGACTGAATCGAATTTCTTGCCTGCGCCTTAATCGCATCGGCGTTTTTTCCTATACTTTTATAAAAGTCCAGGAACTCCCCCATTTTATAACGAAACAGTTTATTCTCCTCTTCACTTTCTTGATTGTGGATACTGATAATATTTGTTTCCGGAACCATCTTCTTGAATTTTTTGAAAAGTACTTTCGAACAAGAATATGGCGCGTGTGGCGTAATGGATACATGCCCATTCCTAAACTCTTGAGTCAACGATTTAGCCTCTTTTAACTTAAAGTCAGCTTCGTCAGGTTCAATTCCGAGCACCTCCACAAACGTATGATATAAGATCTGAGAATCTTCCTTCAGTTTCGAGGAATTATCTGTGTTGGCATGATCTCCGACTGCAACAATACCATTTTCATACATCTCTCGATCGGCTTTTGCCATAGCGTCGTCTATTTTTTTCATCGACGCCGACCGCGTTGTCATCACCTTACTAAGAAAACTCGGAAGTCCCGTACCTTTAGGGACAATACCTTTCATATGCGACAATTCAATGTGGCAATGTGCATTGATAAAACCTGGAATTATCACTCCTTCATATCTCTCAACCTTCGTTTTGTCTGAAGGTGTAAATGAAGTTGGGTCATAGATACCTTGAATTACCCCCTCCTCATCTACCGAAACAATACCATCTTTTATTGGCATTGAAGTAATCGGCAGAATATAATTAGCGCTTAAATATTTTAACATTTTATCTCCTCACTATCAATTTAGTAACTAAAAATTTTTGACCTGTATGAATACATACCTCTAGTAGAAAAATTCATGCCAAGGTACCTAAAAAGAACAATAAATACCAAAAACAACAATTTGCACAAATTTTTAACCAAAAAGAAATAAAGCCGTAAATCCACTCTTTTGTATTTGTCATAAATTACTTCTTTATACTTCATTTCAATTTTAAATTTATATATTCGCAGCATCGAATAGGGGTGCCTTGTTTTGTCAGGAACACAAATAAAGGCTGAGATTATACCCAACAGATTAAATTCTGTACACCTGATCCAGATAATGCTGGCGTAGGGAGAGGTTAGTTAAATAGTGCGGTCATAGTAACCCCTTGCTATGATTTGTTTAACTCAAACAAAATACATTACCATGATCAAATTTTTGATTTGTAGCTCCTTAGCTACTATTTCAAGTCAAATTGCCATTGCGCAACAAAATCTGACAATTAAAGCTGTAGACAATACCAATCAGACTCCCTTACAGTACGTTTCCATATCCATCGATGGACAAGCATCCTTCGCTGGCCAATCGGACAAAAACGGACTGATTAAACTATATCGTATCAATACAGGTAAGCATCAGATTCAGGTATCTTCTCTTGGATATAAAACATGGAGCCGAAATGTGGATATTAAAGACAATTTGGAACTTACGGTAGCATTAGAACCTAGTACAATTCAAATGGAAGAGGTCCTTGTTCAATCTACCCGTGCCAAAAGAAATGCTCCTACAACCTTTAAAAACATCTCCAAAGAAGAAATAACACGTAACAATCTCGGTCAGGATATCCCATTTCTTTTAAATCAGACCCCGTCCGTGCAGGTAAATTCCGATGCCGGTGCGGGTATAGGTTATACAGGAATGACGATCAGGGGATCCGACAATCAACGAATCAACGTAACACTCAATGGAATCCCCTTAAATGATGCAGAGAGCATGGGTTCCTTTTTTGTAAACCTTCCCGACTTTGCCTCTTCTACCGAGAGCATCCAAGTTCAGCGTGGTATTGGGACCTCGACGAATGGCGCCGGATCATTTGGAGCCTCATTAAATATCCAGTCCAATACTCTAGTAGAAACCCCTTACGCAGAACTCAACAATTCATTTGGCTCTTATAATACTTGGAAAAATACGGTCAAAGTCGGTACCGGACTAATTGACGACAAATTTGCCTTCAATGCCAGATTATCTCGAATAAGTAGCGATGGTTACATCGAAAGAGGTAGTTCAGACTTACAATCTTTCTATGTGGACGGAGGGTATTATGGCAAGAAACATATTTTAAAAGGAATTGTATTCTGGGGAAAAGAAAAGACCTATCAAGCCTGGAATGGCGTTCCTGAACCATTGATTACAGGAGATCGGTCGCGCATGGATGATTATGCAGATAATGCACTCGAAATTTCCGGTGCCGAGAAGGATCGTTTCATGAACGCTGGCCGTAATTATAACCTATACACGTATAACAATCAAACAGATAATTATACGCAGAAACATCATCAACTTCATTATACCAATATACTGAACGACAAATTGACGCTCAATACAGCCTTACACTATACAAGAGGTTATGGTTACTATGAAGAAATGAGACCGGGAGATAAACTAAGTAAATACGGTTTGCCTAACGTCATTATTGGTAAGGACACCATTCAAAAAACAGATCTTGTCCGCAGGAGATGGCTGGATAATTATTTTTACGGAATGACTTATGCTCTGAATTACAGGCCGAACGATCAGCTTGAAATTACTTGGGGTGGAGCTTATAATCAATATAAAGGAAAACATTATGGCCAGGTGATTTGGTCACAATATGCATCAACAGGATTTCTTGACGACAAATATTATTTTGGGAAATCACAAAAAAATGATTTCAGCAATTTCTTAAAAATCGATTACAAACTAGACAAATGGATATTAATGGCCGATATTCAATATCGGAATGTAGATTACCACATGTATGGTGATGATGATAAGGTAAAAAATTATAATTATCATCCTAAGTTTAATTTCCTGAATCCTAAAGCCGGTGCAACTTATCTGCTAAATGACCATTCAAATGTATACGCTTCTTATGCCTTTGCACAAAAAGAACCTGTCCGAAAGGATTTTATAGAGAAAAATAGCGCCTTACCAGATCCTACCCCAGAGAAAATGCAGGACATTGAATTGGGCTATCGTTTTACAAATGAAAAATTCAACATCGGATTAAATGGATATGGCATGTTTTACAAGGATCAGTTGATCCCAACAGGTGAAATTAGTGATACAGGCGCTCCAATTCGACAAAATGTCAATGATAGCTATAGAATAGGTCTTGAATTCGATGGATCATGGAACATCAGCAAGCAGTTCAATTGGAAAGCAACAGCTAGTTTCAGCCAAAATAAAATTAAGGACTTTGAAGAGGTCATCGGCGATACAAGGATATTTTATTCGAAAACAAACATTGCTTTATCACCGGGAACTATTTTGTCAAGTAATTTCTCTTATAGTCCAATAACATCACTTACATTTTCGCTTCTATCCAAATTTGTAGGAAGACAATACCTGGATAATTCTTCTGCAAAAGAGAGAAGCATTTCCGCTTATTTTGTCAACAATCTGTTAGCAAACTATAACTTTACAGCATTAGGTATCAAAAACATCAGTGCAACCTTACAGGTCAACAATATACTGAACGAGAAGTACGAGGCCAATGGCTACACCTTTGGCTGGATGGAAGGAGATACCCGGAAGTATTATAATTTCTATTTCCCACAAGCCCCAACGAATTTCTTACTGGGCTTGAATTTCAAATTCTAAACCACCCTTTATAAAAGCCTCCTGATTCCAAACGCATTAGTAGCTGGGAAGGCGGACTGAAGGTCGCTTCTGATCAAATCCTTTAGCATAATTAGCGTCCCTTTTTCCTTCGGGAGAAAGGGACGTTTCTATATATACCTTGGAGAAAACTGAATTTCCCATCGTGTTTGACAATCGGAATTTTTACCTTTGGTTTTATACTTTTCACTATGCGCGCAGTTATACAACGAGTTACCAAAGCTTCTTGTACGGTAGATAATCAGATAACAGGCCAGATCCAGAAGGGTCTAATGATTTTATTAGGAGTTGAAGAAGCAGATACAACGGAAGATCTGAAATGGTTAGGACAGAAGTTCATCAACTTACGCATCTTCGAGGATGAACAGGGTATGATGAATAAGTCGATACAAGATGTAGACGGAAATATCTTACTCATCTCACAATTCACGCTCTTTGCTCAAACAAAAAAAGGAAACAGGCCTTCCTTTATCAGAGCAGCAAAACCGGACAAAGCCAAACCAATGTATGAAGAGATGGCTTTACTGCTAAGTCAATTGCTCCAAAAAGAGGTTCAGCTTGGCATATTCGGAGCCGATATGAAAATCGACCTACTGAATGATGGTCCAGTTACCATCGTCATGGACACAAAAGATAAGGACAACTTTTAATTTTTAATTGAACACAAGATGACTATTAAAGAAGCACAAGAGATTATTGACAAATGGATCAATAGTACCGGAGTACGTTATTTCAACGAGTTGACAAACACCGCCATACTCATGGAAGAAGTCGGTGAAGTTGCCCGAATAATGGCTCGGCAATACGGAGAACAATCTTTCAAAAAGTCAGACAAAGAAGTTAATTTAGCAGATGAAATGGCCGATGTATTATTCGTTTTGATGTGCCTTGCCAATCAAACGGGAATTGATCTAACAGCGGCTTTGGAACAAAATCTTCAAAAGAAATCAATTCGGGATGCCGACCGCCATAAAAACAACGAAAAACTTAAATAACCAAGAGTAGTATTGTTTGTACACCTCTTTGAGATAATATTTAATTTTAAATCGCGTACGATGTATAAATTCATAACCTATTCGCTCATAGCAAGCATATGCTTTGCCTCTTGTGCGACAAGACAGCAGCTAAATACTAAGGTTGAGCAGGCCAGTACTTTTAATAAGGCTGCCGTTGTCACAGCACATCCTTTGGCTTCAGAAGTCGGGGTAAAGATTTTAAAACAAGGTGGGAATGCAATAGATGCTGCAGTTGCCGTACAATTTGCTCTTGCAGTTGTTTATCCCAATGCAGGAAATATTGGCGGCGGTGGCTTTATGCTCTACCGCGATCATCGGGGTAATTTAGATGCCTTAGATTTTCGTGAGAAGGCTCCCCTAAAAGCATCCCGGGATATGTATCTCGATGCCCAAGGCAATGTTATTCCGGAGTTGAGCCTTTATAGTCAATTGGCCTCTGGTATCCCTGGATCTGTTGCTGGTATGTGGGAAGCCCACAGAAAGTACGGCAAATTACAATGGAAAGATCTCGTACTCCCAGCAATACAGCTAGCCAGAACAGGGTTTAAAATCAGTCAACGACAAGCCAATGAGTTTGAAAGCCATAAAGAGCGTTTTGTCAAACTGAATCCCGCTGGTGCTGCAATTATCAAAACCACAGTTTGGCGAGCAGGTGATCTATTTATCCAGGAGGAACTTGCAAAAACACTGGAAAGAATCGCAATCGAAGGCCGAGACGGTTTCTATAAAGGTAAAACGGCCGATTTAATTGTTGCCGAAATGGACAAAGGGAAAGGCATTATTAATCATCAAGATCTACTGGATTATCAGGCACTTTGGCGTACCCCAATTTCCACAAATTATAGGGGCCACAAAGTTATTTCCATGCCACCACCTTCGAGTGGGGGAACATCTCTTTTAGCCCTGCTCAAATCAGTCGAACAGTTTCCACTTCAACGCTGGGGCTTCCAAACCGATTCAACCATTCGTGTTATGGTCGAAGCTGAACGCTATGTATATGCCAATCGGGCTAAATATTTAGGAGATCCTGATTTTATTAAGGTACCTGTCGAACAGCTTATTGACTCAAGCTCAAATGCGCATAAACTCCATTCAGTCAATTTCCATAAAGCGACATCAAGCAAAGATGTCAATGCAGATGTCATTCCGGGTTATGAAAGTGAACAAACGACGCATTTCAATATTGTAGACGAGCAAGGGAATGCAGTATCCATTACAACAACACTTAATGATTCTTATGGCTCAGGAGTATTTGTGGAGGGCGCAGGTTTTCTCCTAAATAATGAAATGGACGATTTCTCCGTAAAGACCGGTATCCCAAACATGTATGGGCTTACTGGGGAAAAAGCGAACGAGATTCAGCCCGGCAAAAGGATGCTCAGCTCCATGACACCCACTATTGTAGAAAAAGATGGCAAACTATTTATGGTTGTAGGAACCCCTGGAGGATCAACCATCATTACCTCTGTTTTTCAGACCATCCTCAATGTTATTGACTTCCGACAAAATGCCCAATCAGCTGTGAGCCTGCCAAGATTTCATCATCAATGGCTTCCTGATCGTATTGACGTTGAAAATAACGCAATCGATGTCAATCTACGTGATCGATTGACAAAAGATGGCTATACGATAAATCCGAGAGGGACAATCGGTCGTGTGGAGAATATACTTGTATTACCAAATGGTAAATTACAGACAGGAGCCGACCCGCGTGGAGACGATACGGCAAAAGGCTATTAAAGAACAAAAAGAAAGGCTCATTTGGAATTCCAAATGAGCCTTTCTTTTTTATTTAGAAATGGGATGATCTTACATCATTCCACCCATACCGCCACCCATTGGAGGAGCACCAGCACCTACAGGGTTTTCTTCAGCTTCGTCAGCCAATACACACTCTGTAGTTAATAACATTGAAGCAACTGAAGCTGCATTTTCCAATGCTACACGAGATACTTTAGTTGGATCAATTACACCAGCAGCGATTAAGTTTTCGTAACGGTCTGTACGTGCATTGTAACCGAAATCTGCAGTTCCTTCTTTCACTTTTTGAACGATTACTGCGCCTTCGATACCAGCGTTATTACAGATCTGACGTAATGGCTCTTCGATAGCGCGTTTGATGATGTCAATACCGATTTGCTCATCTTCGTTGTCACCTTTAAGGTTTACCAAAGCTTCAGTTGAGCGAATGAAGGCAACACCACCACCAGCGATAATACCTTCTTCAACAGCTGCACGAGTTGCGTGTAAAGCATCATCAACACGGTCTTTTTTCTCTTTCATTTCAACCTCAGTAGTTGCACCGACATATAACACGGCTACACCACCTGACAATTTTGCTAAACGTTCTTGTAGTTTTTCGCGATCGTAGTCAGAAGTTGTTGTTTCGATTTGTGAACGGATTTGAGCAACACGTGCTTTAATATCCTCTACATTACCAGAACCATTGATAATCGTTGTGTTATCTTTGTCAACTTGAACTTTTTCAGCTTGACCTAAGTAAGATAACTCAGCATTTTCTAATTTGAAACCTCTTTCTTCAGAGATAACAGTACCACCAGTTAAGATAGCGATATCTTCTAACATTGCTTTACGACGGTCACCGAAACCTGGAGCTTTAACAGCCGCAACTTTCAACGAACCACGGATTTTATTAACAACTAATGTTGCCAATGCCTCACCATCTAAGTCTTCAGCAATGATTAATAATGGTTTACCAGTTTGAACTTGTTTCTCCAAGATAGGCAACAATTCTTTCATGTTGCTGATTTTCTTGTCGTAGATCAAAATGTATGGATTATCTAATTCCGCTTCCATTTTGTCAGAGTTGGTCACAAAATATGGAGACAAATAACCACGGTCAAATTGCATACCTTCTACAGTTTTTACTTCTGTTTCAGTACCTTTTGCCTCTTCAACAGTGATAACACCGTCGTTACCTACTTTTTCCATTGCTTGAGCAATCAAAGCACCAATTACTTCGTCGTTGTTTGCAGAAATAGTAGCAACTTGTTTAATTTTATTATTGTCTTGACCAACTTCTTGAGATTGAGATTTCAAGTTAGCAACAACAGTTGCAACAGCTTTGTCAATACCACGTTTTAGATCCATTGGATTAGCTCCAGCAGCCACAGATTTGATACCTGGAGCAACGATTGCTTGTGCCAATACAGTAGCAGTAGTCGTACCGTCACCAGCTTGATCAGCTGTTTTAGAAGCTACTTCTTTTACCATTTGTGCACCCATATTTTCTAAAGCGTCTTTCAATTCGATTTCTTTCGCTACCGAAACACCATCTTTAGTAATTACTGGAGCACCAAATTTTTTCTCAATAATTACGTTACGTCCTTTAGGACCCAATGTTACTTTAACTGCATTCGCTAAAGTATCTACACCTTTTTTAAGGGCCTCGCGAGCCTCAACGTTATATTTTACTTGTTTTGCCATTTTTATATGAGTATTTAGTATTTCTAAGAAGTGTAATTCGAGTTTAAATTAAACCGTAAACCGATTTATTTTTTACACGTCCAATTTTACAGCTTCACTAAAATAACCTATTGAATTTTTAATTGAGCCAGTAAGCTCGTTTTAAATAAACTGTTCCTATTAATTAGATAACCGCGTAAATATCAGACTCACGCATAATTAAGTACTCTTTTCCTTCGTAAGTAATTTCAGTACCTGCGTATTTTCCGTATAATACTTTGTCACCAACTTTCACAGTTAACGGTTCGTCAACTTTACCTGTACCTACAGCAACTACTGTACCTTGAGATGGTTTTTCTTTTGCTGTATCGGGGATATACAACCCTGAAGCTGTTTTTTCTTCTGCTGGAGCAGCTTCTACTACTACTCTGTCTCCGATAGGTTTGATACTTAATGCCATAATTAATTTACTTTTTATCTGTTATTGAATTTATTTTAATGTTATAATCGCTATAAACACATCATCTTTTATGCCAATTGTAATTAAGACAGCTTATAAGACAATTTTTCACAGAAAAGTTAATATCTCCATCGACAAAAATTCATTTTGCTGTCACACTGTCATTCCCAGTCTGTCAGTCTTACTTCCGTCGACATACAGACTAATAAATTTATCGCTACATACCTGTCTTAAACAAAATATCGAACATAAAAAAGCCCCGTCTGTACAAACAAACGGGGCTCATCATTTTTTACTGACAACTATTTCTTAGCTTCTTCTGCTGGTTTTGTTGTCGGTGTAGCCGCTGGAGCCTTTTCTTGCGATTGAGCCGGAGCAGCTTGCCCTTGTCCCGCCGGAGCGCCAACAGGTTGTTGTCCAGTACCCAAGTTCAATGGACCTTGTTGTTTAGGCGCTTCGATTTGACCCCCCAATCCACCTTTAGATGTACTTGGAGACGTACCAATAACATTTACACCTAAGCTAAATACCATAATGGCAATAACCATGATCCAGGTACCTTTTTCCAAAAAGTCACCTGTACGTTTTACTCCCATAAGATTCGTTCCACCTGAAAAACCAGATGACAAACCTCCTCCTTTTGGATTTTGGATTAAAACCAAAAACGCTAAAATAATACTAGCTAATATGATTAGACCGATTAATAATCCTTGCATCTCTTTATGTTATTAATTTAATTTCTTTTCTAATTCTGTTATGCGTGCCGCAAAGTAAGCATTTTTTTCTGGATATTTCAAAACTAATTTTTTGTAAACATCTATTGCTTTTGGATATAAGCCCTGTTCCACATAGATCTTTGCAAGTGTTTCGGTAACAAGTGAATGCTGATCTTCCGAACTTTTTCTAGCTTTATTCTCCAAGTCTAACTTTTCTGCTTGCAGGGGCTGAATCATAGGTTCTTCACGAATAAATTTTTCGATTACCTCGTCTGTTTTACGCGGTATTTGAAAAGAGATTGTCGTTTTAACCTCATCACTTAACTTTGCTTCAGGCGATTGTAAATGAAAGATATTTTCCCGGATCTGTTGATCGAGTAGCTGATTATCCAGCTTCTCATGAATTTTAGCAATATCGTCATTCGAGGGCGTCATTGGGCGTAATGGAGATTTTACATAGGGCTGATAGGTATCAGCATATTCTAATCTCGTCTTATGCAACCACCATAAGAAACTGTAGGGCATGGTATCATCATCATAGACCGAAACACGCTCCTGACCATCATCCATTGTATTGGCAACAGCTTCCGCTACAACAGGTGCTACTAATGCAGGTTCCTCTGAATCGACACTATTTTCTTGCTGCTGATCGTTTGACCGAAAATAATCTTTTGCAACCCCGGCTTGAATCAAACGATCCAATTCATCAACCTCAATCTTGGATAAAACTGGTTCAGCTACCGTTTCACGCTCAGCTTCAATTTCGATAGTCCCATCATCGTCGCGAAGTGCTCCATCCACTGGAATTTCATCTGACGGCATGAATACATCAGGCTCTGTCGTTGGTTTACAATGCATAAATTCATACAACCAACTCGGAGAAGATGCATAGAGCAAAGTAGACGATAAATTCTGAACTGAACTATGCTTGCCAAAAACTTTGCGTTCATAGATAAATCGCAGGCTTTGGGCATAAGGGTATTTTTCAATCAATGCTAAAACAACATCTTCCGCCACAGTGTCGGGATGATTGATTGCTTGAAAAAAAAGCTCGTTATTGGATAATGATATATTAAGATTCATCTTGGAAATAGAATTACCAATTAGCAAACGCTTTATTGTATATATCCTCAGTTAGCATTTGAATAATTTCTTTACCCAAGGTCTCTTCTTGTGCACTCTGAAGATTACCTGCAAACTCTTTAAATCGCGTAAAAGGCTGTTCAAAATCATCCTTCGGATTAATTTTATTATGATAACTAACCTTGATTGTAATCGTCAACCTATTCATCGCTGCACGATCTGTCCCAGCTTCAACAGCTGCAGGACTTATCGAATACTCTGTAATAAATCCCTCAAAGGTAGCATCACCGTCTTGATTCACCTGACTCAATCGAGATTGGTTACGGATACGTTCTTTCAGTGCCTCCGTAAAATTCTGACTTAAGGTTGGATAAACCAAAGGAGCTATATTTTCGAAATATTGAATATTAACTGTTTTCATTCCCTCAGGAATGGATCCACCAGTAAATCCATATTTTACCCCACAACTATTCATTACAAACAAAAAGATTGTGGTGAGAAAAGCATATAAAATTTTTCTTGACAACATCTGTAAACCTTAATCTAAATTTAAATCTTTAATTTTTCTGTACAAAGTTCTTTCAGAAATCCCCAACTCTTGCGCAGCAGCTTTACGTTTACCTCGGTGTTTTTTCAGCGCTTTTTTAATCAGATCAGACTCTTTATCAACAAGCGATAAAGATTCCTCAACTTCTTGAGCATCCTGCAGGTATTCATCCTGTGCAACAGGACTTTTTAATACGTTTGTTGTATTTGCTGGAGAATGTATGGTGAGCGTTGGGGTTGTATTATAATTTTCTGGTTCTGCTTTCAATTGTGGTTCAATCTCCTGGTATAACTGATTAATGTAAGGGGAATTTTGATCAAATGTGCTCGAATCGACACCTTTCTGAATTAATTCAACCACCAGTTTTTTCAGATCAACCATATCCTTCTTCATATCAAATAAGACCTTATACAGCAAATCTCTTTCGGAGAAATCCTCTTTTCCACCATTATTTGAAGGAACTACCGCTGGCAAACTCGTTCGGGATTCATTGGGCAGATAATTTTGAAGTGTATAGGCATCGACAACGCGTTCTTTCTCCAAAACTGCAATTTGCTCCGCAACATTTTTCAGTTGACGTACGTTTCCGGGCCAGCTATAGTTGCGCAGCATATTTTGTGCATCTTCTGTCAATTGAACCCCAGGTGTACGGTATTTCTCAGAAAAATCTACAATAAACTTACGAAATAATAAGTTGATATCTTCAGGTCTTTCACGTAATGACGGTACACGCAACGGTACAGTATTCAGACGATAATAAAGATCTTCGCGAAATTTACCTTTTTGTACAGCTTCAAATACATTCACATTTGTCGCAGCAACCACACGTACATTTGTCTTCTGTACCTTGGATGACCCTACCCGTATATACTCACCTGACTCCAATACACGTAATAATCTTGCTTGCGTACCCAAAGGCAACTCACCTACTTCATCCAAAAAGATTGTTCCACCGTCAACGACCTCAAAATATCCCTTTCTGGCTTCATGGGCACCTGTAAAGGAACCCTTTTCGTGACCAAATAACTCAGAGTCAATGGTACCCTCTGGTATAGCTCCACAATTGACCGCAATAAAAGGGCCATGCTTACGTGAGCTTAATTGATGGATAATATGCGAAAAAACCTCTTTACCACTCCCACTTTCACCTTGTATTAGTACGGAGATATCAGTTGGAGCCACTTGTCGTGCAATATCAATAGCACGATTCAACAAAGGCGAATTACCAATAATTCCAAATCTATTCTTTATATCTTGGTTATCCATAAATTTCCAGTTGGAAATAAAACAATCTAAGTTTTCTTAATCAACAATCTTTCCCAATAATGTCGCAGAGGTACATGACTCGATAAGTACATTCACATAATCGCCTTGTTTAAATCGAGGATCAATTGGAAATACCACCAATGCATTTTGATCATTACGGCCACAGAAATCGAACTCAGATCTTTTCGAAAATCCCTCAACAAGCACTTTACAAACTTTGCCAATAAAATGTTGATAACGGTATAAACTATGATCGCGCTGTTTATTGATCACTTCTGTCAAACGACGTTTTTTAACATCTTCAGGAATATCATCTGCGTATCTTTTTGCCGCCAATGTACCTGGTCTTTCTGAATAAGCAAACATATAGGCGAAATCATATTTGACATAATCCATCATAGACAATGTTTCTTGATGCTCCTCTTCTGTTTCAGTACAGAAACCTGTAATAACATCTGTGGAAATAGCACAATCCGGAATAATACGACGGATGGCATCGACACGCTCCATATACCATTCACGGTCATAGGTACGGTTCATTAATTCCAATACTCTAGAGTTCCCTGATTGAACTGGCAAGTGAATATAATTACAGATGTTTTCATGCGAAGCGATTGCATATAAAACTTCATCTGTAATATCTTTTGGATGGGAAGTAGAAAAGCGAATACGTAAAAGCGGGCTGATTTCAGCAACCATTGTAAGCAAGCTAGCAAATGTTATGGTTTCACCCGGTTCCTCCCCTTCAGCTACTGGAGCAGTATATTTATACGAATCCACATTTTGTCCCAACAACGTAACCTCCTTATATCCTGCATTGAAAAGATCTTCGGCTTCCTTCACGATAGATTGTGGATCACGACTACGTTCACGTCCACGTGTAAAAGGAACAACACAAAAAGAACACATATTGTCGCAACCGCGCATAATCGAAATAAAAGCTGTCACACCGTTCGAGTTTAAACGGACAGGATTAATATCGGCATACGTTTCCTCCCGAGATAATAAAACGTTTACAGCTTTAGCTCCATCGTCAACTTTATCAATCAAATTTGGTAGATCGCGATAAGCATCTGGCCCCACCACGACATCCACCAACTTTTCTTCTTCCAAAAATTTCGATTTCAAACGCTCCGCCATACAGCCCAGCACACCAACGATCATTCCGGGATTTTTTGCTTTAGCAGCTTCAAATTCCTTTAGACGATTGCGTACCCGCTGTTCTGCATTTTCGCGGATTGAACAGGTATTAATAAAAACCACATCAGCTTCCTGATAATTCTTGGTTGTTTCAAATCCCTTATCCAACAAAATAGAAGCAACAATCTCACTATCCGAAAAATTCATCTGGCAACCGTAACTTTCAATATACAGTTTGCGTCCATTACTTAAAATCGGATCCTGTTCTAATAATAATGCCTCACCCTGACGAGATTCGTCGTGTTCCTTAGTGGTATGTGTTAAATCTAGCATAGCTCGATATTCAATAGAATATAATTTTTATTATTTTCGATGGAATAACTAATGCAAATACTCATCTTTTGCTGATCTGATTTCAAGCCCTTAGTTATTTCAAAGACTACAAAGTTAGAAATTTAAATCCATATAATGACAGTTTGTCAGACAGAAATATGGTTTATACTTTGTCAAATTTTAGGCGTAAATGGGCCGTATAAAAATTCGGACGGCTGTATTCCACAAAAAAAGCGCTGAATTTATCAGCGCTTTTTCTATGATTCGCAATCAAGTCAAACAGACTCCGAAAAGACCAAAGTCCTGAATCAGATTTATTGACCTGCTTGTTGTTTTGCTTCTTTCTTCATTTGATCACCTGCCACAATCACGATTTCAACACGACGATTTTGAGCACGTCCTGCTTCCGTATCGTTACTTGCAATTGGCTCAGAGAAGTTTCTACCTTCAGTTCTAATACGCGAAGACGCTAAGCCTTTAGATACCGCAAATGCACGTACAGAATTTGCGCGGTCCAAAGACACTTTTTCATTCGCAGCCAACGTACCTACATTATCTGTATGTCCGATAACCAGGATTTCAGTACCTTGTTCTTTGTTCAAGGTTGTTACCAAATTTGCGATATTATCTTTAGCTGACGCTTTTAAATCTGATTTATTGAAATCGAATAAAATACCTGAATCAAACTTAACCACGATTCCTTCCGCAGATTGTGTAACTTCCGCGCCTTCAACAGTTTTAGAAATCTCAGCGGCTTGCTTATCCATTTTTTTACCGATCAATACACCTGCAGCACCACCAATGGCAGCACCAGCCAAAGTACCTATTGCCGTATTACCAGCTTTACCTCCGATCAATGCACCCAATGCACCACCGGCAACACCACCGATTACGCCGCCTTTAGTTGTATTATTTGTATTTTGGATGGTAGAACAACTTCCAAATAACATAGCTGAGGTTGCAACTGTCAAACCTAATACAGCCAATTTTCTATTCATTTTCATATGTATGCTATCTAAGACTTTTAATATTCAAATTAAATACCGTTCTACTAAAATCAAACAAAGTGCCAAAAGATATTTTTATCAACTTTTTTGTTACAAAACACGAAAAAAGGCACTTAAAACTTCCGAAAATGACGTTGATACGCTACAAAATTTTAAATCACCTTTTCCGACCTTACAATCAGCTAACAGTAACAAAAGCAAAATGTTTTTATTTTTCTTGAGTCTTTACTTCAATATCAGGTAAAAGAGCCCCTTTAGGCCTTCCCTTGGCATTAAAGTCGTCCATAGACTGCTGTACGTAATGCATTAGATCGTACTGTCCCCAATGCTCAGCAAGATCAAACGATGGACGATAGCGTATCATAAAAGCATCTAATTCTGTACTATCCAGTTTCGTCAGGTTTTTAACAGCCTCCCGAGAAAAAATACGATCAACTTGCAACTCATCCTTCTCCCTATCCATAAAACGCCCAAAGCGTTTGGCGTTCTTGGCTTCCCGTCCAAAAAGATTATAAAGCGCTGTTGCCGGGCTACCCAGATAGGTCCCGAACTTATTTTTACCCCCATTATAAACGCCCTTTTTAGCGTAATTACTCATGGCATCATTTAATTCGGCCTCCTTTGTTTTTCGTTCAACGATGACAGTCTCCAATCGGATCCCTTCTTGCAACTCCACATAAAACTCGTTCAGGTTGGTCAGCACAGTTTTAACCGGTGAATACCCAACTTTTGTAAAAGACAAGGAATCTCCTACCGATGCATCAATCGTAAAAACACCAAAAGAGTTACTCAACGTAGACCTGTGTGTACGCATATTAAGCACCACAGCATCTCCAATGCGATTACCGTTACCTTTTTGCAGCACCATCCCCGAAACCTTCTGCAACTGTTGCGCAGTAGCACCGAAATAGGTGAATAACAGTAAAAAAAGCCCTAATATATGTATCTGTATTATTTTCATCCTAATATTTCTCTTCAATTACCCCAATTGGTTTCAGTGCGATTGTGATTCTCAACAATTTTATTGGGTCAAACATTCATTTCCGTAAAGAACAGTTTATAATTTATTTCAATTTATTAATTCCCTGTTACACCTAACCTACTTTGCTAAAAGTAGTAATAGTTTGACACTTGTACTGTTAAAAAAGTTTAAATATTCTTTGTTGATCACTTGTATGGATAAAAAACAAAATTAGCGCCTTCAGCAACGACAACAAATAAGCACATATAGTCTTTCGCAGGTTTATAGTTCTGAATAAAAGAAGCCTTACGATCTTCTTGAATAATATCCATTTCTACAAACTCTTCCAATGTAGAGGCATTTATACTCCATTTTGTTTCCAATTCTTTACGATCCAATATCAGTTCACCAACAGAAACTTCATGCTGATGTGCAACAAAAATAGGATAGTCAGAATAACCTTCTTCAACAATCTCCTGCGCTACCTCACGGATTGATTCACTATAAAAATCGAGATCTACCTGCAAACTCTTCAATGGACTTTGCGCTGTAGACGCTGTATTTTCTTCTCTTGCAGATCCTGCAAATAAATCTTCTACTTCCATATGGTATCCTATTACTTCTTTAACTCCAATAAAACGACATTCTCAACGTGTTGCGTATGCGGAAACATATCTACCGGCTTGATCCGCTTCACCTCATATTTTTCGCCTAACAACACCAAATCGCGGGCCTGTGTAGCAGCATTACAACTGACATATACAATACGCGGCGATTCCATTTCTAACAAACGCGCTACAACGTCAGCGTGCATTCCTGCACGTGGTGGATCGGTAATAACCACATCCGGTTTACCGTGTTCGGCGATAAAGGAAGGGGTCAACACATCTTTCATATCACCGGCGTAAAACTTTGTATTCGTGATATCATTGATCGACGAATTCACTTTAGCGTCCTCAATGGCAGTGGGAACATACTCTACACCCACAACTTCTCTTGCCTTCTTAGCGACAAAGTTTGCAATTGTACCTGCTCCTGTATACAAATCATACACCAGCTCATCCCCCTTTAAATTGGCAAAGTCACGTGTGATTTTATACAGCTCATACGCTTGTGCAGAGTTTGTTTGATAGAACGACTTAGGCCCCACTTTGTAACGCAAGCCCTCCATCTCCTCATAGATAAAGTCACGACCTGCATATACATGAATATCCTGGTCGAAGATTGTATCATTGCGTTTCTGGTTTACGATATATAACAAGGAAGCGACTTGAGGAAACTTTTCTTTAACAAATTCCATCAACAACTCAACCTGTCCTTCTTCAGGATATGCAAACACAACGATCACCATCATCTCCCCGGTAGACGAGATACGGATAATCAAATTGCGCAATACACCGGTGTGTTCACGCAGATCGTAGAACGTCATACCTTGACTAAGCGCAAAATCACGAATGCTGTTGCGAACTTCATTTGACGGATCTTCTTGCAAAAAACAATGATCAATATCTAAAATCTTATCAAAACGCCCTGGCACGTGAAAACCTAGCGCATTCATTTCCAATTGGGACGCATCTTCATCAACTGAAGTCAACCATTTTTTGTTGGAAAATGTATATTCTAATTTATTTCTATAGTATTCCGTTTGCGCAGAGCCCAAGATACTTTCCATCGCTGAAGTATCCACTTTCCCAATACGCGATAGGGCATTATCGACAGATTGTTGCTTGAATTTTAATTGAGCATCATAGGTCATATGCTGCCATTTACATCCACCACACACACCGAAATGTTCACAAAACGGATCTACGCGATAAGATGAAGCCTCTTTTAAACTGGTTACCCGAGCTTCCGCAAAATTCTTTTTCTTGCGCATAAGCTCCACGTCAACAACATCACCGGGAACAGCTTTTTCTACAAACAAAACCAAATCTTCGGTTTTTCCAACACCTCTACCCTCTTCGGCAATATCAATGATGGCAATATCTTTCAAGAACTTTTTCTCTTGCGGAATTCTTCTACTCATAGGGTGCAAAAATACAAATTTATACCGATTTTTCATCTGCATAAATGATTTATAGCCATTGATTATCACTGGCATAAACGAGTACCTGACGGGTATGATAAGTTTCAAGCGAATAAAATACGGGGATCAGATTCGGACATTGTTCGTACCTTATTCGGATGCGATACAGATTGTGTACCAATACTGACCAGATTCTGACCTGACTCTGAACAGGAATTATCTGTTCCGAGTCAGGTCAATAATAGTTGCAAGAGTGTTCATCTCCGAAGGTGGTACGAACACAATACGAATACAACCCGGCAACAGCATGAACGTTGCAGAGCATCATAAAAAAGTGAGCATGCAAAAAAGATAAGATGTAAACCTTTTTCAGCAATGGACATAACGTCGCGAATTAGAAAGGGATGCGCGCGTTATAACAACTTTACTGAACTGTTGCCTGAACAAGATAAGGAAGGATTTCTTTCTGAAACGAAATAAAGTTTTTCCGCACATCGGCATCTGAGACAGCCGTAAAAGCAAAAGAAAACACAATACTTTTACTGGACTTGATCAAAAAGGTTAGCTTCTCTTCGCTAATCGCTTCATTTATCTTTTCATTCTGAATGAATGTACTTAAGAGCAGAAACTCCAAATCTTCAGACAGCGTTTTTAAATATTCTTGGGCGTTTGCAGATTCCCGGATAAATTCCCAGCCGATCAATTCATTGCAAGCCGTATAGGTCAGTCGGCTTACCCGCAATATTGTTGAAGCCAAAAACGAAGCCATATCATCTTCATATTTGGTTGTTTTCAAAATATCCTGCAGACTCGCACGAAGATAATCCATGAGAATGGCATGCAGGATCATTTCTTTACTATCAAAATACTTGTACACTGTCGCCTTCGCAATCTTAGCTTTTTTTGCCAATGTGTTCACACTGGTTTTATGATAGCCATTTTGACGAAAGAGCTCACGTGCTGTTCTTTTTATGGATTCAATAATATAATCTGGTTCCATATACGTTAGATCGTACGAATGTTGAAAGTCATCTACAAAGCCTAAAGACCAAAAAGCATCACATTGTTCTCTTGCCTAGTTATCGTAGAGAATAATGTGATGCCACAATCTTTACAATGAATAATTTATATTAATTCAGTCTCAAATTGAGACAAGAAACGTGTGTCATTTTCTGAGAAAAGACGTAAGTCTTTAATCACATATTTAAGGTTTGTGATACGTTCTATTCCCATACCAAAAGCAAAACCAGAATACTTTTTACTATCGATACCACAGTTATCAAGCACGTTAGGATCGACCATACCGCAACCTAAAATTTCTACCCAGCCAGAGTACTTACACAAGTTACACCCTGCCCCCTTGCAGATTGTACAGGAGATATCCATTTCGGCCGAAGGTTCAGTGAAAGGAAAATAGGACGGACGGAAACGCACTTTGGTACCTTCACCATACATCTCTTGAACAAAATGATATAACGTTTGTTTCAAATCGGCAAAAGAAACATTTTCGTCTACATATAAACCTTCTACCTGATGAAAGAAACAGTGCGCACGGGCTGATATAGCTTCATTTCTATAAACACGTCCAGGCATTATCGCACGAAATGGCGGTTTACCGGCTTCCATTAAACGCACCTGAACCGAAGAGGTGTGCGTTCTCAATGTAATGTCATTACCTTCTTGTTTTTTGATAAAGAAAGTATCTTGCATATCACGCGCAGGATGTTCCGGCGGAAAATTTAGTGCGGAGAAATTATGCCAATCATCTTCAATTTCCGGTCCTTCTGATACAATAAAGCCTAATTTCTTGAAAATTTCAACAATTTCTTTACGAACTAAAGAGATGGGATGTCTAGACCCCAGCTGAAAACCTTGACCAGGCAATGTTAAATCACCCGCTAGTTCCTGGGATTTTTGCTTCTCACCAGACCCGAACTTTTCTTGTGCTTCTTTGAATGTATTTTCTGCTAACTGCTTAAATTCATTCAACACTTTTCCCAAAGTACGCTTCTCTTCAGGCGTAACTGTTTTGAATTCATCAAAAAGATTTTTCACAATCCCTTTGGAAACCAAAAACTTCAATCTGAAATTTTCTACATCGGCTGAAGAAGCTGGCGCAAATGCCTTAATCTCTTCAGTATACTGCGTAATTCTATCTTGCAACATAATTAGAGCAAACATAGCCAAAATTTCCACCAAAAAGAAATTTTGAACTTCGACCGGGCATTAAAAACATCACAACAGAAACAGCATGCTCGCTTGGGAGAAAGGAATCAGATTATACGGCTAAAACGCTGATAAAACAAAAGAGCGGGCTTAGTTGCCTGCTCTTTTGTTTTATCGATGATTTTACAATAGTTATTATACATGTAAAGTTTTTACATAATCTCAAATTCTTCAGCTTAAAATGGTAATGGATTATCCTCCTGATCATTCTCCGTAAAATCGACCTCCACTTCCTTATCTTCGACTTTTTGCGCCTGCGTGTTTGCTGTATTACCAGCACTTACACCAGCATTCGGTTCAAAATCCGATTTACGACCTAAAAGCGTGAAGGTTTCAGCGACAACCTCTGTAGCATATCGTCTAATACCCTCCTTATCCTCATAAGTACGCGTCCGCAGTCGACCTTCAATATAAACTAACTTCCCCTTTGTTAGATATTTTACAGCCACGTCAGCCAGACCTCGCCACATTACAATATTGTGCCATTCGGTTTGTTCTACTCTTTTCCCGTCTTTGTTATACGTTTCTGATGTTGCCAATGGAAAACTGGCAACAGAGACATTACCTTCTAAATAGCGAATTTCGGGATCTTTTCCAAGATGTCCCACTAAAATGACTTTGTTAACTCCTGACATAATTTAAAAGCATAAATGGTTAAAAATTTGACCTTTCCAAAAAGGTAAAGATCAACTTGTGTTTAGCTAATTTATCTAAATCTTTTAGAAATACATAATCCCAATTGGATTTTTTTTGAATTAGATCGCCTTTTAACCGCACCTCAAAAAATGTCGCGTAGATATTCTGATGACTCAGGATATGTTTTGTCTGCTGCTGTAAAACATAAAGTTGTGCATCGGGGCCGAAACAGGAAATAAACCACTCATCGCTAAGAACATCCGGAATAGACAAGCTGTAGTTAGACTCCAAAAGCGGAAACTCATATAGGTTCTGCCAAACGTCACTTGCACCGCGTTTGGACATCAGTATCCGATCGTTGTCCTTCAAGATAAAATAATTAAAGTATCTATCTTTACTTGCCTTGGCTTTAAGCTTTACAGGCAACTGCTCTACCTGCCCCTGACTCAGCGCATAACAGGAAGGACGAAACATACAGAATTCACATAAAGGCAGCTTGGGCTTACAATGGGTAGCCCCAAAATCCATAATTGCCTGATTATACAATGCCGGGTGTTTACGATCAAGATTTTCTTTAGCGATAGCTGTAAAAATCTTCTTTCCTTCTGTAGAATTGATAGGTGTTTCTATGCCATAGTATCGCGCTAGTACACGAAACACATTTCCATCCAATACCGCCTGGGCTTCATCGTTCGCAAAAGAAGATATCGCCGCAGCAGTATACTCACCTATTCCCGGAAGCGTTATTAATGTTTGATAATCTACCGGAAAGACACCCTGATACTGATCGCGAACAATTCGGGCAGCCTTATGCATGTTCCGTCCTCGAGAATAATAACCCAGACCTTGCCAAAGATGGAGAATATCATCTTCTTCTGCATTCGCAAATTCCACAACATTCTTAAATCGCTCGACAAAACGTACATAATAGGGTAAGCCCTGTTCGACACGAGTCTGTTGCAGAATAATTTCAGAAAGCCATATTTTGTAGGCATCTTTTGTTTCTCGCCACGGCAGATCTCGTTTATGCTGTCGATACCATGCTTGCAATTCCTCGCCAAATTTCATAGCGACAAAAATGCGCAATTTTTCGCTAAAACCAACATTTCATCATTCGAGGATAGGCCTACGAATGTAGGTAATCTGCTCATCAGGTTCCAAAATCGTATTTTCCAACGTGATAAAGCCCTTGTATTTTTCTTTTAGCGCCTGATAGAGACGTCCGTCATAGGAAACAGCAAATCGCCCATCTGCTTTGAGATAAACTGGCAGATGCCGATTGCCCACGTCGAAGCAGAACTCGCCCACAACTGATAGATTCTGACAATCCAACAATACACAAAGACAAGGTAAAATGTTGACCTGGATAAATAAATCACCGCGATGATAAATACACTGTCCTGAACGCAGTGCGCTGCTATCATCGCGCTGTATGCGCACCAGATTACCCTTTCTTGTTTTTCGCTGGATAACGCGCTTATTTACTTCATAATAGGAAAGATCCAAAATATCTGAATCGCGGCCCAGCTTCAATTGGTCAAAATCAGGGATAACATCAATCCATATCTCCTCGTGCAGGCTCTCCTTATGCATAATTAGTTCCTTCCACCACGACAGCTTCCATCAACTCGGGCTTACTTTTTCGACGGGGTTTGCGCTGTTCAATGACGCTGATTTCCTCGGCCTTCGATTTCTCATCTTCCGCTATCGCTTCAACTGTTGTCTCTTCCTTCTTTTCAGAAAGCTTATATTGTGTAAAATCCCAACACAATTGGCCCAACATGTGTAAGAAGTCGTACAATAACTCTCCATCAGTACCCAAAGCACGCAGGATAACCACATCTTTTGAAGCCTGTGTAAAACCATAAGAAATATCGTTGTATTCGACAGTTAAGATTTCATCCAATTCATATTTTAATTCTTGCGCAAAAAGAGCCGAGAACACAAAAGTGGCCTGATGGGTGTATCCCTCAAAAAACAACATCTTCTGTATCGGCTGACTTTTGGGCCGCAAAACCTGATTGTCAATAAAAGACAGTTTACCATTTCTAAAAATCTTGGTTTGCGTATGCAGACTATCGAACTCAAATGCCTCTTTCATGTGGATTCTACCCACACTAATAATATCCCCCCACATCAAAACCGCATCTTCAGCCAAGTGAATATGATTGCTTGCCTTGAAAATAGAATCCTTAAACGGCGTTACTGGGTGTGGAATGTAATGAAATAGGCCTCCGGCATCCACATGCACATCCGTATGTTGCTTTGCTCCCGTTTTCATGGGGTGAAGCTTATTGAAGGACTGTGTAAAAAGCTTCAATTGTGCATCTTTTTTCACACGAACATCAATATGCAAATAATCCGTATCCATAATACCAGGCGATGCACTCATGATGATCATTTCCAAATGGTTGGTCAATCCTGCAGCGCCATAATGCGTTAGTTTATAAGGTGCATTATGATAACTCTCCTTCAATCTGCTTCTGCCGTCCTCTTTGGCAACATTTAATACGATTTTGCTATCCATATACGATAAAATTTAGCCTACAGGCTCCAACAAAGCATACTTTTTGATCCATGATTTTACATCTTCCAAACCTTCTAAAGTCATTAAGTTTGTAAAAATAAATGGTCGTTCACCGCGCATGCGGATGGTGTCCTGACGCATCACTTCCAAGTCCGCATTTACATAAGGGGCAAGGTCTATTTTATTGATCAACAACAGATCCGAGCGCGTAATACCTGGCCCGCCTTTACGTGGCATTTTTTCGCCTTCAGCAACATCAAGAACGAATATGGTCAAATCGGCTAGATCCGGACTAAACGTGGCTGTCAGATTATCACCCCCACTTTCAACAAATATCAGTTCCACATCCTCAAAACGATGCGCTAATTCTTCTACAGCTTCAATATTCATCGAAGCATCTTCACGGATTGCCGTATGCGGGCAACCTCCTGTTTCAACACCAATAATACGTTCAGCGGGCAGTGCCGAATTCTGCTGTAGATACATCGCGTCCTCACGCGTATAAATATCATTCGTTACAACACAAATACTATAATCTGCCGACATCGAACGTGTCAACCGTTCAATAAGTGCCGTCTTGCCAGAGCCCACAGGACCAGCAACACCAATTTTCACGTAATTTCTCTTAGACATCTTTATTTCAATTTTTTTACGAAATGTAAATTCTCGTGTATAATTTTTCATGTTGCATGCATCGAATATCCTGAGCGATACAACAATTTCCAATTAGATCCTCATCCAGTTCGGGCTGTAATCCGACCAATTTATTAATCAAGGGCTGCAGTTTAAACAAAATCTGCTGTGCATCCATTTGGCTAATGGGAACCAGTTTGGCACAATTCGTCATAATACCATTCAAAGAATTATAATAAAAAGCGCTCAGTGCGTCTGCATAACTAATTTCCTGTGCATGGGCAAACATGGCAAATGCCATTGCATAGTGACCATGCAGTTCTTGCGCATTGATAGCCTTTAGATAAGCCGAACAACGCTTGACCGGTTTTAACTTTTCTGTTAATTTCAAAAACCGTATTCCCAATTTTTTACTGGCATCCCGAATCTCATAGGGGGCTTTGAAAGCAGTAATTAATGCATCCAGTTCAGCGATCTTTTTCTTGGTTGCTCTTGATTCACACAATTGCCAGGCCTTATGAAAAAAAGCGGCATCGTTGTAATAGAAGCTATGCTCCAATAAAGTCTGTGCATATTCTTTTGCTGTTTTAGCATCATGTACAATCTCTTTATTGATATAGGTTTCCAAGCCATAGGAATGTGTGAAGCCTCCAATCGGAAATACAGAGTCGTTAATCTGCATTAATGTCAACAATGGATTCATATGTAATCGTTATTAATTAAGTATTAAAGCCCCTTGGCCAAGGTAATTTTATGCTGGACTACAGCATACTGATGTATGCGTAAAGTATGGGTTCTTTCAATCACCCGTAACTCTTTCGTCGGTGTAAAACCGGCCCTTTCTAAGATTTCCCAGAGGGGGTTTTCATACGCTGCAATAATTTCATGTGCAGCGTTTATGAAAACAGGGATATGTTTATTGCCAATTTCGAGACATATCCGAGCCATATCCAAGAGGTTTTTGGGGCGTACAACAAGGCAAGGACAGGGCAATATTCGAACAGCGATGCGCAGGTCCTTTGTTTCAAACAAAATATCACCGTCGAACAAGGATTCCGTTCCTAAATTTTTAAAGCCTATTTCGCGGCCTGCAACAGTGAAGCCCCGGATAATACGTCTTTCCGTATCGAACCATTCGAGTTCCAAAAAATCAAGTTCAACGCCGTCCTGATCGGTGCCATCGGTCCAAATATTCCCCTTAATGTCTCTTGCTAACAACATAAATAACCAATTAGAATAAGAAGTACCGTTGGGCCATTGGAAGTTCCTTCAACGGTTCACAGGTTGCCAACACACCATCTACTGTCACTTCGTATGTTTCTGGATTAACGACGATATTTGGTGTAGCATGATTATGGACCATATCTTTTTTCATCACCGTACGACATCCCTCCACAGGCAGACATTTACGCGATAAATTCAATTTTTGAATATTTCCGTTCTCCAACGAAATTTTCGAAACGAAATTGAAGCATAGTTTTGAAACTGCTTTACCGTAATTTCCAAACATTGGCCTATAAATAATAGGCTGTGGTGTCGGAATCGACGCATTGGCGTCCCCCATTTTAGCACCCAAAATCATACCTCCTTTGATGATCAACTCGGGCTTTACACCAAATAATTCCGGTTTCCAAAGGATCAAATCGGCATACTTTCCTTTTTCAATCGAACCGATATATTGATCAATACCATGTGCTTTAGCAGGGTTGATTGTAAATTTAGATACATAACGTTTGACACGGAAGTTATCATTTTCTTTGCCTTTATCTTCAGCTAAAGGGCCGCGTTGGATTTTCATCTTATGGGCCGTTTGGAATGTACGGGAAATAACCTCTCCCACACGTCCCATCGCTTGGCTATCCGAACTCATAATGGAGAATACACCCATGTCTTGCAAAATATCTTCGGCAGCGATGGTCTGAGGACGGATACGTGAATCAGCAAATGCTACATCTTCTTTCACATTTTTATCCAAGTGATGGCAGACCATCAACATGTCCAAATGTTCTTCAGCAGTATTTACCGTAAAAGGTTTTGTTGGATTGGTAGATGCAGGGAGGATATTGGGATACATGGCGATCTTAATAATATCCGGAGCGTGTCCACCGCCAGCTCCTTCCGTGTGGAAAGTATGGATTACACGACCATCTATGGCGGCAACAGTATCTTCCAGGAAACCGGCTTCATTCAACGTGTCGGTATGGATTGCGACTTGTACATCGTATTTATCAGCAACTTTCAATGCCGCATCAATTGTTGCCGGAGTAGCCCCCCAATCTTCATGGATTTTGACGCCCAGTGCTCCAGCTTCAATTTGTTCTTCGATAGGTTTAGTGGTCGATACGTTACCTTTTCCGAAAAAGCCAACATTGATAGGAAGGTTTTCAAAAGCTTCAAACATACGCTCGATATACCACTTTCCTGAAGTCACTGTCGTGGCCAGTGTTCCGTCGGCTGGTCCCGCACCGCCACCAATGAACGTGGTTACTCCAGAATATAGGGCTGTTTCAATCTGTTGCGGCGAGATAAAGTGAATGTGCGTATCAATACCGCCGGCAGTTAGTATATAGCCTGCTCCCCCATGTACTTCCGTAGACGCACCGATGATCATGCCCTCGGTTACACCATCCTGTACATCTGGGTTTCCAGCTTTACCAATACCGACAATTTTACCATCCTTAATTCCGATATCACCTTTTACGATACCCCAGTGGTCGATGATAATGACATTAGTGATGCAAAAATCCAATACCCCCTCATCACGCAAGGCACGGGCAGATTGTCCCATACCGTCACGAATGGTTTTACCACCGCCAAACTTGTTCTCTTCTCCGTAAACATTGAAATCTTTTTCAATTTCAATGAAAAGCTCTGTATCTGCCAGACGAACCTTATCTCCAGTGGTGGGTCCAAAAAGAGCAGCATATTTGTCTCTTGGGATATAAAGTTCCCCATCAACATATTTTACAGATGATTTATCTAAACCTAGTTTATCTAAACCAAGCGCATGTAGACCAACAGTAGTTCCCAACGTGGTGAGTCCTACGACTTTAATCCATTCGCGTCTATTCCATCCTCCCATAGTTACTTCGATTGTCTGAATTTTAATTTTTTCATTTTATCAATGGCTTTGCTTTTCACCGATTGATCTGTATACTTACCATTTGTCAATCCATTAAAACCGTGGATTTCCTTACTTCCGCCAAATTCAACCAGAACAACTGATTTTTGTTCCCCTGGTTCAAAACGAACAGCGGTACTGGCTGGAATATTCAAGCGCATCCCAAACGCTTTCTCTCTGTCGAAGGAAAGCAACTTGTTGGCTTCAAAGAAATGATAGTGTGAACCCACCTGAATAGGTCGGTCACCTTCATTTTTCACAACGATGCTTGTGGTTCTGTGCCCAACATTAGCTTTGATTTCCTCTTTTTTTAAAATGTATTCTCCTGGAATCATATCATTCAATATTTATTAACGAATAGGATCATGGACAGTCACCAATTTAGTACCGTCCGGAAAAGTTACTTCGATTTGAACATCATGGATCATTTCGGGGACTCCTTCCATGACTTGGCTCCTTTTCAATAAAGTAGTACCATAAGACATTAAGTCCGCCACAGACCTCCCGTCCCTAGCCTCCTCCATGATCTGGGCACTGATGTAAGCGATACACTCTGGATAATTTAATTTTACCCCGCGTTTCAATCGCTTAGCCGCCAATTCGCCGGCCAAATGCAACAGCAGCTTTTCTGTTTCTCTCGGTGTTAAACGCATAAAAAAATAGTTATTTGTTAATTTGTTAAAGGAATTATTATAAAACTGGAATGGTAAAATATGCCCCAAAGGCTAAGCGGTTGTACTGACTCTTGGCCATATCCATATAGTCCTTATAGTTTACGGTGTTACCGACGTAACCTAGATAGAACCGAAGATCCTGGTTATGAAACGGCTTATGTTGCAAAGCCGCAAAATAGGTCCAGTTTTGGCGAAAATTCTTGCCGAGTTGCTTATCATCCCGCGATCCCGCAATCTCATAGCCACCTTTCAACGCCAGCTCCCATTTTTTACTCAAAAATTGATCATAGCGCAGTATGGCAGAGCTGTAGTTTACATCTTTGGCCAATACACGGTTCTCGCCAGTTCGACCATAAAATTCGTTGATCGCGGAAGATGCAATCATTGCATGATCGACAGCAAGATAAGAGTACTGTAAATCAAGATATAGCATCTGCTTTGCTGTTTTGAATTTATTCGCTAATGAAATGGCATGATTGGTATGTCCCTTTGCGAACTGAGCGATGTTGTAAGACCATTTCGTATTAAAACGTTTGTCCATAAATGCACCCACCCATGTGAAATAGGCTCCCATAGGCACAGTAGAGCGTTCCAAATCACCTACAGCAAAACCATTTTTTGTATGAAGCTCCATAAAACTATCATTGGTTGTGTTGTAAACTTGGGCATGCAACGAATGATTCGGGTTGACTTCATAGGATAACATTCCTCCGACGACGAAGAGATTCAATATACGGTCTACATAGTCTGTGAACTTATATTCGTAAATTGGGTTATTTTCGAACTCATAACTCCCGACCATTGCACTTTGTTTACCGGCCGTAACAGACCATTTGAGATCCTTGCCAAACTTGTACTTAATATAAGCCATATCCAAGGCACGCGATCCATTATCCTGACTCGTTGGAGCAAATGACCTATTGAGGCGAAAACGTACTTTATAGGATAATCGATCATTGTATTCCCCGCTCATCAGAATACGGGCGTCATCAAGGTTTGCTTTTGCTTGAGAAGCACCCTCGCCATTGTCCGTTTGCAGACCTGCTCTTAACAGGACATCCAATTGAAATGATTTTGCTCTCGCGGGTTCTTTCAGTAGCAAGCTGCTTCTCTGTGCCTGAACAGAGTCCGTTTGGACCTGCTCCTGCGCATGCAATGATGCTACGCCAATCCCAAGTGTTGTAAAAAGTAAACGTGTTTTTTTCATCCTTATAGTGTATTCCTCTAGGGTAAAGAAGCCATCCCGCAGTTTCAAAACAGAATTCGATTCAAAACAACAAGATAGATCCATGCTTTATACTTATCTCCGGTACAAGTATATCACAGCCACCTAAAAATGGAATAAGGATGAGATTAAAATGAAATTAGAAAGGAGTTTTTGGGATTGTAACAACGACCAAAGTGCCTTGACCTTCCGCTGAATGGAGGAGCAATTCAGCACCATGGAGGTCAAAGATATTTTTGGCTAAAACAAGCCCCAAACCATTGCCATAGATATCACCGACATTAGAAGCACGGTAAAAAGAGGTAAAAATATGTGGCTGGTCTTTTTTAGGAATACCGATCCCTTGATCAAACACTTTTATCGTAATATTTTTGCTATCGCTACTTATTGCTACGCCAACCTGCAGTCCATTGCCGTACTTAAATGCATTTGAAATAATATTGCTAAAGGCAATAAAAAACAGATCCGGATTCGCCAAAACCGTAAGTTCATCACTATCTTCCGGGATTTCCGTTAGATCAAAAGAAAGCTTGAGGTCCTTATGAATACTTTTTTCCGCTTTATAAATTTCATAGAGTAACTCGTCAATTCGAATAATTTCTTTATTGTCCACTTCCCCCTTGAAACCCATGCGAGATAGCTGCAAAAGATTATTGATAATCAACTCCATTTTATCCGCATATTTTGCGATAGTCTCCAGGGAATAATAGGCTTCATGCTCTTTCGACAAGAGCTGTTGCGCCAATTCGGCTTCTCCCCCAATAATTGTAAGTGGGGTTTTTAGCGAATGTGAGGCATTTCCGATAAAACTCTGTTGCGATTGAACCGAAATATCCAATCGGTTAAGCATTGAATTTAAGTTCGCAATCAAAACACCCAATTCATCTTTGCTATTACTGAATTTACTGAACAGGCGATGGTCTAAATGGGCGATATCAACTTTATCTAAATCATTGTTGATATCTTTAATAGGTTTCAATAATCGGTCAGCAAAGTAAAAAGACATGAGTACGATTAAAAAAATCGCCAAAATCCCACCTGTGATCAGTGTCCGATCCAATTGACACTGTTCCTCATGACCGTAATCATCGATCCCTTCCGATACAACAATCAAATTCTCGTGGTGAAGATGATCTTGAAAGAATACCGCTACAAAAGCAGTCTTACCATGCATGTATCTTCCCTTTCCATGGCGAATTACGTCGGTATAGAATGTTTCGGGCATGGGCAACTCAGGCCGCATTTGAACACGATCACTTCCTTTAACAACACGAATAAGATGGTCTGTTCCCTCAGATAACTGTTTCAGGTATTTACGTTTTACCTGAATATAGAGCGCTCTATTTTCATCCTTCTGATGGACGATGTGATCTCCAACAATCACGGCATTCTCTTCTAGCCGATGAAAAAATTTAGTTTGCAGACTGTCGTACGTGAAATAAGACACATAAATGGCAAAAACAACAAGCAGCAGGGTACTGATGATCGAAAATAGAAGAACTATTTTGGTCCTAATTTTCATGACGGATTACATAGCCCATACTAATCACTGTATGGATAAGTTTACGCGAAAATTGTTTATCGATCTTTTTCCGAAGGTAATTCACATATACGTCAACAACATTGGTACTTAAGTCAACATCCATACCCCATACTTCCTCCAGGATATCGATCCGGCTCAATACCTTATTTCGATTGAGCATTAAAAATTCAAGTAGACGAAATTCAGTAGCGGTAAGAATAATAGGAGAATTGGCACGTTGAACCGATTTGCTGTCTCTATCCAATTGAAGATCGTCAAATACCAATATATTTTTCTGCTCGGTCACTGTTTTGGATTTGCGGCTGTAGCGGCTGATTCGAGCCTTTAATTCCTCTAAACGGAAGGGCTTCGTCAAGTAATCATCCGCATCCCTGTCAAATGCCTCGACGATGTCCTCCGTTTGATTTAATGCCGTCAAGATAATAATAGGGACTTCGTTGTTTGACATCCGAATGTTTTTACAGACATCCAAACCATTCATACCAGGCAACATTACATCCAACAGGATGAGGTCATAATGATTCAATCCCGCCATTTTTAGACCAGTATAACCGTCCATAGCAATACTAATATGATAGCCTTCTTCTTTTAAGCCTCTTTCGATCAATGATATGACAGATGGTTCGTCCTCAATTAGTAATAGTTCCACAGGTATCTCTTTTAAACAGTAAAAAATTCGAGGTTTGTAAAATACAAAATTAACATGTCACCTTTTCTCAAAAAGCTACATTCTTAAATTATTTTCGCTTTTTCTTGACGATTATATGATAATAACACATAAAATAAGTATAAAAACACATACACCCTCAAGATCCCTTAACCACCGCCCTAATATCAATTTACTTTACATGATATAAAAAATATGTCCCCCTCTAGGTCTCTACTCAAAGGACGAGGCTACGTCTATCCCCAAAAAAATAAGCACAGACCAAAAACCGGATTTAAGCATTCGAATACAATAATATCTATTTTTGAAAGAATTTCCACAAATAACGAAAGATTATTTCAAAAATCAATTGAATTTCAATATTTTTGTAGCTCAAAATCACACAATGAAACAATTTATCCTTTGTTTACAGTTTGCGTTTTTACTCCTTATAGGACAAGGACATGCTCAGGAGAAACTATATAAAATTTCATACCAATTTGCTGATCCTGAAACGGGAACAGATACGGCATCTTCAGAATTCATCAAAATATTGGCTGGAAATAATGAAGCGTTAATGCAGGCCTTCATCGCGAAAGACCAGATGCGCATTGAAAGTTTATTATTTGGAAAATCGATACAGATCAGCAATATCCGCGAAGGCAGTTCTTTTCTACTGGATGAAGTAAATAAAACCTATACCGCAACAGAACTGGCCACGGGCAAACTCATTGAGACTTTCGCAAACGAAGGCGATAATTATGCCTATTCAGGGGATTTTGAGATCAGCTTAATTCCTAATCAAAAGAAAATAATTGCAGGAATCACCTGCGAAAAAGCAACATTCAATCTAACAGGTAGTCAAGACCAACAAACAGAAATTACCGTTTGGTATGCACCCAAATTACCAAAGTTATACTGGGGCACTTACGATTATCTCGAAAAAGTACCTGGGGCAGCGCTCTATATCGGATCGGCGGGTTTAGGAATTCAGGCCACTAAAGTCGAGGAGATACCATTCGACCAATCGCTCTTTGAAATTCCAGCGGATTACGAAGAAGGTGAAGCTACAGATGAAGCTGTAGATTCCACGTTAAACGACCATCTATCTTGGTATCAAGATTCCAGCACATCATATTTTGGTGTACAGGACAGCTTAGGAAACAAATTAACACCAGCAAAATATACGGCAATATATAGCTATGTAGGAGACTATGCCATCGTAAACGATGCAGCGCAAATGTTTGGCTTGATAGACCTCCATGGCAAAGAAGTTATTCCATGTCAATATGAATCGCTCAGTTTAGAAACCGAAGGCGGTCCTGTGGTTTATATGAGCGATCTTAAGTATGGACTTCTGGATACAAACGGTAAAATATTGCTGAAAGCGAAGTATGACTTTATTTCAGTACCTAGCCCAGCATATGGACTTTTTACGGAAGGAGAATACACGGGTATTATTGATCAAAAAGGCACTGTTTTACTTCCTGCCAAATATGAGACCATTTCAGATTATCGCGATAATCTCGCGTTAATTATAGTAAACCAATCCTACCAGCTTATTAATAAAACTGGGCACAATCAACTTAAGAAGGACTATGAATTTCTGTCTTTTGCAGGAGAGAAACTTCTTCTGGCCTTTAAAGACGACAAGTATGGATACATTGATTACACAGGAAAAGTCGTGGTCCCAATTAAATTTCAGAATGCCCAAGCTTTTGAAAACGGGCTAGCGCTTGTAACGGAGGATCTAGAGAATTTTTACTATATTGACGCAAAAGGGAAGTTTATCAAGAAATATGAAGAGTAATCCACAGACATTCCACTTGTCGACATTGCATCGTGGAAAATACATGTTAATCTTGCTGGTTTCAATCTTTTTGATCGGAATGGTCATGTCTAAAGTTCCCATACAAGAAATTCTCAAGATTATTGTTGCTCTTTTAATAATCCCTTTAGCACTGTATTTGGCCATAAAGTGTTCGACTTTATCATCGACTTGGGTCTTGGACGAAAATACACTGCAGATAAGCAATGCTAAAAAAACAATCGTTTTCCCTCTGAATAATATTTCTCATATCAGGAATCTTAAACGTTCTGGCGGAAACCTGATCATTATCAACCAAAACAAAGGACCGGCTTTTCGTACTTGGCGCAACAAATTGTTTCAAAAAGAAGATGATCTTCCTCTGCTAACCGAAGCCTTAAAGACCGCAGACATCGAATATTACGACCTATAAATTCTTTCTTCCTTCGGTAACATTTGTTACAGGCTTTTGCAAAGGCAGTATGTACCTTTGTAACATCACTTAAGAACATTGTTATGCTATTGGAATACATTAAACAACCATGGCCCTGGTATATTTCAGGACCTTTAATTGCGCTAGTCATGTACCTGCTGCTCAAACAGGGGAAGGATTTTGGCATGTCCAATAATCTACGCACCATGTGTACTGTATTAGGTGCCGGAAAAACTTCCTCTTTTTTCAGATTCGATTGGAAGACCCAATCATGGAATTTATTGGTGGTACTCGGGACAGCCATTGGCGGTTTTATTGCACATCATTTTCTGAGCGATGGCGCTGCAAGCCAGATTAATCCCAAAAGTATTGCCGACCTAAAAGAGCTGGGTATTATCGACCAGCTACAAGGCTACCTTCCTGAATCCATATTCGTTTTCGACGGATCTTTGTTTCAGTTTCTAATTTTAAGTATTGGCGGTGTATTGATTGGATTTGGAACACGCTATGCTGGTGGATGTTCATCAGGCCATGCTATTTCTGGACTTAGCAATTTTCAGCTTCCTTCTTTGATTGCTGTTATAGGTTTCTTCCTAGGCGGGATCATCATGGTTCATTTTTTATTCCCACTAATTTTCGCATAAATGAAAGCACTAAAATTTATTTTCATCGGTATATTGTTTGGAATCATCTTATACAAATCGGAGGCCGCGTCATGGTATAGAATCTACGAAATGTTTCAATTTCGTTCCTTTCATATGTATGGCATCATCGGTACAGCACTGACCACAGCAATTATAATCGTACAGATCATCAAGAGAAAGCGAATCAAAGATAGTAACGGGATGCAAATAGCATTCTATGACAAAGACAAAAGTATTACACGATACCTGGTCGGAGGAACAATCTTTGGCTTGGGATGGGCATTGACAGGTGCGTGTCCGGGCCCCATGTTTGCCCTAATCGGTGCCGGTTATTGGACTATTGGAATCGTCCTTCTTTTTGCTTTGTTGGGTACTTGGCTTTATGGGCTGTTGCGCAATAAGTTGCCGCATTAAGTTGAACAGACTTTGTTATGAAACTACCTCATATATCCGAAATCTGAGGCCTGTACCTGGAGTTTAAATTTTAGAAAGAGAACATGGAATTAATATTTATAGCTGGTTTTATATTAGCTGTTCTGGTCGGGCTATCAATGGGCTTGATGGGTAGCGGCGGAAGTATTCTAACATTGCCCATCTTTGTTTATATTTTTCATATAGAACCTCAATATGCATTGGACTATTCGCTGTTTTCTATAGGAATATTAGCCTTGGTCGGATCAATTTCTCCGTTGAAAAAAAGAGAAATTGATCTGAAAACTACTGCCATTTTTCTCTTTCCATCGCTAATTTCTGTCTTTCTGACCAAGCGTTATCTGCTTGTAGCCATACCAGAGTCATTTCACCTGGGCGAAATAGCGGTTTCCAGAAACCATATCATCATGTTACTTTTCTCGATGGTGATTCTGATTTCTGCAACAGCAATGGTGCGAAAACGTAAACAGGTTCAGCACGATCAATTCAGAAGCGGAATTGGTCAGATTTTCAACGTTTTCCTCGTCGGATTGCTCGTCGGTATCATGACTGGCTTGGTGGGCGCGGGAGGAGGCTTTATCATTGTACCTGCCCTCGTTTTACTCTTAGGAATCCCACTTAAACAGGCCATTGCCACTTCGTTGTTTATAATCGGTTTAAACGCTTCATTCGGTTTGATCGCGAATTATCAGTTCCTGGAACATATGAATTGGTTTATATTGGTTACCTTTACGTTAATCACTTTAATAGGCCTCCAAATTGGTTCCAAATGGAAAGACAAATTAGATGCAGCAAAATTGAAAGGTATTTTTGGGTACTTTTTAATTAGTATTGGCATCCTAATTTTTGCTTTCGAATTCATTCAATTTGTAAATCATTAAAATCACACGCTATGTTTTTTCAACACATTTTTGAGTCATCTTTAGCACATTCAAGTTATATCATTGGTTGTCAAGCCAAGGGTGTCGCTATTGTCATTGACCCTAAAAGAGATGTAGACAGCTATCTTGAGATTGCACAAAAGAATAATCTGACCATAACGCATATTGCGGAAACACATATCCATGCCGACTACCTTTCAGGTACGCTAGAGTTAGCCGCATTGACAGGCGCCAAACCTTATCTATCCGATGAAGGTGGAGAAGATTGGCACTATGAATTCCCACATATTGGATTAAAACATGGCGATCAATTTCACGTTGGAAATCTGATTTTCCAGGTTATCCATACACCCGGACATACGCCCGAGAGTATCAGTTTTGTATTGATTGATACGCCTGCAACCATGGAGCCGGTCATGCTATTTACAGGTGACTTTGTGTTTGTTGGCGATATCGGACGCCCAGATCTGTTGGAAAATGCAGCGGGAATGGTCGGAACCAAGGAAATTGGGGCCCACCAAATGTACCGATCGTTACAACATTTCCTGACGCTACCTGATCATATTCAGGTATGGCCCGCGCATGGGGCCGGATCCGCTTGTGGAAAGGCGCTGGGCGCCGTTCCGAGTTCAACGGTTGGTTATGAAAAAATACGCAATTGGGCACTTCAATACCAAAACAACGAAACAGCCTTCGTGGAAGAACTATTATCAGGACAGCCCGAACCGCCACGCTATTTTGCCATGATGAAAAAACTCAACAAAATAGCGCGGCCATTGCAAACGGCAGTTCCTCAGTACAACAAGTTAACGAACGAAACTTTTCTGGATTTATACCAGCAAGGAACAACCGTCATTGATACACGCTACAAGTTTGATTTTGCCAAAGGGTATCTCCCCAATAGCATCAATATTCAGAACAACAAAACATTTAATACCTGGGCTGGCTGGATCCTTAATTACACAGATCCGTTTATACTCATTGTAGCGGAAAGTCAATTGGACGACATTGCCCGCAAGCTTATGCGCATTGGATTGGATCAAGTCGCTGGATATGTTACGCCAGATACGATCCCGCATTTGGGAATTGCATTGGAGCACCAGCAACTCATCGGTTTCGAAGAGATGAATAGTGTATTGGGCAGATCCGATATCCAAATACTTGATGTACGCAATTCTAGTGAGTTTGCAGAGGGGCATTTACCTCATGCTACTCATATCTTTGTCGGTACAATTGCAGACAATCTCCACAAAATTGACCAAAACAAACAGCTGTACCTGCACTGTCAGTCTGGAGACCGCGCAACAATAGCAGCATCCATATTGGCAAAAAACGGTATTAAGGACGTCAAAATTTACAGTCCTTCCATCAATGAATGGAAATCAAAGGGCGGAACTTTGGTGCAATAACCTTAAGAAAAAGATCCCAGAATAAACATTCCTGGGATCTTTTTTTAGAGAACCAAACGATACCATCGAATTTGAGCTGCCAATGCATGATAAGGAGCAACTCAACTCGGCAGTATATTTCGTTTATAGACTATTTCTATTGATCCGCAAAAATTCGATAACCTCATCCTTCTTCTCTTCCATCTTGCCTTTCTTTTCCGTAAACTGATGATTATAGATGGTCAGATACTGATGGTCGTCCGTTTCAGATCCATATAATTCGGCCGTGGCAAAAGAGAAATGCTCTTCTTCATCTGAAAGATGATCATACACATAGGCAAAATCATGATTCCCCAAGGAGCTTACGACGGCATCTTTATCCGCCACGAATTTCAACCTTCCGGGCAATGTCCGCTTATTCATCCATACTTCGTCTTTTTCAGAAAAAGGATAAATAGTAATACCGCGGAAAGCCATAATAAGCGGCGTAATCAGAATAATACCCATCTCAATCGCCCAAACGGCCCACAACATACCACCCGAAACCGGGCTCTTTTTCAAGGTAAAGGTACCGACTTCGTTTAAACCTTACATCGCTTCCCAAATAAATGAAGGGTGTAAGAAAAAGGCTTTGAACCCTTCCAGATTGAAAGATGATTTTACCCAGGTATCTCCGCCCATGGTTCCCTCCGCATTGTACATCAGCGAAACGAAAAGAGCCCATTGCGCATAAAAGGCTAAAAGCGCGACTAGCAAAGTAATCAATAGTGCAATGCCCTTATTTCTTAATTTCCATTTTTTGAAACAGAAATTCAGCAAATAGAATATCCCAGTACCAAATCCCAATGTAATAAATACATTAAAATAAATAATAGGGATAAACCACTGCAAAGCGATGTAAACAATTGCCAATACAACGGCACTGATTGTTCCTAGCACAAGAGATCCGATAAATGCCAAAGCAGGAGCCTTTCCCGAGGGCTTATAATATAGATTTTCCATAAAAACAGTAAAATTGATTTTTAACTTAACAGTTAAATTCCCTAACCAAAACCAAGCCAATTCCCAAAGAACAGTCAACTTTCGTCAAGATTTGATGACATTAACTTCGTTACATTCGTTTAAGTGCCATTTATTGAGACAATTTTGTAAGTTTGGGGCATGAAAATCAAAATAATATCCTTTTTTACACTTGCATGTGTATTGAATATTTGGGGGGCAGTAGCGAAGGCCCAAAGAAAAGGATTCTGGCAACAGAAAGTTGACTACCATATTGATGTCAACGTGGATGAAAAAGCATATCAGTACGATGGAAAAATGACCTTGAAGTACAGCAATAATTCAGGGCAATCACTTAAAAAAGTATATTTCCATCTATATTTCAATGCTTTTCAACCAGGATCGATGATGGATTACCGCTTAAAAAACATCAGTGATCCAGACAAGCGCATGGTGACCAACCTTGGCACAAAAGAAAAGCCGGTATATCAAAGCCGCATCGGAGAGCTTAAGACCAATCAAATTGGTTATCAAAAAATCAAAAGCTTAACAATGAATGGGGCTAACGCATCATTTAAAATTGACGGAACGATCTTGGAGGTCGCTTTACCAACTCCTATCCAAGATGGCGAAACAGCACGTTTTGATATGGAGTGGACCGCACAAGTTCCGGAACAAATCAGAAGAACTGGCCGGAATTCTGCCGAAGGTGTAGCATTATCTATGGCGCAATGGTATCCGAAGATGGCCCAATTCGATGAATTCGGCTGGCATTTGGATGAATATACAGGTCGTGAATTTATTGCTCCTTTTGGCAATTTTGACGTCACCATACACCTCAATAAAAATTATGTTGTTGGTGCCTCAGGTGTTCTTCAAAACCCATCAGAGGTCAAAGGTTATCAACAGAAAGCGAAAGTAAAAGCCATCGACAATAAAGCGACCTGGCACTATAGAGCCCAAAATATCCATGATTTTGTCTGGGCCGCAGACCCCAAATTTGTTGTGGATTCCGCTTCAAGTAAAAATGGTATAAAAGTATATACCGTATTCTTGCCAACTGACAAAGAAGTTATTTCAAATTGGAAAACGGCAATAGGCCTTTCTACCGAATTCTTTGACTTCTGTAGTGCGAAGTTTGGTAAATATCCATGGCCAACTTATACCATCATTCAGGGTGGCGATGGTGGTATGGAGTATGGCACAGCTACTCTGATCACAGGCGGCCGCAATCTAAAAAGTCTTGTTGGTGTCATATTCCATGAATCGGCACACTCCTGGTACCAACAATTGTTTGGGATCAATGAAACCGTAGATGAATGGTTTGATGAAGGTTTCACCTCCTATGTCGAAGAGTTGGCCATGCAACATATCTTTGAAAAAAGAGGTGCTATTGCCTCCAACCCACAAATTGCCGCCTACCGTGGCTACTATAAATTGGCTCTTTCAGGTAAAGAAGAACCGATGAGCTTACTGGCAGATTATTATAACACCAACTACGGCTACAGCAACGAAGCATACAACAAAGGTGCCGTGCTTGCAGAACAGTTGGGTTATATTATTGGTCAGGAAAATTTGGAAAAAACCTTCCTGAAATTTTATGACATCTGGAAATTTAAACATCCGACACCAAATGATTTTAAACGCGTTGCTGAAGAGGTTTCCGGTATAAACTTAAAATGGTATTTCAATCTGTTTATCAATACAACACGTCAAATTGATTACGCCATCGAAAAAGTAACAGACACCGACATTTTATTGGCTAATAAGTCAAATTTTGCCATGCCACTGGATGTTCTGGTAGAATACACAGATGGAAGTAAAGAACTATTTTATATTCCTTTGCGTGAAATGCGGGGAGAAAAACCGGAAGAACATTTTGACATATACAAAGGTGTTAAAAGGACCGTGCTTGAAGATTGGTTTTGGACCAAACCCGACTATACTATCCATGTGTCGAAAACACCAAAAGCGGTAACTATTGATCCTTCACTACGCTTAGCGGATGTAGAATCGGCAAACAACAGTTTTAGCAAATAACTCGTAGATTCCCATTATCTGAACAGATCGGGGCAAAAAAAGCTTCCAAACCACTTCACATATACCTGGTTTGGAAGCTTTTTTTCTAATCACCTAACCTGAATTAGGTATTCTTAAGAGGAATAACCATATTCCATGTGCGTTCAAATTGATAGGGCGCCGAACCATCTCCCGTAGCAGCAAACAAATGCGTAGGTTTCCCATTTTCAAATAATAAAAACGGTCGTTCAAAATTGGCCTGATGACTCGTTGTGCCGTCATCCCATTGAATTGTTTTAGAATAAGCTTTTACAGACTTTGAAAGATGCCAATCTATACCATCTTTCGAATAAGCGTGTATCCCGCCCCCCTCTTCACCGCAGATCTTTCCGTAACGGTCCTTCATAATAAGTTCAAACTGCTGACCATTATGCCACACAAATGGATCTTCTACATCATTTTCATGGTTTTGGTCCGTATGGAATGAAAAAATGGGTTTTTCCGACAAACGGCGATAAGGTCCGAGAAAAGAATCTGCTTGTGCAGCTCCCAATAGAAGTGGCGGATTATAATTTAGTGGGGAAGATTTATACACTAAATAAACCTTTCCGTTCGGTAAGACAACTGGCGAAGGGTTTGATGTAATGGAGGCATCCCATTCTCCTTTCCGCGGATTCAGAATCGGTTGATCAACTCGTTTCCATGGCCCTGCAATTGATCTGGAATAGGCCATCCCAATACGTTTATGCATCCAGGCTTTCTGGCCTAGGCCCGACTCCCATACATTTTCTGTAAAAGCAGGAGTTGGCTCATCATAATTATTGCCAAAGTAATAAAGTACATAATAGTCACCGCTTTTTACAATGCGCGGATTGTGTGTTGTACAACCATCAAAATATTGCTTCCCCCGAGCGGGCAAAACAACTTCAACAAATTCGTATGGCCCTTCAGGGGTATCTGAAATAGCCCTGACGACTTCTGAGTTTGTGACCCAATTACCAAAACCATATTGTTTGCTCCAACGCGAAGCAAACATATGATATCGTCCATCCTCTCCTTTTATAACCGAAGGATCCCAAATCCAATAATCTTTCATCGCAAATCCGCCGCCTTTTGGTGCCGGTAACAACCGATCGATAAAAGAGTCCTGATTATTAAAAAAGTCTTTAGGAATAGCCCCAAACGCATATCCATGGTTTGAAAACAGGAAGAGGCCGGAAACACCGGCAACGTTTTTTAGAAAGTCTCGACGGGAGGTTTTCATACATTTTACTTTTATTAGAAGAAAATAATTCGTTTTCTAATCTATTTGATCGGCTCCCATGAAATAATTTACACGAGGCTGATACCCACAATTTTTTAGAAAGAAACTCTTGAATTCACTTTCCTTCATCAGACATGAGGTGTTATATTGGTACTTCTACAAAAATATCGACAACAAGATAACGAATAACCAGCTCGTTGTCAACCTTCTTGTGGATGATTCTTCCATCCTATTGCACTTTCTTTTTAAATCCTTTAATGAACTGCGGAAAAGTCCAACAGCTATCTTACCCGGAATTTATTCGGCTAGTGGCTACCGGAAATAGTTAAACCTATAAATTCCTCTTGCATCTAGGCATAAGTCTAGAAAAGATTTCAGGTATGCATACTCGAAAGAAGAAAAAATAAGGAGCGATTTGGTCAGGTCTTGGTATATTTGTCCCCATGATTTATGTCCATATTCCCTTCTGTAAACAGGCTTGTCATTATTGTGACTTCCATTTTAGCACTTCACTACAATACAAAAGTGAGATGATCAATGCCATACGACGGGAAATTGAACTCAGGGCATCCTATTTGGAAGACAAAAAGGTCGAATCGATCTATTTTGGTGGCGGTACCCCTTCCTTACTGGAAGCGGATGAGATCGCCCAGATCATCGATACGATAGGGAAGCATTTTGACATCGCAAATCATGCTGAAATTACACTGGAAGCTAATCCCGACGATTTAAATGCCGCCAAAGTAAACAGTCTACGGAATACAGTAATCAATCGATTCAGCATAGGCATACAGTCTTTCTTTGAAGAGGATCTTAAATGGATGAACAGAGCACATAATCAACAAGAAGCACTGGCTTCAATTATGCGGGTGCAAGATGCGGGCTTTGAAAATATTACCTGTGATCTTATTTATGGCTATCCGTTACTGACTGACGAGAAATGGCGCCACAATATGCAACAGCTGATTGACTTTGAAATTCCCCATATTTCTTCGTATTCCATGACTGTAGAAAATAAGACAGCATTGGATCACTTCATTAAAAAAGGCTTAAGTCCAGCAATTGATTCGGATCAGGCCGCAGATCAGATGAGTCTCCTTATCCATACATTGAAAGCTGCGGGATATGAACAATATGAAATTTCCAATTTTGCAAAAAATGGCCTTTATGCGCGTCACAATACAAATTATTGGAAAGGTAAACATTATCTTGGTATAGGCCCTTCGGCACATTCGTTCAATGGAATTTCCAGAGCCTGGAATGTTTCCAACAACGCGAAATATATGACCGCAATCAATTCAAACCAACTTCCCCTGCAAATTGAGGAGCTTTCAACATTGGACCAAATCAACGAAAGTATCATGACTTCGCTGAGAACCATGTGGGGGCTCGATTTGATTGCGCTGGAAAGTAAATTCGGGCAATCTATCAAAAACCGCGTATTGAAGGATGCAGAGCCATTTCTGGAAGAGGGCAATCTTGTTTTGGAAGAAAGTAAATTACGTTTAACGGATGCAGGTAAATTAATGGCCGATCATATTATGTCCGACCTATTTGTTATAGAAGATTAATAAATAAAATAGATAAAAATTACAAAAACAATAATAACAACCGTGTTTATGTTTTAAATATTACGAAAATAAAAATATAGGTTATTTTTTTTGGCTCTTTGTGCTATGTTTGCAACATAATCTATTATAACATTATTATGTCACACAAGCCATCTTTTGACTTAGAGATCAAAAGTTACAGAGAGCAACAAAACGCTGCCGTAAGCTTAATTCAAATTGTCAGTAACCTGTGGTATAACCGCGCTATTGAACTTGTATTTTTTCGAAATCAACTCATTGATGTAAAATCGAGTTCAATTCTTAACCTGGTCAAGGAAAGCGTCCTCCTTACCGAAGAGCCATTCGATATTTTTGACACTCTTCAGGTGGCACAGGAATTGGAAAAGCTCACCCTATCTCCTGCACGTATCGATATCGGAAAACTTACCTTACAGGTCAAGAAACAGGCAATTGACAACAACGACCTGCCGAGTTTTATAACAAATGAATTAAAGGACATCAATCAACAAGCGGAATTAAAACCACGCGATGTTGTTCTTTATGGATTTGGCCGTATCGGCCGTTTACTCGCCCGAGAGCTTATGCATAAAGCCGGTGCCGGACAGCAGCTTCGCCTTCGTGCCATTGTAACCCGGGACGCCAATGACAGCAAGTCCATATTGAAAAGAGCGACACTATTAAAAACAGATTCCATACATGGTGCATTCGAGGGCGACATACAGGCCGACATTCCTAATCAGGCACTTATTATCAATGGTATCACTGTCCACCTTATCTCAGCCAAACAGCCAGAAGATATCGATTATACCGAGTATGGAATACAGCATGCTTTGGTCGTCGACAATACGGGCGCTTTTCGAGATGAGCAAGAACTAAGTCGTCACCTGCAATCCAAGGGTGTCGCCCAAGTTTTATTAACAGCACCGGGGAAAGGTGTTCCAAATATCGTATATGCAGTCAATGAAAATAATATTGACTTGCAAAAGCATGCGATCTTTTCCGCTGCTTCCTGTACGACGAATGCAATATCCCCTATTTTGGCGGTGCTTGAAAATAAAATAGGCATTGAAAAAGGACATATCGAAACCATACATTCCTATACCAACGACCAGAATCTTGTCGACAATATGCACAAAAAGTCCAGACGGGGTCGTGCTGCGGCGCTCAATATGGTGATCACAGAAACTGGAGCGGGCGCTGCTGTTTCAAAAGTATTGCCATCGCTAAAGGGCAAACTGACCTCCAATGCCATTCGCGTTCCCGTGCCAAACGGATCATTGGCAATTTTAAATCTCGAAATTAAAGCCAAAACTACGGTCGACGAAATCAATGCACTTTTAAAAGAGGCATCTCTGCAGGGTGACCTGGTCGAACAGATTAAATTTTCTAAAGATCATGAACTCGTTTCTTCGGATATTATTGGTTCCACTGCCACCGCAATCGTGGATGCTCCAGCGACGATCGTTTCGGGAGATGGCAGGAATGTTATTTTATATGTCTGGTACGACAATGAATACGGATATTCCCATCAGGTGATGCGCTTATCGCGTCACATTACCGGTGTAAGAAGATATACCTATTATTAGGAGGCAGTCAAGCATCAAGAATAAGAAACCACGCGTAACCTGCAGAATATAGGCGGCGGCAGTACAGCTACCGCTTATATTTTCACGGAATTGCTTTTGAGGTATTTCATTATAATTGCTGTTGCTCCGGCCTTCTGCAGCACATACGCACGGGCCAGTTTTCCCGCCTCTTGACGGACAGCCTGATCTTGTAGAACAGCAAAGATTTTCTTTAGTTCTTTAGCACTACCAATGGCGAAACCGGATCCATTTTGCACGAGCTCTTTCGCCTCCTGAAACTTCTTGAAATTTGGACCAAATAGCACCGGTATGCCATACGTTGCAGCCTCGAGTGTGTTATGTATCCCTACGCCAAAACCACCACCAATATAAGCCAGTTGGCCATAGCCATACAAAGACGAAAGCATACCAATGTTATCGATAACCAGCACCTTTGAATCGGCAACTAATGCGGCATCGTAGCTAGCCATCTCCGAAAAGCGGAGCGCCTTCGGCCAAAGGTTAAAAATGCTCGCCAAATGTGATTCATTGATTTCATGTGGCGCCAAGATCAGCTTATAGTCTGAATAACCCTGAAGCAATTCCTGTAGAGCCTGTTCATCTTCCGGCCAGGTACTTCCTGCGACAAGCGTCGGACTTTCACCAACAAATTGGCTGATCTCGGAAATCATTTTTCTATTTTTAGGAATGTCTACCACGCGGTCAAAACGTGTATCTCCGGCTAACCCAGCATTCCGTATCCCATATTCTTTCAAAAGACGTACACTTTCTTCATTTTGCACAAAGAAGTAAGTCACAAAACTTAAAATTTTCAGAAAAAAAGTACCATAAGCCTGAAAAAAGATCTGATCGGGTCTAAATATTGCTGAGATCAGAAACAAGGGAATGCCCCGTTTATGTAGGCCTTCAAAAAAATAATACCAATATTCATATTTCGTGAACACAGCGAAACTTGGATTGATCAGGTCGAGAAAAAGCCGTGCATGCTGAGCAGTATCATAGGGGAGATAAAAAACATAATCGGCCAAAGCGGTGTTTTTTCTGATTTCGTAACCAGAGGGAGAGTAAAATGTTACAATTATTTTATGATCCAAATAATTATTTTTCACCGCTTCCAGGACAGGTCTTCCCTGCTCAAATTCGCCCAATGATGCAAAGTGAAACCAAATATGTTTTTGGGAAGAATCAACCGTTTGTTTCATCCTCGAATACCAGTCTTTTCGCCCCTCTACCATAAGCTTGGCTTTGGCGTGAAAAGGAGCCAAAATACGCAGTAAGAGTCCATAAAGAAAGATTCCAATTGAATAAAGCAAACGCATGTTTTTAAAATAATGTTTATCTTAGTCAAAGATATTAAACCCATTTCATTAAACGGAACCATTGAGTGGAAAATAAACATCGCAAACGGATTTTGATAACAGGAGCAGCTGGCTTCCTCGGTTCTCACCTTTGCGATCGCTTTATTGCGGAAGATTACGATGTCATTGGAATGGACAACCTGATTACCGGAGATCTACAGAATATAGCACATCTATTTAAGTTGGAAAATTTCGACTTCTATCATCACGATGTATCGAAATTTGTCCACGTTCCCGGACACTTGGATTATATCTTGCATTTCGCTTCGCCAGCCAGTCCCGTTGATTATCTTAAAATTCCGATACAAACATTGAAAGTCGGATCTTTGGGAACACATAATCTCTTGGGCCTTGCACGCGCCAAACAAGCACGCATATTAGTCGCCTCCACCTCTGAGGTTTATGGCGATCCACTTGTTTCGCCACAATCCGAGGACTACTGGGGCAATGTAAATCCCGTTGGACCTCGCGGTGTATACGATGAAGCGAAGCGTTTCCAGGAGGCAATAACAATGGCCTATCATAATGCACATGGTCTGGATACCCGTATTGTCAGGATATTTAACACCTTTGGTTCTAGAATGCGCCTCAATGATGGCCGCGCTATTCCTACCTTTATCGCACAAGCGATTCGGGGGGAAGACATTACGATTTTTGGGGATGGTTCGCAAACACGATCATTCTGTTATATTGACGATCAGATCGAAGGCATTTATCGCCTACTGCATTCGGCATGTGTCACACCGATAAATATTGGTAATCCGAACGAAATCAGCTTGCTGCAATTGGCCCATGAAATTGTCGAATTGACAGACAGCTCGAGTAAAATCGTCTACGAACCATTGCCGGTTGATGATCCAAAACAACGGAAACCGGATATTGGCCTGGCGAAATCTAAATTAGCCTGGGAACCTCAAATAGATCGAAAAACAGGATTGAAAAAAACCATAGCATTTTACAAAAAGATCCCTTTGAATACCTTATCACATAAAGACTTTACTTACTATAATCAACAATAATGAACAAAAAAATATTAGTCACAGGAGGAACAGGTTATATCGGTTCGCACACAGTGGTCGAACTACATCAAGCAGGATATGTGCCTGTCATCGTGGATGATCTGTCCAATTCAAACATCAAAATTTTGGATCAGGTTGAGAAGATCATCGGCGTTAGACCTGAATTTCACCAGTTTGACCTTTGTGACACAGACCGCGTGAATGAATTTGTAAAAAACAATACCGATATCTCGGGCATTATCCATTTTGCGGCCTCTAAAGCTGTAGGTGAATCTGTACAGAAGCCCTTAAAATATTACCACAACAATTTTTTCTCGTTAATCAACTTATTAGAAGCATATCAAAATAAGCCGATTAATTTTGTCTTTTCTTCAAGCTGTACCGTATATGGTGAGCCAGACTATTTACCTGTCGACGAAAGTGCTCCCGTGAAGAAGGCCACCTCTCCTTATGGCAACACAAAACAAATTGCGGAAGAAATTTTACAGGAGACTGCCGCTGCATATGATAACTACAACATTATCGCACTCCGTTATTTCAACCCAGTAGGTGCACATGAGTCGGCTTTGATCGGTGAATTACCAAACGGTGTTCCTCAGAATCTGCTTCCATTTATCACACAAACTGCCATTGGAAAAAGAGAAAAATTAACGGTATTTGGCTCTGATTACGACACACCGGATGGATCTTGTATCCGCGACTACATCCATGTTGTTGACTTAGCAAAAGCTCACGTTGCAGCAATCAGATTGTTGGAACAAGGCAACCCCAACGGAAAATACGATGTCTTTAATGTGGGAACAGGAAACGGGTATTCTGTCCTTGAAGCGATCAAAGCTTTTGAGAAAGCTTCTGGACAAAAACTGAATTACGAATTTGGTCCACGTCGTGATGGAGATATTATCAAGGTTTATGGCGACGTTACTAAATCAGCTAATCAGTTGCATTGGAAAGCAGCACTTGGTATTGATGAAATGATGGCTTCTGCCTGGGCATGGGAAAAAAATCTAAAAGAAAATCCCTTGGATTAAACAGTAGCCTATTGTGCGGCAACAAAGCATAATACTTAGCTTAACGTTATATGACCGTCTTAAAAACTAAGACGGTCATATTTTTGGCAGTACGAGTCCTTCGACATCCCTTCTTTCGAATCCTTCCAACCACATCATTCAAGCTGAAAAGCAGTTAGAATCGAAGCTGGATTAAAATCCTTCTCGTTGAGTATATTTGGCCGACGACGATCCTTCGCCAGATACAAAATAGTAAAGCCAACAAAAATAGAACTGCCTACAAAATCGCCACATGCTATGGACAAGGATTTTTCCGGTATGATGTTCTCTTTATACTTCACATCATATTCCCATTCCGTGTCTTGAATGACGACAGATTTAAGTTGATCAAAATTGAATGCGAATGCTTGAAATTTGAATACAATGGCATTACATCTTTTAGGAAGGATCATGGCTCTTTTCATATCAAACTCCGGAAAAGATACCTTCAGTTATTTCTTTTTGCTCAGTGAAATGGCAGGATCGATAAAAAGATAGTCCTGTGTTGGACAGTTTTCATTGAATTGAAAATTTACCAAGCGATCCAGTACACAGTTACTCAGTGTTCGACTGCCTTTTTCGCGATCAAGATTTGTCTTTATCGCACGGTAGATCTGCCTATTAAGGCGATTGCCCATCTGCCCATCGTGGAGCTGCTGATGGATTTCACTAAGATACGTTCGAATCAGTGCACCGGCACGGCTCACCGTTCCAAACTCCCGCCCTGCTTTTTTTGTATCTTCCTTTTGTTTGACAGGTTTTGGCCTACTCTGAACATAATTTTTGTCACCAACTTTTCTATTTACGAGAGGACCAACCAGCCCCCTGATAAATCCATTATCATTGACTCCCATACTTCAATTTACTAAGGGAAAGCCTGAAAACCAAACATCAGCTTGATTTTTAGTGATTTACAAATAGCAGTCAAACGAGGATTTTCAATCTTGCAATTTTCAAGGGTCTTTTTTGCAAATACCTTATAGCCAAATTCGCCTTATGTTCTGCCTGCTCCCAACTTGTAAAAAACGTACCAGCACAATGAAAGCACTTAAAAAGGTAGACTCAACGTGGACTCACTGTAGACTCACCCTGCATACAGGTCGAAGTCGACCACAATACGATCTCAACTTGGCATCCAAAAGGCCCCTCGGCCAACCGATGATCGACATTAAACAAACTCTTTGTCGGAAATGTAATCCATAAGCACCCCAGCTTGATCTCCAAGCTTCTTTTTCAAGCGCTGCATAGATTTTTTTATGGCGTCTGGAGTGACCCCCAATACATTGGCTACTTCCTTATTATTTAACCCCAGTTTCATAAGTACAATTACCCTCAAATTGGATTCCGTTATATCGCGAAATCTGGATTGTATATCCTGCAGTAAATTGGGAAACTCTTTTACAATCAATAATTTAAATTCCTGCCATTTCTCTTCGGTGATGAGATGTGACTGCAACAATATTTTTAGTTCCTCACGATCTTTTTCAACAACATTCCCTTTTTCCTCAAGCATAGCAGAAAGCACATTGATCTGTTCATTATTCCGCTTAAGGTAAGCGACGTACTCTTCCACCTGGCTTTTAGAGCTCACCAGTTCCCTGTCCAATTCCGCTTTTGTATACTTTAAATTAAGAAGCTGATATTCATAGTCACGTATACGTTTTCTCGCACGGTATCGAACCGCATTATAAATAAAAAAGAATACCACCAGTACCAACAAACTTATTATGACCCATAATCGTCTCTCAGCTTGCTTTTTCTTAATAACAGCTTGCGCCAGCGATAACTTATCGGCATACTTTTGCTTATCGGCCATAAACTTCAACTGGGTCAATACTGGATCACCATCTAAAAAGCGTAGGGAGTCTTGGAGGCGTTCTATCCGTCTTCGTGCATTCAGCTCACGACCGATATCGTTACTTTGCATGGCCAAATTCAACTTGTGAATTTCCAGTTCAAGTATGGTCTTCTTATCATCCGAGCCTGACAAAAGCGATTCAGCTTCCGCAATCATAGGACGGACATCTTTCGTTTCCTTATTCGCTATATCTAAACGAATTCGCATCATTAAGGCGAAAATTGTATTTCTATCATTACCAAGTGATCTTGAGATCTCAATATCCTTATCGAGGAGCAATAAGGCTTTATGGTAGTCCTTCATCCCTTCGAACACAGCAGCCTGATTACCTAAAATCTTCGCGTAGCGTAATGAGTCATTTTCTGAAAGTGCCAACGTCTGCGCCAATTCAAAAATTTTCATCGCCTGCAAGGTATCACCACCACTTTTCAGCGTCAATACACCTAAATTGTCTAAGATTTCAGCTTTCAATCTCGGCGAAATTTGTTCTTGTCGTTGCCCTAAATCCAGATATTTAATTCCAGAAATATAATCACCTAAGGTTCCAAAAAAATAGCCAAGCTTCTTGTACGTTTGAGTTAGGTCTAAAACAAGTTCTTTAGGTACATCTTCTAATCCTTTCTCCCCTTCCAAAATAAAAGGTAATGCCTCAGAGGCTTTCAGGCATCGATATAGGTAAAAGCCATACATCACTTTTACCCAAACGCGTACATTTTGGTAGCTATAGCCTTCTTCAAGGTCCAGCGCTTTTAAATAGTATTTATCACTAAAGTTATTTCTTGTACCTTCATCATTAAACGACTGATCCGCCAGTAAACAATAATAGATTGCCAAAAGCGCCTTATCATTTTTTCGTACCGCCTGACTAAAATAGGGTGCAAGATATTTACTCAATGACAGACTGGAGGATTGATACTGCGCTGATTCTTTTATAATTGTTTCGTAAAAGTTCTTCTCTTCTATCGAGGAATTGGAATCCATTAAATCCATCCCATAGACCACATGACAAGGTATGATTGCTAGGAAAAGAAAAAATAGAAGATATCGAAACATATCGGCGCAGGCATTGAATTTCGCAATAAAAATAAAAAATAATTTTAATTAAATCAGCATGCGACAAAATCAACCAACTACTTATCAAAAAAATGATAAATATGATCTGGCGTAATGGCCTGCGTCAATTGGACATCGTATTCATTTTTATCCGCAATAACATCAATTGGATCAAAAAAAGATAGTCCAACACGCTGCACATCAACTTTACAGGACGCGAAAAAACGGTCGTAAAACCCTTTTCCGTAACCTACTCTGTAGCCCAAAAGATCAAAAATTAACAAAGGAACTATAATCATATCAATAAGCGATGAATTCACCTTAATGCCGGATACTGGCTCAGGAATACCCCAGTTGTTCGTCTCAAATAGGGTATGCTCATCCAATATGAAATGTTGCATCGAATAGTCCTCAAAATTAGATCGCGAAACGACGATCTTTATCTGTGGAAAAGATTCTTGAATATAGTTGATTATTAAATATGTATTGGGTTCGTGATATTTCCCTATGGGAATGAAAATATGCAAAAATTCGACCTCCGACAGATCAAGCTTTGTAAACTGCGAAAGTAGTCGTTCATTGAGCGTAGTTTCTGTCTCTACAGACAATTGACAACGCTTAGTTTTATACTCAAGCCGTAATTCTTGTTTCGATTTCATTTGTACAATAGTTATTTTTAAATTTTATTTCCCTTCTTCACCAAAATCCCCATTTAAGTCTACCACTTATGCCACGATTAATCAAAAATAGCATTCCTCCCAATTCAATTTTTATTTGATCTTCAAAAGCCATTAGAAATTCTTATTCTGAATCGAAAACCGTATGCTCAACTCAGTTGAAACTTTTGTAAAAAAAAACGGCCTTGTAGCGAGCGCTAACAAGACCGAATAATCAACCTAAACCTAAAATCTTTGTATTATTTTACGCGCTCGATATAATTACCTGTTTGCGTATCAACTCTTACTTTCTCACCTTGATTAATGAACAACGGCACCATAATTTCAACACCAGTCTCTACAGTTGCTTTTTTCAATGCATTTGTAGAAGTATCTCCTTTTACAGCCGGTTCAGTATATGTAATTTCCAACTCAACACTTTTTGGAGCTTCTGCCATGATAGGCTCATCACTTTCAAAAGCAATAATTACAGTCATTCCCTCTTTCAAGAAACGAGCTGAATCACCGAACAAAAATTTAGGAATATTGAATTGCTCGTAGGTATTGTTATCCATTACCACGAAGAAATCTCCATCCTCATACAAATACTGATAATCGCTAGTTTCTACACGCGCTATTTCTACAGATTCGTCAACTCTAAAACGGTATTCAACTAACTTACCAGTTTTAACATTACGCATTCTCGCTTGATAAAACGCGCGTAAATTACCTGGTGTACGGTGTATATATTCTTCTACGGATACTAATTCTCCGTTAAATCTTAAGATATTTCCTGATTTTACCTCTGATGCCTTAGCCATTCTTTGAATTGAACTTTAAACGGTTATCTCATTATTGAGTCGTCAAAAGTACAAAAACTAATTGTGTTATTAAAATTTCATTCGCTACTTTTTTTCTGAACCTGTTTGTTTTTATTGGCCGGAGAGAACCTTCAGTTCACTTTTGTAGCTGCTCATGATGATACAGTCTTGACGGTTTTATTGAAAGTAGCTATTTTTAATACAGGACAAGAACTTTTCGCCTATTTTCGATGTGATAGCAACAAATTGTTGATCTCCCTAAGGCTTAAAATCGACTATAGAAATACTTTCATCGCAGAATTCATACTCTTTTTTTTGGTTCGAACAGACGATAAACAATCTAGACTCCAATTTTGTACGCTCAATTAAACGAAGATACCATTGTTCACCCGCACTATCCAAATTACTTGTAGGCTCATCCAACAAAACCAAGGCAGATGCAGAACAACAAGCTAGCGCTAGCTTGACACGTTGACGCATACCTGATGAAAAAAAACGGATCTCTCTGTCAAGCGCAAGTTCCAATCCCAATAGCTTTACAACAGTTGCTTTATCAAAAGAAGGAAGATAATTTTTAAATTTAAAATGAAAATCAATCAGCTCGTTTAAGGTAAATTCCTCGATCAGTTCAACATAAGGAGCTGCGAGAGACAGCTGCTGATATATCGTATCCACACCCAGGACTTGGTCTCCATCGGTGTAGATCAGTTCACCCGCTGAGGGTGTCAAACTACTTGAAAGCACTTTTAAGAAAGTGGACTTTCCGGAACCATTATGGCCAAGGATGGCATAACTCTTGCCGGACTCGAAGGTATAGTTTATATGCCTAAAAATCCATTCATTGTTATACCTCCTACCAATATCTTTTAATGTAATTTTCAAATTCACTAGAATCGACAAAGCGACTACATCGCTCTATTATTGAATCCTTTCATGATACCCCGGCCTGAGTTTCGAATAAAATCCAAAATTTCATCACGGATTTCCGTTGCCTGATATTCAGCTTCTATAATTTCTATTGCTTTAGCCAGATTTCTGTTTTGAACAAAAAGAATGCGATAAAGATTCTGAATCTCGGCAATTTGCTCTTCCGAAAATCCTCTTCTTCTCAATCCAACAGAATTAATACCCGCATAAGAAATCGGTTCACGTGCGGCCTTAACAAAAGGTGGAATATCCTTACGTACCAATGAACCACCGGTAACAAATGCATGCGAACCAATTTTAACAAATTGGTGAACAGCGACCATCCCAGCAAGTACAACATAATCGCCTACTGTAATATGTCCAGCAAGTGTACTGTTGTTCGAAAAAACACAATTATCACCTACTTCACAATCATGTGCAACATGACTATACGCTTGGATCAAACAATTTTTTCCAATGACCGTTCTATACCTATCCTTAGTTCCTCTATTGATTGTTACACACTCACGAATGGTTGTATTGTCTCCAATTTCGGCTGTCGTAATCTCACCATCAAATTTTAAATCTTGAGGTTCGCCAGAGATTACTGCACCGGGATATATTTTACAGTTTTTTCCAATTCGAGCTCCATCCATGATCGTCACATTTGATCCTATCCAAGTGCCTTCGCCAATGACGACATCTTTATAAATGGTTACAAATGGCTCGATGACCACATTTTTAGCAATTTTTGCATCCGGATGAATATAAGCTAATGGCTGTATCATCTATACTACTTTAGTTGTTATTTACTCTTACGATCTGTGCCATAAGCTCCGCTTCGCACACAATTTTCTCTCCTACCATAGCCACACCTTTCATTTTTGCGATACCTCTTCGGATCGGCTCCATCAAGTCGCATCTAAAAATAACAGAATCCCCTGGAGTTACCTGCGCTTTAAAACGTGCATTTTCAATTTTAAGGAATAAGGTCAACCAATTCTCTGGATCAGGGACCGTCTTCAGCACTAAAATTCCTCCTGTCTGTGCCATAGCCTCTACCTGCAAAACACCGGGAAATAATGGCGCACCAGGAAAATGTCCCATAAATAGATCTTCGTTCATGGTAACATTTTTCAAACCCACCACATGTGTTTCCGTCAACTCAAGAATTTTATCGACCATAAGCATGGGCTGACGATGCGGTAAAATCTTCATGATTTCTACTGTATCGTATAATGCAGGCATATTGGGATCGTAAACTTTAATTTTTTTACGTGTTTTATCTTTTTTGATCTGCTCCTTTATCTTTTTTGCAAAAGCCACATTCGCTGCATGACCTGGTCGTGCAGCCATAATATGCCCTTTCAAAGGTCTTCCGACAAGTGCTAAATCTCCAACCATGTCCAACAATTTATGTCGAGCAGGTTCATTTTGGTAACGCAATTGATTATTGTTTAATATTCCTTCCTTAGCAACTGCAACGGTTTCTTTATGAAAAAGATGCGCTAATTTCTGCAATTCCTCGGGAGAAGTCTCCTTATCCACAATAACGATTGCATTACTCAAATCACCACCTTTAATTAGGCCATGATCAACCAACATTTCCAATTCGTGTAAAAAACAAAACGTACGTGAAGAGGCTATTTCTGATTTAAAGTCCTCAATCGATGTTATTGCGGCATGTTGGCTTCCCAACACCGGCGAGTTAAAATCGATCATACAAGTCAAACGATACCCGTCCATCGGCATACCCAGTATTTCAACTTTGCGATCTGGCTCTGCATAATGGATATTATTGGATATCTCATAATAATCCCGGTCAGCATCTTGTTCTTCAAATCCCGCTTCCTCCAGCAACTTCACAAAAATAGCTGAGCTACCATCGAGTATGGGTATTTCAGGGCCATCAATATCAATCAGCACATTATCGATTTGTAAACCAATTAACGATGCCATCAAATGTTCAATTGTACTCACACTTGCTCCATTCTGCGTTATTGTCGTCCCTCTGGAGGTATCCGTCACATTATCCGCATCAACCAAAATTTCTGGTTGTCCCGCTAAATCTACACGTCTGAACTTAAACCAGTGATTTTCCGGAGCTGGCTTGATCGTCATCGATACAATTTTCCCTGTATGAAGACCTACCCCCGAAATTTCAACCTCGTTTTTGATGGTTCGCTGTTTTACATTCATTTCTAATAACATATTTTTAAATCAAAACTTCTTTTGACAAAACATTTATCCCTTAAGCTACATCGATGTTGCCATAGCCGTGCCTGGAATGCTTATTTCATCACCATTAAAGAACAGTTTATTTTCAATGAAAAATAATTATTTCAATTTTTTTTCTACTAACTTTTCTAACTCTTGGATTCGTTTTTCCAACTCAGGGAGGCGTGCAAAAATCACATTAGAACGCAATTGGGGCTGATAAGGCATCACCGGTGTACCGCCCCACTTTTTACCTTCTTCTTTAATCGATCTATTCACTCCTGATTGCGCCTGGATTTGAGAGCCCTTTGCAACAACAATATGACCAACAACCCCAACCTGGCCTCCTAAAACCACATGTTCTCCAATTTTTGAGCTACCAGAAATACCTGTTTGCGCTGCGATCACAGTATTCTTTCCAATATCAACATTATGTGCAATTTGAATCAAATTATCCAACTTAACACCATCACGCACGATTGTAGCACCCATTGTTGCTCTATCGATTACTGTATTGGCGCCGATCTCAACATTATCCTCCACTTGCACATAACCAATCTGAGGTACTTTTTTATATGTTCCGTCTTCTTGTGGTGCAAATCCAAATCCATCCGATCCGATCACAACACCAGAATGTACGACGACATTTTTCCCAATCTTACAATCATGATAAATCTTCACCCCTGGATAGAGTGTTGTATTATCTCCAATCGTTACTTTATCGCCAATATAGACCTGTGGGTAAATTTTCACGTTATCTCCAATGGAAGCTCCGCGTCCAATATATACAAATGCACCGATATAACCTCCTTGGCCGATCTCCGCTTCAGTATGTATAAAATGAGGCTCCTCACGTCCGCTTTTGTCAAGACGGAACTCATTATACATATTCAGAATAGTAGAGAAAGCAGCATATGCATTCTTCACCCGTATGATCGTTAAAGTCGGCTTAGTTGCTTGGGTCAATTGTAAATCTTCATTCACAATTACAATCGAGGCGTCAGTAGTATAAATAAAATGCTCATATTTTGGATTTGACAAAAAAGAAAGATCGCCTTTTTTACCTTCCTCAATTTTGGCAAGGTTACCTACAGTAACTTCTGGATTTCCTTCAATCCGTCCTTCTAATAATGTCCCTATTTGTTGAGCAGTAAATTGCATGGTACAAATCTATGTTTTTTTATTAAAAAATAACTACTTGATGGAAGTAATTGCAACATATCCCACCTCTTTTGGATAACATAAGGCGTATTTAGCCACATTTTTCGATAGTGCTTCTAAATTCCCTAGATCAGAAGCCTCTGTTATATCCACGAGCTCACCGGATTTCAATAATATTTTTATTTGATCCTTGGAAGAATTATAGGCACGGTTTTGAATTTCCTGCATAAATACATAATAATGAATATCCTCCTGAGCCACACCCAGCTCAGCTTGTACTTTCGATTTCACTAAATCTACATATGCTGGCGAGAATGGTTTATTGCTCATGACAGAGCGATATAGATTACGTTTCATAACGCGCTGGCACATTGTACTTAAAATAGAATCCTCATGATGTTCCCATGTTTTTATCGCAGACATAATATCCGTATCATCTAAACGAGTAAACCAATCCAAATGTAACGGATCATCCAAAAAATTAGTTTTGTTGACCTGCTGGCTTAAAAACCAATGAAAAGCCGGGGTAGAAAAGAGCTTATGACCAGTAGCCGTTAAATATTTTGCCCGCTGCAGAATTTTAATCAATAATTGTTCAGCACCGATAACGGTCTTATGTAAATAGACTTGCCAATACATGAGCCGTCGTGCAATCAGGAATTTCTCCACAGAATACAGCCCTTTATATTCCACCACGATTTCATCCGCCACGACATTGAGCATTTTTATGATACGATCAAATGAGATCACGCCTTCCGATACACCGGTAAAAAAACTATCTCTATTGAGGTAATCCATTCGATCAACGTCCAATTGGCTCGACACCAATTGATGGAGAAATCTGCGTTCATATTTATTGTTAAAGATTGTAATTGCCAAGCTTAACCTTCCGTCCAAATCCTGGTTGATACGATCCATCAACAGGGAGGACAATAACTCATGTGAAACTCCTTCAATCAAACTATGCTCCAAAGAATGGGAAAAAGGACCATGACCGATATCATGCAGTAAAATTGCCGAAAGAACAGCCTCCTCTTCATCCGCAGAAATGATGACACCTTTACTCCGCAAAGTTTCCAAAGCCATTGACATCAAATGCATCGCCCCTATGGCGTGCTGAAAACGAGTATGTAAAGCTCCGGGATAGACAAGATGCGTCATGCTCACCTGCTTAATATAGCGGAGCCTTTGAAAATAAGGATGTTGCACTAAGTCGAAGACCAATCCTGTAGGAATAGCGACAAATCCATATACCGGATCATTAATAATTTTATTTTTGTTCAACGTGGCGACAAATTAATACGATCATCAACACTATAAATTATGAAACCGAGCGCTTTAATTACGAAGCCTTGGGTAACACTAGTATAAACTTAAAACAAAGATAGTTAGTTCACCGTTAAGAAATGTTAAAAATAAAATCTAAAGCACGATATTTGCTTATGTTAGCATGAGATCGAAAATCCGATCCTCCCCTCTACTAATAGACATATAATAACAAGATGCAAAAAACACATATCCTTTGGGCTGACGATGAGATTGACTTTCTAAAACCACACATATTATTTTTAGAAAGCAAAGGTTACAAAGTTGACACGGTCAACAATGGAAATGATGCCGTTGAAGCCTTTAAGAATGGTTTTTTCCACCTCGTTTTCCTAGACGAAAATATGCCTGGGCTAACCGGGCTCGAAACACTTGCTATACTCAAATCGATCAACCCTACTGTCCCTGTTGTTCTGGTTACAAAAAACGAAGAAGAACATGTCATGGAAGATGCCATCGGCTCCAAAATAGATGATTATCTGATCAAGCCGGTCAACCCCAAGCAGATCTTGATGACAATTAAAAAATTAACGGAGAACAAGCGTCTTGTCAATGAGAAAACATCCATGGCCTATCAACAAGACTTCCGCAATTTAGGGATGATTCTAAATGACAATTTGGATTTCAATCAATGGTCAGAAGTCTACAAAAAATTGGTCTACTGGGAATTGTCTCTCGAAAAGCTTGAAGATAACAATATGCATGAAATTCTGACGATGCAAAAATCCGAAGCAAACATGCAATTCTCAAAATTTATTGAAAACAACTATATACAATGGATTAATCGTCCCGAAAACGCGCCCATTCTATCCCACCAGCTATTTAAGAAGAAGGTATTTCCGACCATAGAAGATCATATTCCGACATTTTTCTTTCTAATAGACAATTTGCGTTTCGATCAATGGAAAATTATCAATGAGGTCATTACCGATTATTTTAGACTTGAGGAGGAGATAACCTATTACAGTATTTTACCAACAGCAACACAATATGCTAGAAATGCCATCTTTAGTGGCTTAACTCCACTGGAAATGGAAAAACGCTTTCCGAAATTATGGCAAAACGATGAAGATGAAGGCGGCAAGAATTTATATGAGGATAAATTTTTGGAAGATCAGATCAAACGACTTTACCGCAAGTCCATAAAACACTCCTACACGAAAATTTTGACCCTGGAACAAGGAAAGGATGTGTTAGACAATCTTGGTAATTTGATGCACAATCAACTGAATGTATTGGTGTATAACTTTGTTGACATGCTTTCTCACGCACGTACAGACAGCTCTATGATTCGTGAATTAGCAAACGATGAAGCGGCATATCGCTCGCTTACATTGTCATGGTTTGAACACTCACCTTTATTAGAGGTTATAAAATGGCTCTCTCAAAAGAAAGTTCGTGTGATCATTACAACCGACCACGGCACGATCCGGGTAAAAAAACCAAGTAAAATAGTTGGTGACCGCAACACAAATACAAATTTGAGATATAAGCAAGGGAAAAACCTGAACTATATTGACAAAGATGTTTTTGCTATCAAAAATCCCCACGAGGCACAGCTGCCTAAACTTCATGTAAGTTCAACATACGTTTTTGCCAAAGAAGATTCGTATTTTGTTTACCCTAACAACTACAATCAATTTGTCAATTACTTTAATGGAACATTCCAACATGGTGGAATATCGCTGGAAGAAATGATTATCCCCTTTGCGACATACCTACCGAAATAGTAATTTTGCAACATGGAAATTATTGTAAATACCACAGCAGATCTATCTCAAGCGGCTCAGACACTTTTAAATAGTTTTCCAAAGGACCGGATTTTTCTATTATATGGTTCCATGGGAGCAGGAAAGACAACTTTTGTAAAACACCTGTGTAAACAATTGAATGTACAAGATAGTACATCTAGTCCAACATTCTCCATTGTTAATGAATATGAGTCTCCAGCTGGCCCCGTATATCACTTTGATTTTTACCGCATTAAAGATGAACAGGAGGCATTCGATTTTGGTTATGAGGAATATTTCTATTCCGGTGCTTATTGCTTTGTTGAGTGGCCGGAGAAAATCCCCAACTTACTTCCTGAAGAAGCAAAAGAGATACATATTAGCATCCTAGATGCAACAACACGTCAAATTTCTATTCGTTAACTACCTTTTTTTCGACTCCCTACTATGGCTCATTCATCCTCTTGTCAATATATTCCAACTGATATCCATGTGCCCGGATTAGCGGCTATACATGCCGAACACTTGAGCTTTTCCTTTCATGAGAACAATATGCAGTTTGCTGTTGAAAATAGTTCTTTCGATATCGACGAAGGAAAAATAACAGCGATCATTGGTGAATCTGGTAGTGGAAAAAGTACCTTGCTTAGACTTATATACGGTCTTTTGGAACCAACTGGTGGCATTGTGCGCTATAAAGGTTGGCAGGTCCCGACGCGCAAGGACAAGCTGATCCCCGGACATGATGCCATGAAATTAGTCTCGCAAGGCTTTGACGATTTGAATACGTATGCCAATGTATGGGATAATGTTGCTTCCCAATTGCCAAACACAGATATCAAACGCAAACAAGACAAAACTGCGGAAATATTACAACGTCTACGGATTGATCACCTCGCTAAAAAAAGAGTAGCCGACATCAGTGGCGGAGAAAAACAACGCGTCGCAATCTGTCGTGCACTAATCAACGAGCCTGAAGTCTTACTTATGGATGAACCATTCAATCAGGTCGATGCCTCTTTTAGGGATACCTTACAACAGGACATCAAGGATATTGTTAAAGAAACCGGGCTAACCGTCATTTTAGTTTCACACGATCCGACGGAAGTACTTGCCCTGGCAGATAATCTTATTGTGATGAAATCTGGCAAAATCCTGGATCAAAACAACCCACATGTGTTGTACAGCAATCCATCGCACCCTTATACTGCCCAATTATTGGCAAAAAGCAATATATTACAGGTTGAGCAAGCTCAAAATTTAGGCATAGCAAGCGAAAAACCAATCGCGATACATCAAGAATGGATCTCAATCAGTCCTGCTGAGCAGTCTACTTTTTTTGTGAAAGATGTCCGATTCAGAGGTTTTTATTATGAAATCGTCGTCAGCAATAATGAGATTAACTTACATGCGATTATTACATCGCAAATAATTCCACAAAAACAACAGGCTGTTGACCTAACAATATCCCACTGGATCTCTTTTGACCATTAATTGCATAGCTTAGTCCTGTGTATCAAGCCAAGATAAAAATGCGTCAAACCATAACTTATCCGAAGTTTTGTTAATTAATCCAAAACCGTGTCCCCCTTGCTCAAAGGTATAAAGCTTGTTGGGTACTTTTGACTTGTCCAGAGCAGCAATCATTCTATAACTGTTTTCTATCGGTACAGCTGTATCGTCTTTGGCATGTACAAAGAAAACCGGACAAACTTCAGGAGATACCTGCAAATTGGAAGAAAAAAGGTTGATTTGGTCTTCTGAAGGGTTTTCTCCGATGAGATTTATACGCGAACCTTTGTGTGTGATATCATTTTGCATAGAGATTACAGGATAAATTAATCCAGCAAAATCAGGTCTTAGGGATACATGTGAAGGATTCACTATATAGTCTTTCTTAAACTTCGTTATTAAAGTGGAAGCCAAATGTCCGCCTGCGGAAAATCCGATAACCCCCACCTTTCGAAGTCCGGGGTGCAGGGTTCTGATCAATTGCATTGCCCGCTGCGCGTCCTGAAGAGGCCCTATAGATTTGTCACGCATGATATTCGGCGAAGGCAATCGATATTGCAAAACATATGCCGAATACCCATTTTTCACCAACTCTTTAGCAACGGCATGTCCCTCATGATCCATTGCGATATGAGCATACCCGCCCCCAGGAATAACCAGTACGGCGATATTTTTATCGACACTTTTATCTGCTGTATAGGCAAATAGCTTGGGGACGTTCTTTTCTAAATTTACCTGCTCTTTATCAGTCGCATTTGGAATAGAATCTGCATAAAGGTTGATTGCCTCCTGCGCTTTAACAAGCGAGATCAAGGAACATAAAATCATAAAAACTTTTTTCATTTAAATAACATTTAAAAAAGATCGCAAAATTATATTTACTAGAAATATCCTTCCATTTTACATGCAACATCTGCATGGAGTAGATCAAGAAGCAGCTGGATACGCTTAGAATTTATAACGAAGAGACGACTAATAAATCTAAATCCTTTGCTGTCATATTAAACCTGGAGGCCATATCTATATTCGTCAGATTACCTTGATACAAATAAATGGAACTTCGAATACCAGGGTTCTTCCAAATGGCATTTTTCAATCCCCCGAGTTCAGCGAAATCGAGCAAAATCGAAGTGAAGATATTGCTCATGGCATAGGTGGCTGTTCGCGCTACCCGAGACGCTATATTAGGAACACAATAGTGAATAACATCAAATTTCCGAAAGATAGGTTTATCGTGAGAGGTCACCTCCGAAGTCTCAAAATTACCACCTTGATCAATGCTTACATCTATAACAACGGAATTGGGTTTCATTTTAGAAACGGTCTCTTCCGAAATCACGCAAGCGGAACGTCCATTAAGCGCTCGTAAAGCACCGATAACAACGTCTGAACTGATCACGGCTTTGTTTAAAATAATAGGTTGTATAACAGATGTAAACACACGACTACCCAGGTTATTTTGTAGGCGTCTAAGTTTATAAATCGAATTATCAAATACTTTTACCTCTGCTCCTAGCGCCAAAGCCGTCCGAGCAGCTTGTTCACCAACGGTCCCTGCGCCGATAATAACAACTTCGGTCGAGGCTACCCCGGTAACGCCGCCGAGCATCAGTCCCTTGCCTCCAAATGCATTGCTCAGATACTCTCCAGCAATTAAAGTTGCCGTCGCCCCTACGATTTCACTCATAGCACGAACCACAGCTAGGCAACCGCCCTCATCTCTTAAATATTCGTAAGAAATTGCGGTAATTTTTTTATGCATTAATGCCTTTAAGACATCCAAGTTCATAAGTGAAGGTTGCTGAGAAGATAATAAAAGCTGTCTTTCTTTCATCAGCTTGACTTCACTAATTACAGGGCTGCCTACCTTGATGATCAGATCCGCTTGGTACACTTCTTCTCTTGAAGATACAATACGGGCTCCCTGCTCACTATAATGGTGATCCAAAAAATTGGCTCCTGCTCCTGCTCCCGTCTCAATGATTACTTCGTGCCCATTTTCTACCAATAATGCAACCGCTAATGGTGTCAGGCAAATTCGCTTTTCCTGAAGCGAGATTTCTTTTGGAATGCCAATAAATAAACTTTTTGCATTCTTTTTCTTCTCAAACAGCATCTCTTTTGGAGAAATCATAGCCTGACTCGCAAGCTTTCCTAACTCATTCATCTTGTAAAATTGATCGTTAGCTAAAATTACAACAAATAATCAATCTTATCAAACGAAGATAAATTTGGTTTGGCACAGCTTTGGAATGAAACAAATTTATCTACATTTGTTTTAAATTAATCAGATATAATACCATGCTCAGTAAAGTCAATATAGTGCCACGGTGGATCATTTTTTTATTGGACATCTTTAGTGTATCCGTCGCTTATCTCCTCGCAAATGTCATTTATTATGATTTTAATTTCGATTTTTTACTCGATATTGATTTTAGCATTCGTTACATTTTATTTATCGGTGTATGTTCTTTGTCGTTCTATCTCTTTAAAATGTATACTGGGATCGTGCGTTACACAAGCGCCATCGATTCCATACGTATATTATCAACGATAACATTCAGTGTGTTTGTTCTCCTCGTTATAAAACTAGTTATCCAAGCAAATGAAATCGAGCGCAACATTCCAACGGCACTCATTATCTTCTTTGCCCTATTCTCCTTTCTTATTTTAACTGTATATAGAACAATTATTAAGATTTTCTTTCTATACACCAAAAAAGTCAACGGTTCCAGAAAAAAAACACTGATCTACGGAGCTGGTGATTTGGGGATTGCTGTAAAAAGAACCTTAGACCATGATGTACGTTCCAAAAATGCTATTGTAGGATTCTTGGATGATAATGATCAAAAAATCAACAAAGTAATTGATGGGACCAAAATTTACTCTTCTCAAAAGTTTAGCCACCTCATCAACACACTAAATATTGAAGAGGTCATCATCGCGTCACACAACATCCCTTCGGACCGCAAAAATGAAATAACAGATGTCGCGCTCGAAAAAAACGTCAATATTTTAACACTTCCGCCCGTTAAAAAGATCATGAATGGCGACCTTAACCCCAATCAGATTCAGAAAATAAAAATTGAAGATTTGTTGGAAAGGGAGCCGATCAAGATTAACGACGACCACATCTTAAGCCAGACGAAGGGCAAAAGAATCCTTGTTACTGGAGCAGCCGGTTCTATCGGAAGTGAAATTGCAACCCAATTGGGAAGATACGAGCCCCAGATGATTATTCTTTGTGACCAAGCAGAGTCCCCCTTACATAATCTCCAGCTTGACCTTCAAGATGAATTCCCAAATCAAGTCTATCATACTTATATAGCAGACGTCCGAAGTACAAAAAGGATGCAATTGCTTTTTGACACGTTCAAGCCGCACTATGTTTATCATGCGGCAGCATACAAACATGTGCCAATGATGGAAAACCATCCTTTGGAAGCGGTACAGACCAATGTTATGGGAACAAAGAATTTGGCGGATTTAGCCGTAGAATTTCAGGTTGAAAAATTTGTCTTTGTCTCTACCGATAAAGCTGTAAATCCCACGAATATCATGGGGGCGACAAAACGTATCGCAGAAATCTATGTACAATCGTTAAACAATCATTTGGAAAATACATTGGGGGCAAGTGTTCACACCAAATTTATAACAACACGCTTTGGCAATGTCTTAGGCTCCAATGGATCTGTTATCCCCCGATTCAGGGACCAGATTCAGAAAGGTGGCCCTGTAACCGTTACTCATCCAGAAATTACACGGTATTTTATGACCATTCCCGAAGCATGCCGACTAGTCCTTGAAGCTGGAACAATGGGACAAGGTGGCGAAATTTTTGTCTTTGATATGGGTAAATCTGTAAAAATAGTAGAGCTAGCTAAAAAAATGATTCGCCTTTCGGGATTTAAACCGAATGAAGATATTGAAATAAAATTCACGGGATTAAGGCCTGGTGAAAAACTATATGAGGAATTACTAAATGATTTAGAGAATACCTTACCGACGCACCACGAGAAAATCATGATCGCCAAAGTCAGAGAAAATAATTATGATAGGGTGTGTATGAAAATCGGAGAATTGCAACAGCGTTTAGCGACGCAGAACAAAAACGAAGTTGTCTATCAAATGAAAATTATTGTACCTGAATTCAAAAGTAAAAACTCCATCTACGAACAGCTAGATAAGGAAATTGAACTATCGAATGAGTCGGAAAACCAAAGTTAATTCACGTTAAAATTTGCAAAACACTTGCAAATTTGCTCGAAAAGTGTATTTTTGCAATCCATATTTTACTGATTAGTAATGTCTAAAAACACAAATAATACAAATCAAGGTTTCAAACCTTCAAAAGGATCTTTTTTTCAAGATAACCAAAAAAGTGTCGTGTTCATTTTAGGTGGTATCGTTGTATTGATCTTACTTTATTTTGGTTATCAAAAGCTTTATCTAGATCCAAGAGCAGAAGAAGCTTCGAATCGTATGTACAAAGCAGAACAGCTTGCTACAATTGATTCGTTACAAAGCAAAGCAATCATGGGCGATGGTGCATTTCTTGGATTTAAACAAATTGCGGACGAATATTCCAATACAAAATCCGCAAATATTGCAAACGCATATTTAGGAGGTTTGTATTTGCGTCAAGGTAAATTCGATGAAGCTGCAAAAGCGCTTGAAAAATATGCTCCGACAGGAAGTCAAATTCTAGATCCACTCGTAATTGGTTTAACAGGTGATGCTTATTCAGAATTAAAAGACTACAAAAAAGCTGCAGACTACTATAAGCAGGCTTCTGAAAAATCAAGCAACTCGTATACAACTCCACTCTTTTTGAAAAAACTAGGACTTGTATATGAAGCCCAAAATGACTACAAAAGTGCAGAGACAGCTTACAAAAAGATTAAAACAGATTTTCCGGAGAGCCAAGAAGCTTCAACAATTGATGGTTTATTAGGCCGTGTACAAGCACATTTATAATAGAATAATTATAAAAATATACTAAAAAGAGGCTATTTGATAGCCTCTTTTTTTGTGACCATCTAAAATCACTATCTTTGTTCCTATTATGGCAAGTAGCATTAAAAATTTATCCGACTTTTCGCATATTCAGGTTGCGGATGCAAGTCCATTCAAATTTGCAATCGTTGTTGCACAATGGAATGCAGAAATCACAGGTGCATTATTGAATGGTGCAATTACAGGCTTAGAGAAGCATGGCGCTCAAGAAAAAAATATCCAAGTCATCGAGGTTCCTGGAAGTTTCGAATTAATTTCGGGAGCAGATCTTGTGTTCAGAAACCAGAATTTTGATGCTGTTATTTGTTTAGGCTGCGTCATTCAGGGTGAGACGAGACACTTTGATTTTATCTGCGATGCAGTTGCAAATGGCATTGCCAATGTAGGGCTCAAATACAATAAACCGGCCATTTTTGGTGTATTAACTACTGATAACCTTCAGCAAGCATTGGATCGTGCTGGTGGAAAACATGGCAACAAAGGTGAAGAAGCTGCTATTACAGCAATACAAATGGCTCATATTGCCAAAAAATTCTAGTTTGGTATTAATTTTGCCTACCATTCAATGATGAAAAGTATTACTGAGCACAGCTTATTACTCAGTTACTTATATTTTATACAAATCGATTAATAACATATTCAGTTATCTTATTAATCGATTTTTATTTTTTCACTGGAATAAATTGTTATTGAATTGTTTTGATTGTATTGTAAATCAGATGTACAACAATCGATAGTTTTATAGACAATGACGCAATGATGAAGTTTATCCCGATCAATTTTGATACGGCTTACTTGATGATTGTTTCTTAAAAAAATAGGATTATGAAAACATTATCGAATGTACTCTTGGTCGTTATGCTGACGTTATTCTGTCAGCTGGATCTAGTGGCGCAAGACGATAGTCTAAACAAGCAGATTTGGCAAAGTATTGGTGGCCAGGAAAAATGGGATTCTTTGCAATATTTGGCATTCTCAGCAAAGGGAAATACCATCTCCGACCAATTGTCAAAAGAAGAGCGAAAATTCTTGTTCAATCGCAGCACCGGAGCATGTCGATTTGACGGCTATAGCGCCACAGATCAGGTGACCTATCTGTTTAATTTTAAGAATCCAGGGGCCGATAAACTCTTTATTGAAGGGAATATAGCTGGAGATGGGCCAGAGCTAAAAAAGTCAATTAAAAACCAGCTATTTTCGGATCTCAATCTACTACTTTTACCCACCTTGATCGGACAGAAGAATGTGCAGCTAAAAAGTCAGAAGGAAAGTTTCAGCGCTGGACAAAAATTAACGATAGCAACTATCAGCTCGTCAGGCCCTATCTTTGGTTCAAAGATGGATGGTTTGCTTTACATTGATCAAAATACCGGTGAGATTGTACGTTACGAATACACAGATAAGGGCGAAAAAAACACTTATGAAGTGAGCAAATATAAGGAGATTGGCGATGGTATACGTTTACCTAGTTTCTTCAATTCGACAAGCAATGACCAAAAGAGTTGTATATTCTCCGCTATTTCGTCTTTTGTACAAGTAGAACAGAAAAAATTTACAGAACTATAATATGATTAACTGGATAGAATTAAATACAGAGGAACAGTTACAGGAGCTTTATCAATCTGATAAAGTTGCAGCCATCTTTAAACATAGCACGACTTGTGGTATCAGCAATATGGCTAAGCGCAGTCTTGAGCGTATGTCTGCGACGTCAGACCATGATTATGCAATCTATCTTTTAGATCTTTTGCGCTACCGTCCATTATCAAATGAGATTGCCCAACGTTGGAATGTAACACATCAATCCCCTCAGATACTGATTGTTGAAGGAAAAGAAAGTCTATATGATGCTTCCCATGGCGATATCCAATTTGATGAGATTGAACAATACCTGACGGCAATTTAAATAGTATAGGCCGTAATCGCTGTTCAATAAAAAATAGTTAACAAAATTTATCCCAAGGGGTTAATATGTTATATTGATCCCTTGGGATATATTATGATGATGAAAACAGCTGTGCTGGCTATTTATAAATTTCTACTGTTATCTTACCGTCTTTGGTCACGGTACCCCGGTACATCCCGGCAGTATTAAAAGGCATAGCAACATGTCCATTTTTATCCAGTGCGATCAGGCCGCCATTTCCGCCCATTTCACCAATCCGATCGATCACTTGCCGGCTCGCCTTATCAACATGTTCACCTTTGTATTCCATTAAAGCCGACACCGAATATGCAGCCACGGTGCGGATATAATATTCTCCCCATCCAGTACAGGAAACAGCACAGGTATTATTGTTCGCATACGTTCCAGCACCAATAATTGGCGAATCTCCGACACGTCCAAACTTCTTGTTTGTCATCCCTCCTGTAGATGTACCGGCGGCCAGGTTACCTGCTTTATCCAAAGCAACACAACCAACTGTACCAAATTTAGCATCCTTATTGATGATTCCTAAACGTGAGCTTTGTTTTTGATCGTGATCTAGTTGTGTTTGCGTACTGTCCTCCCTGTTCACTTTCTGCAAAGCATCCCAACGTGCTTTAGTCCAAAAATAAGAAGGATCTACGATGGTTAGCCCCACTTTTCTTGCAAATTCTTCGGCACCTTTCCCCACCATCATAACGTGCTCAGACTGTTCCATCACCGCTTTTGCTGCTGAGATTGGATTTTTGATCGTCGTCACTCCTGCAACTGCGCCCGCAGCCAAGGATTTACCATCCATAATGGAGGCATCCAGCTCGTTGCGTCCGTCATGTGTAAAAACCGCTCCTTTCCCTGCATTAAACAAAGGTGAGTCTTCCATCACATGGATAGCCGATTCGACGGCATCCAAACTGGATTTACCTTCTTGCAACTTTTGGTAGCCTATACGAAGTGCTTGCTCTAAGACAATCCGATAAGCTTGTTCCATCGAATCTGTCATATTCTTTTTCAAGATCGTCCCCGCTCCACCATGGATCGCCAAAACAAATCCGCCCTCTGTCACGTTTACAGATTTTTTATACGACTTACAGGAGATAGCCAACAGGGCTCCCGCAATTATCACAGCACTTATCTTGAGCTTATTCATCTTCTTTCTCCCACCATTCTGAAGATTGTAAATCATCTATCTCACGACGGTCTTTTTTCGTAGGACGCCCTGTACCGCGATCGCGTTTTAGGACAGGAGCATGAAATACGGATTTAAACCCTACCGTTTCTTCTACAGGCGTCTGATCTTCGTAGAATTGAACAGCAGTCTTGGCGTCAACACGACGGTCTAAAAGACCTGTCACCTGCACCACTTTTTTTTCAATTCCCTTTTGGATATGGTATACATCTCCGATCTTAACTTCATAAGAGGGTTTTATATTTTGGCCTTTGAGTTTTACTCGTCCAGCCTTACAGGCCTCTGTTGCCAAGGTTCTTGTCTTAAATAAGCGAATTGACCACAAATATTTATCAATTCTCAATTTTTCTGATGTTCCAGCCATATTTACAAAAATAATTATATTCAGAAACTATCGGGGCCCCTTCCAGGTAAATTAACATATTTCCGTTATAAATATATGCTTAAAGCACAAGGAGCCATGGATAAAGTTGCTTTTAACTGCAACTTTATCTAAGTTTGTACATCAAAATAAACTAATTCAAATAAGCAAACAAATAATATGGTAGAGCCACTTAAAAAATTGATTGAGGAAGCTTGGGAAGATAGACAATTATTGGAGTATAAAGAATATACAGAAGCGATCCGCGCTGTTATCATGAAGTTGGATAGCGGTGAAATCCGTGTGGCTGAGATGATCGGTACAAGATGGCATGTAAATGATTGGATAAAAAAAGCGGTCATCTTATATTTTCCAATCAATGATATGCGCGAAATGACTGCAGGTCCTTTTGTGTTTCATGATAAAATGAAATTAAAAACAGACTACAAGCACACAGGTGTACGTGTTGTACCTGGAGCTTCCGCTCGTTTAGGTGCATATTTGGCTAAAGGAGTGATTATGATGCCTTCTTACGTTAATATCGGTGCTTATGTAGACGAAGGTACCATGGTGGATACCTGGGCAACTGTTGGCTCTTGTGCGCAAATTGGGAAACATGTACACTTAAGTGGCGGCGTCGGAATTGGAGGTGTATTGGAGCCGGTACAAGCAGCCCCGGTTATTATTGAGGACAATGTTTTTATCGGTTCAAGAGCGATCGTAGTAGAAGGCATTCGTGTAGAAAAAGAGGCTGTATTAGGTGCCAATGTTGTATTGACAGCCTCAACAAAAATTATCGACGTTACGGGACCTGAACCTGTAGAATATAAAGGTTATGTACCTGCCCGCTCTGTTGTTATTCCGGGTTCTTACACCAAGAAATTTGCAGCGGGGGAATACCAAGTTCCTTGCGCTTTGATCATTGGTCAACGTAAAGAGTCTACAGACAAAAAGACTTCATTAAATGACGCACTACGTGATCATAATGTAGCTGTATAAAGTTAAAACTAGTATAAAGATAAGATGAGTGCATTCGTAGATCGTGAGGATTTGAATAAGGCCTTGGAGACGTTAAAAAACGGCGGATTAATTCTATACCCCACCGACACCATTTGGGGGATAGGCTGTGATGCCACCAATCCAGAAGCCGTGGAGAAAGTTTTCCAACTAAAAGGAAGAGATAAATCCAAAAGTCTGATCGTCCTTTTACACAACGACAATCAATTAGCGAGTTATGTCAATGAAATCCCGGATGTGGCTTATCAACTTATTGAATATACAGAAAAACCCTTGACAATTGTCTATTCGAATGCCAAAAATCTTGCGCCCAATGCAATTGCTGAGGACGGTTCAATTGGCATTCGAATTGTCAAACACCCTTTTTGTGAACAGCTTTTGCAACGGTTTCGCAAACCGATCATTTCAACTTCGGCAAATATCAGTGGTGAGCCAACGGCAAAAGATTTTGACGAAATATCGGATGCCATCAAGGATGGGGTAGACTATATTGTTACCTATGACAGAAACGTAACAACAGATGGGAAATCATCTACTGTCATGAAGCTGGACCCTAGTGGTAAATTTGAATTTATTAGAAAATAGCATGAAAAAGATCGTTTTATTTTTTGCATTAGCCTTTGCTGTTACCAATATATCTTTGGCACAGCAAAAGGATATTCCCGGCGCCAAACCTGGTGTAAAATATGGGAAAGAAATCTCTGCGTCCAATGCGATTTCAGTAGCAAAGCTTGAAAAAGAACTTACGCAAAAGAACGCATTCAACGGAAAGGTAGCCGGTAAGGTCGTTGAGGTATGTAAGAAAAAAGGCTGTTTCATGACGTTGCAACGGGAAGGTGAAGAGCCTATTACCGTTCGTTTTAAGGACTATGGTTTCTTCATGCCAGCAGACATTGTCGGTAAAACGGTTGTTGTCGAGGGTATTGCGAAGAAAAAAGAAGTTTCCGTAGCGTCGTTACAACATGCGGCAAAGGATCTGGGTAAATCACAGGCTGAAATAGATCAGATTACTCAACCTAAAAAAGATATTAGCATTATTGCCGACGGCGTTTTGGTTGTCAAATAAGCCCTTCTCACCAAGCCTAGCATTGTTCTGATGAAAATATTCCAGCCTTCACCCTGTCATTCCATACTGGTCGATGGTACCTTAATGGCTTTCGAAAAGCCCATTATTATGGGGATACTCAATGTGACTCCAGATTCATTTTATGATGGTGGCGACAATACAACCGTCGAACTTGCGGTAGAGAAAGCCAAGAAGCTATTGCTTGAAGGTGCTCAAATCCTTGATATTGGCGCCTATTCCTCACGTCCAGGTGCTCCATTGATTTCATCACAGGAGGAAATGGATCGAGCTCTTCCTGCTATTCGGGCGATTAAAACTGCATTTCCTGACGCAATTTTATCAATAGATACCTTTAGGGCAGACGTTGCCGCTGCGGCAATCGATGCGGGAGTGCACATCATAAATGATGTTTCGGGAGGTACACTCGACGATAACATGTTCGCCACGGTAGCAAAATATCAAGTTCCGTATATTCTCATGCATATGCGCGGTATTCCCGAAAATATGCAGGAAAAAACCGATTACAACGATATTGTAACTGACGTAGCCACCTTTTTAGGTGACCGCATTGCGACGCTAAGAAGTATGGGGGTGAAAGATATTATTCTTGATCCGGGATTTGGTTTTGCAAAGACAGTGGAACAAAACTATGAGTTACTCTATCGTGTCAATGAACTTCATTACTTTGAATTACCAATTTTGGGCGGAATATCCCGTAAATCCATGATTTATAAAAAAATCGGAATCACTGCCCAGGAAGCTTTAAACGGCACCACTGCTTTAAATACGCTACTTCTCGAAAGAGGTGTACAAATTCTCCGCGTACATGATGTAAAGGAAACGAAGCAATTGGTTGATCTCTTCTATTCGTAAATCAGCATTATTTGCCTACAAATTTCGGATCACTTAATGTTTTAATAAAAGCGATGATCGCTTCCTTTTCTTCTTCTGTCATAGGAATTCTTTTTCCATTTTCTTTCAAAATCGGATCAAGGTTAGCTGCATCCAAAACACCCTTGTCGAAATAATCCAGCACAGATTTCAACGTTGGGAACTGCCCAAAACTTCCATAAGGCGCTGTATACTCCGCATTTCTTAAAGAAGGTACCCGAAAAGCCATATAGTCTGTATCAATACCTGTGATACGTGCTCGCCCGGCCTCATCTGGATGTTTGTTTAACGGAAACCCGACATTTCTAAAACTCTGATCGGTAAATAATTCTGATGCATGGCAGCTTTCACATTTCAATTTAAACAGCTGATACCCCCGTTCTTCCTCAATAGTGAATTGCTCCCCTTCACCTCGTTTTACCTTGTCATATTTACTGTCGGCTGAAATTAGGGTATACTCATATTGTCCAATGCTTTTATAAATTCGTTCAGGTGTAATATTCTCATCGCCAAAAGCCTTCTTGAACAATACTTTGTAGTCAAAATCCCCATTAATTTTGCCGATAACCTCCAAGATAGAAGAGTTCATCTCTTCATGCGTGATAATTGGAACTAAAGGTTGCTTTTCCAGTTCGAGTATATTGCCATCCCAATTATAAAATTTCATAAAAGCCAAATTCTGCAAAGGCGGCGTATTCCGAAATCCAACACGATCATCTATCCCTACCGCCTGCATTTTTCCATCGGAAAAAGCCAATGCGGGGTTATGGCAACTGGCACATGATATCGTATTATTTCCACTGAATCTTTTCTCATGAAACAGCTTTCCCCCCAATTCAACACCATATTTTGTTGGCTTATTGCTCTTAAACGCATTGTTTAGACTCGGAAAATCCGCAGGAATGTTGAAAGTGACTATAGGGTTATCTTCCAGCTTAGAATCAACAATATCATCCCTACTACAGGATAAAGCAATCACTATAATGGTCAGGATTAAGATGACTTTTTTCATCCTATTAATTTTATCAAGGGTTGATGAATATTCAAAATGTACACAATAGTCTGATGCAGAAAGCATCCGTTCGCTTTTATGCCTAATGTGTTTTCCATAAATGGCTACAATCGCATTCCAGATCATAGCCATTTACATCATATTTAGTTAGAAACACCTTCAACAGTGAACATCCCTGCTGTATCGCTGCTTCCGTTGCCGCCAAGATTATCAACAAACTTCACCATTTCCACTGCTGAATGAATACTAGGTGTAGCATTATTGGCCCCCAAGGTGATGGTATTCGTTTTACCGCTTAGGAGCTTATCGAAATCTGCCCTGATGTTAATCTGTGGTATACTTTTTCCAACAGTAACTATGGAAGGTAAATTCAAGGTAATGTCCCGGTAAGCATCTACGCCCTGTTTATAAGTGGATTCATCGCCGTTTGTACCGTTGACCGTACTCCCTGTGTGAATAGACAACTCTTTATGATCAACACCATAAAAGCCCTCCAATTTCGTAAATCGGTAACCTGTCCCCCATTCCCAATGCATTTTAGTATCATTTGCTCCTGCTGTTGCATAGAAAACTGGGAATCTCAGTTGATCCAGCGTATTTATTTCCTGTTTTACCCCCAAACCGAATTTGATCTGTTTATACTCGCCAACAGGTATATTACTCAGTACATAATTTAAAGTTGCTGCTTTCGCCTGATCAATTACTGTAGCCCCTTTATCCAGGTCATTTACATTATAAGGGATCTCAGACCCGTCGGCTTCAATAAGTCTGATATTGCTAATTACATACTTTAGCTCAGAAAACTGATACAGTTGTCCGCTGGCGGATGTATTTGTCGTGGCAGCTGGGGAATCTGCACTACCCAGCACAATTGTTGTATTTTTAAATGTATTGTTGAAATGTAAGTTAACACTGTTAGCGACGTCTTCACTTTTGCTACAAGAAACCATAACCAAAGAGATCATCAGGAGTTTAATTGCATTGTTTTTCATTTTATTTTTAAGTTCTAAGGTATTTAAAAATTGATTTTTAAGGATGTAAAGATATTCCTACCCATGCGTGGTATATTTCCCCAATCCGCATAGGTACTATAGTATTCATTGAAAAGGTTCTCCGCACCGACCTGAAACGCGGCATTTAATTTCCCAATATTGAAGTTATAATCTGCCGAAACATTCCAAATCTTATAGGATGCAGTTTGGTCCTCTCCGTATTCAGGACTAAAATTGACTTGACTAAAGTCCCCGTTCATTGAAGTTTGCACGCCGATCATTTTGTATCGGTAATGCACTGATGTTTGATAACTTAAGGGACGTATAAAGGGCAGGTTTCCGCCCATATTGTCTTGCCCTCTGGCATAGGTAAGTATAGCTTTCCAATCTAGACCTGGCAAAATTTGATATTGCGCATTGAGTGCCAGATTAAACAGCGTCGCATGATCTAAAGAGGTATAGCCTTTTACGCCTACCGATTGATAGTTCATGGGGCTACCCAAACTCAAAATCCGGCCAATAATGTAGTCTTGTATAAAGAAATAATTGGCCTTGGCCCCAATGCTTAGCTTTCCGGTCTTAAATCCGGCACTGGCATTGGCTTCATAAGAAACTTCATTTTTTAAATTTGGATTTCCGATATAGTCATAACGATCGAAACTGTTATAGATGTAGTAACCATACGCTTCCGAAACAGAAGGAGCACGATGCCCAAACCCTGTTCCTAGAGAAAAGTCAAACTGACCAATATTTAACTGATAGCTAGCATGTAGGCTCGGCAGAATTCTATTTTTCTTCTGTGGAGAACCCGGATGGAAGATCCAGTTGAATTCAACGTATTTCGAATAGTTATAGTTCAAACCCAATGAACCCCCAAAGACAAGTCTACTGATATCAGAAAGATCTAACGAGTTATTAATGGCTACACTCGCGAATCGTGTGGTCACCCATGGCCAGCTATAGGCAAACATGGTCTGTTTGGATCGATCTTGCGGATACATACGCATCTCAGCTATCGATAGATTATCGTAAGCATTTACCTGTATTTCCGAAGAATAACGATCTTTCTGCAGATTAATTTTAGATAAAAGACCGTAGGTCGTACTCCAGCCTGGCATATCCATATGGACCAAATTCTCCGGACGGGTTGTATCATCCATATAGTGCTCAACAGCATTAAAATAAACTTTGGTGTCCCATACTTTTACCAAGCCCTCTTCAAACAACTGTTTGTATGTAGCGGAAGTGATGATCGCTCTGGATAAGGATAGGTCCATTGGTAAAGCTGGAAATCCCACATCTTTTGCCCGATCAAAAATAGCATCCACCCTAACGGCAGAGAGCGGACTTGTTTTATAGGCCAAGCCCAAAGACGCATTGAATTTATTATATTGCGAATGCCGTACTTCATCGTCATTTCCATCATAATAATTTCCAGCCTTCCGGAAGGCAATACTTCCATCTGCCACAAATTTGTCGCTCGAGTAATATAAATTTCCAAGATTGAACGTCTGCTTATTATTGAATTCAAAACCTGTCTGATAGGCTCCGCCAATTTTTTTCTGCAGCCCAAACGAGGTATTCCTTCTTTTTAGATCTATACTGCCCGCGACCGTAGCGCCATGCAGATTACCCTCCTGCCCCGATTTAATATCGATGGCAGCAAGATTATTACTTTCTACATAAGAGGTTATCGGGTCCATTTTATCCGTACATGCTCCAAAGACATGCATCCCGTCGATCGTAATTATCGAACGCTCGCTACTCATATTATTGAGTAGGGGTTCCCAAGCGTAGGCACCACGTTTGATGAAGCTGATATTACTTGCAGAAGCCAAATATTCATCCACGGAGACTGTCATCTTTAGATCGTTTTCGATCCTCCTTTTAGTAGCTGCGGTGACTGTAACCTCCGCTAGACGTCTCGTGGTATCGCGCGTAATAGGATTGTTTTGTCCGTGTACGTTCCATCCCAAAGACAACATAAAGAGCATAACACTTATTTTCTTCATAGCCTCTAAAATAGAATGTCGATGTATAACTCACTTTTACGCCCTTCTACCCCAGGTGTAAAGTCTTTGGGTACCTCAGTTCCTGCTATTACCCTTCCATTTTGGTTGACCAAAATAAAATTCAACGTCCAGTTGCCTGTCATGGTGTAATTGACAACACCTTGGTACAATCCGTTGGCCTGTTGGACCAAGTCCTTATTATTGGGGGAAGAATGGTTACCCATCGAAGGTTCTGGCATACGCGGATCTAACTGCAAGGTGTATCCGTTGACTCTTGTATAAGACAATTGCGCAGTGTCTAATTTATAAATACCTGCGACCAGTTTATTTTCAGCAACATTTGGTTTCCAAGGAGCAATCAAGGCGATTAAATAGTGTTCGCCATCTTTCCCGGTAAAGGTGGTTATATTACGATTTTTATTGGTCTGCGGCATTACAGTTACATGCTGTGCAGCAGAGAAAGTCTGATCGCCAATTTTAAAATCGATTTCCAAACTCCAGTTTGCTGCTGCAGAACTTTCATCTGTAAACACACTGTAACCCGAAAAGTAGCTCCCATCCAACGTATGGTCCATTACGGACTGGTTTGGACAAACAATTTTCATTCCTTGCATATTGGTTTGGATGGGCAGCAATTTGACTGCGGAAACGGCTACAGGTTCATTATTTTGCTGCTTATTGATTTTCACGCGGATATCATTATAACCGCGGTACAATACCCCGCCCGGGGCTTCAATATGAATATTGTACCCTGAAGAAATAAGGCTTGTAACCTCTTTAAACTCCATATTCTCTTCAACAGTATTTCCTCGTTCGGCCTCATAGTCTGTTTTCGCCTTGGTACAGCCGACTACAAGAAGACCTATAATCGCGATATAAAAACCCGCTTTTTTTATAAATAAATCTCTCATCTATAATATTTCATGTATAAGGAAGCTTTCCGATTTACTTCGTGAACTCGCAAGCCCGGTTTAAATAAATCATGCTGGCATCCTATATGACAAATGGATATATTTTTGTAGCGAAATAAAATCATCCTGTTGATTTTAAGTAGATTACTAACCACGATCAACATTATAATGATTCAGAGCCACATCGCAATGTAGTCCAAATAACCATATTGGTTTCTTTGAAATAAATACTGAATAAGTAGTTTAATCGGAAGATTGATTACTTTGACAAGACATCGCTAAACGCATTTTGACAACGCAATTCTAAAGCGATGCTAGCGTTAGCATACACTGTAAATCATCATCAGCGATCGATTACTTATTCAAATAAATTACTAGCTGGATTTAAACCAAAGGGGGATGAAATATTGTAAAGATGGGATTATAGGAATAATCTTCTTTATATACTGGAAGCAGGCGCTCCACAGTGTCTTCATAAAGAGCCGTGTTTTTAAACGTAAAATCTTGCGTATTATTTATAAAAACAACATCAATGATACGTAATTCAAGATTTTTTTGTTCCTTTTCCTCATGTTCGCGCATTTTCTTCATCAAAATACACTGGCCTCGACAGGCAAGCGCATTATCGTTAAAACGATTGATACATTCGTAACGTGCGATATAATCTCGATTCAACTCGAAGACTGTCCATAGCCATACCGTTGAGAAGCTCTGCAGGAGCATCAAGGGTAATAGAATCCATATAAACAGTCTGATTTTCATTCGAATATTTTATTCTCAATAGCAGCTTACATCAGGAAGATTACTTCATTATCTTGTAAACTGGCCAACTCATGATAATCTGTGTGAGTTTGGGCAAATATAACAAATGAATCTTGGAATAAACAAATGCTATTTAAAAGAAAAAGTCCTAGGAAGACTACTACCTAGGACTTATAAGACTCAATTATAATTATTTTGTTGCAATCGTCAAGACAGCTTTCTTATTGCCTGCAGCTAAATCCAATGTAAAAACATAGGTTTTACCGGTCTCTAATACTTTAGCGGTTTTGATGCCAAGATTGCCCGAGTCGCGTCCATTCTTTCCATCCCCCACAAAAACGATATCACTTGTCGTTGTCAGGTCTGTGCCACCAAATTCACCGCCCCATCCTTTTTGATGGAAAAATTTGAAATTGATGTTATCAGAATTTATAGACTCTCCTGCCTTAACAGTTATCTGGTATTTCTTGTTGCCTAGCGGCACCAGACAAAGCGCTTTATCTGTGTTCCAGCCTACCTGATTACTGGATACCTTAGGTTTTCCGATTCCTTCACCAATAATCCAAACCGCCCCACTTCCGTCATCTTGTAATTTTGCTAAATCATTACCTGTCATCGCTTCAACCACAAAATATTTTAAGGTAAAGTCCGCAGTAACGCGATACTTACCGTTCATTCCGTTGAAAGCGATTGATCCGTCAGGAGCTTGTGTAAAATAGTCCGGATCAATCCACCAATTCTTCAGATCTTCTATTCCGTCAATAACCACCTTCTCGCCTTTTACCATATTCAACTCTGCCTTAAAGTGCTCATCATCAAGGCGACTGAATACCGTTCCATTAATGGCATAAGCAATAATAAACGGTGAAGCTTGATAAGTTGAGGTATTAAATGCGATGCTATAGGTTCCAGAAGTTGAATTTGAAAATGGGATTTCAGCCGTAGACCCTAGGTTTATAACATTATTGACCCAACCAAAATTCATCAGATTGCCTTGTGCGCCCACTTTTGGTGCTTGAATATAGCCCTTTACCGAAAATGGAAAATTCTCTTTTGCCGCATATTGATTACGCCCTACCCTTTCCATGCGATAGGACTTAGATGCTGTGACTAAAGTTAAATATGGAAAGTCGGGTCTGCTCAGATTAATATCAAAAGATTGTTCCGTTATTTTTTGGCTAATATTCTGTAAGACAAACTTAAGGGTTGCTTTTCCATCGGGAATATCTTTCAGGAACGGAACATAAATTTTTCCAGTATAATCTCCATTTTGTTTGGTACGAATGACGGTTTCTGTTACCTTGTCGTCTGTAAAATACAATTGTGCTTTAACCGTAGACAGCGCTACTTCACTATCCGACACGTGCAGCTGAAATTCGAGACTGTCCCCAAAGTTTGCGGCTGAAATAGGTGATTTCAATTCGATTTTAGGATCCCCTATTTGATAGGTATATTTTTCATCCTTTTTACAGGAACTGACTGCGGTAATTGCAGCAGTTCCCAATAGTATATTGATGAGATATCTTTTCATTTGTTCATAATTTATGCGCTATCCATGTGATAGCGCTTAAGGTTTATCATCCTCCAATTAATAGGTCCAGCGGTAAGAAACAACCGACTTAGCTGGTACATCATAGCTAAAATGATGTTTACCATCTGCCAAGGTAATTTTACGACTATCGCCCGATTCGTTTAACAGAACAACAGCATAGGTTCCGTCTGTATTTTGGAATGCAGTATAAACCAACCCTTCCGCTGTATATCCAGAAGCGCCAATCCGTGTGGCCCCTGATTTGACCACTGAGGAAAGATGACCAACAATATAATAGTGCGAATTACGTGTTATATTCTTATAATTTGCCTTACTGATATCCACGGCGCCATAACATGTCTGACAGCCACCTTCGCGATTTGGCCCTTTGTCGGTATCAAGCATCAGGTTCCATACAATGACGCCCTTGCTCCAATTGTTGACGGTGCCCAATGCAACTTCACGCATATCCTCCATCAAACGTTTTTCAAGATTGCGTCCATCATTCCATTCCCCAATAGATGTTTCTGTAAATACCAGTTCCTTATCTGGGCGTTGATTATGAATATCGATAAGTTCAGCCTTATCCCCACCATAATTATGGTACGCCGCTCCGGCGAAGAATGAAGCCGCTCCGGCATCGTTATAGATCTTTACAGGGTAATCAGCCTGATCAGCAATGTTATCATAGTTATAATTATGATCAAATGCATAGATCTTTGTTGATAAGTTAGCCGCTTTTAACTGTGGGCCTAGCGCTTGTTTGACAAAAGCTTGTTGCTCTTGCCATGACATATAAAGCGAAGCGGAATTCTTTCTGTTCAATGGTTCATTTTGAACAGTAATCGAATAAATATGAATGCCTTCTTTCTTCATTGCTTGGATCCATTGAACGAAATACCAACCATAGTCCTGATAATACTTTGGATTTAACTGACCACTGGTCCACGAATCAAAGGGCTTTAAATCAGTTAAGTTGTTAACTTTCATCCATTTCGGTGGAGTCCATGGGGAGCCCATGATTTTTATGGATGGATTGATGGCAAGTATTTCTTTCAGCACTGGAATGATATATTGTGTTTCTTCCGACTGTAGTCCAAAATTTTCCTTTCCTTCCTTATCCCAGCAGGTATATTCACTCAAAGAGAAGTCGGAACATCCAATAGCAATACGGATGTAATTCATTCCCATTCCATCTTTATCTGAGAAAGTCTCCGTAAGAAATTTTGTTCGATCTTCCTTACTCATCTTCATCAGATTATAGCAGGTAGACCCTGTAACTGCTGCACCGAAGCCGTCCATTGTCTGAAATTTCTTAGCTGGATCTAGCGTAATTGTATTGGGCGACATGTTAAATTTGGAACTGAAATCAACAAAGCGTTTTCCAAAATCCAAAGACCGACTGCCTGTCGTCGTATAAATGGTAACATCACCACTTTTTTTAATTTCATCACCTTGTGAAGGTATATAGCTGTCACGGTTACAAGATGTTGCCGTCACTAGACAGGACAACAAGAATGTATATATCATAGTTTTTTTATTATTGCGTTTCATCTGTTAATAAATTTTTCGCCATCCATCAAATGAGGATTTCCGTTGTTAAATCAGTTAATACCCCGGATTCTGAACTAGATTAGGATTCTGATCAATTTTTGGTTGCGGAATTGGTAAACGGTAAGAGTTCTTCGTGAAGGGATACACCTGTGCCTTTCTTCCAGCATCTTTAGCATAAACAGCATTCATGACAGATTCCACCTTATCTAAGCGCACGAGATCAAACCATCGTTGTCCTTCGAAGGCCAATTCAAGACGACGTTCTTTCAAATAAGCGTCTAATAAAGCATCCTTATTTGAACGTACGGCAGCGGATATTTTAGGCAATTTAGCACGGGTGCGAATTTTGTCAATAATGTCTGCCGCTCCAGATAGATCTGATCCCTGCTGAATTAATGCTTCCGCTTTTAACAATAAAAGGTCTGCGTAACGAAGCTTGACAATACTATTAAATGCAGAACGTAATTTAAACATGAATGGATAATGGTTTGACGGATAATAGTTGCTCCAAGTAGTGGAATAATAAACAATAGATTGCCCCAAACGAACCTGGTCCCCTTCATTCGTATACGCTTGAATCAAGTCCCGAGATGGGGTTATCCATTTGGCCCATGTGAAGTTATTATCATAATTGGACAAATCCCTTCCAAACATCCAAGTCGCCCAATTACCTCCACCCGAAGTAAACTGTGCTTCCAAAATCGATTCTTTCGTATTCCGCTGTGCAAGATCTGTGTTGCTTGCATTCATTGCATATAGATCTGAGTAATTGGTATTCAGATCAAATCCATCCGCAGCCAATGCGTCAACATATTGGATAACTTTAGCGTAATCGCGAATTGGTTTTTCGGCATAGATCTTTGCCAGCATCGCTCGTGCGACGGATTTGGTAAATAAAGTCTTATTCCCATTATTGTTGGCTGGTGCATCAGCCAATCCGTCCATCAAGTCTTTTTCGATCTGCTTATAGGCTTCTTCTTCTGTGGCTTGTTTTGGAAAATATTGCGGATAAACTTCATTGACATTGTCACCTGTAATATCGGGTGCAATTGTGGTAATGACAGGGATAGATCCGAATATACGGACCATATCAAACATCGCCAATGCTCTGAATAGTTTAGCTTGTGCCTTATACGTTCTAATATCCGTATCGCTCAACGATTTATCAGCAACACTATCAACGTAAATGATCAATCGATTTGCACGTCCAACATCTTCCAGATATCTTCCCCAATCCCGGTCAACAACCGAATTAGACCCTTCAATAGAATTATTTTCAAAAGGTACAACTTCCGCTCCCGTCGTTCCCGCATAGGAATTATCGGCATGGGAATCTCCGATTAGGAGCAGATCGAGATACCAATGTTCCTGCCGATCTTTCATTTGCTGATAAATCCCCGCCAAATAGGTCTCAACCTCAGCTCTATTCTTAAAAACAATCTGCGTTCCTGTCTCGGTCTTCCCTTGACTCACATCCGAATAATCTGAAAGTGGATCACGGTTCAAAGAGCAAGAAAATAAAAACAAAGAGCCGGATAGCAAAGAAAGAGCATTACTTATATATTTTTTCATGATACAGACAATTAAAACTCAATATTAAGACCTAAAACAAATGAACGATTCTGTGGATAGGTACCCCAATCTATACCTTGTATTCTCGAATCGGATCCGCCCGAATATTGGTTTACTTCCGGATCCATACCCGAATACTTAGTCAAGGTAAACAGATTGCTTACAGATAGATAAGGCTGAATTTTATGGATACCAATACGCTTCAGTCTCTCCGGAGAAATGGAATAGCCCAAGGAGACATTTTTCATCCGCAAATAACTACCATCTTCAACAAAATAGGTTGAATTCTTCATGTCAAACCCAGCTTTAGGAACATGGGTAATCTGTCCCGGTACCCGCCAACGATCCAATACAACTGTCGTTTGATTTCGACCATCATACATCCCTTCTGTTTCCATACGGCTGGCATTGAAGATGTCGTTTCCATAAGTTCCCTGAATGAATACGCTTAGATCGAAATTTTTCCAGGAGAAACTATTTGTCATACCATACACAAACTTTGGCAGGGGATTGCCGATATACGTACGGTCGCTTGACGAGATCTTGCCATCTCCGTTCAGGTCGCGATACATGAGCTCACCGGTTTCAGGGTTTACGCCATCTGAAATATAACCGAAGAATCCTGCAAGCGATCTTCCGGGCTCATTTTTCACCACAAAATCATTGACATAATCGTTCGTTTTGACATCATAATACACCTGTTGTAAGTCGAGCTGCTGAAGCTTATTTCTGTTGAAAGAGATATTAAAATCTGTGTTCCAAGTCAAGTTACCGGTCAGATTTTTCGAATTTACCGCAAATTCAAAACCATGATTATTCAACCTTCCACCATTTCTTTGGATTGTAGTTGCTTGCTGTCCTGCAGGCAAGCTCGCATTCATTAAAAGATTCTTGGTATCCTTGTTGTAGTAATCGGCGCTGATGCTGAGTCGATTATTCAACATCGTGACATCAAAACCGATACTGGTTGTGCTTGTCGTTTCCCAAGTTAAATCCTTCGCTCTTAAGATTGTTGGTTTATTGATATTTGGTACAGCATTGTCTTTTCCCTCAACAAACCATTGTTGACGTTGGATACCGCTCAATTGCAGGTAAGCATAATCGCCTAATCCGTATTGATTACCTGTCTGTCCCCATCCCCCCCGGATTTTTAAGTCGTTTATCCAGGTTACATCTTTCATAAAATCTTCAGCAGAGATTCTCCAAGCAGCCGATACCGATGGAAAATAGCCCCAGCGTCGTTCTGGACTTAGCTTGGAAGAACCATCGGCACGCATATTTGCGGTCAATAAATACTTGCCATCATAATTGTACATTGCGCGTGCGAAATAGGACATAATCCCCCAATTGGATGCTGTAGATCCTGTTCTATCCCAAGAGATCTTATTTGCAGCATTAAGTGTCTCAATGATTCCATTTGCATAGTTTGAACCATAGATATAGCTTCTGGAGTACTTAGAATCCGTCCATGACGAACCGCCCATTACTTCCAAATTATGCTTTCCGAAGCTCTTCGTGTACGTCAAGAAATTGTCCCACGTTAACACGGTATTTGTATTACGAATATCCGAAGCTTCCCCGAATTGATTTCTTCCCCACGCTGTCGTCCAAGGATCCAAAAAGGTGGTCATCACCCCGGATCTTCGATCTAATGAAAATGAAGTTTTCCATGTTAAGTTAGGCATAAAGGAAATCAATGCACTTCCTGTGGCAACAAGACGGTTTTCGCGGTTATTATTATTTCTTGTCCGGGCTAGGTTTTCCAAAGGACTGGTGATGTTGTTGATCCCATAAAAATTATTATAGAATCGATCTGGATTTGTTGGATCCCATACAGGGGCGTAAGTAGGTGTTGTGATTACAGATGTAACTACTCCACCACGGTTAGAACCCAATCCGGAGGTAATTCCATTATCATTGTTATCGGAATAATTGATATTCGCATTCACCTTTAGCCATTTTCGAACTTGGTTATCAATATTAGCACGAAAATTATATCGTCTAAAAAAGGATCCTTGTAATGTTCCTTTTTCGTTCAAGTACCCTCCACCTAAATAGTAACGAAGCTTCTCATTACCATCCGAGATGGATATTTGATGATTTTGTTGAATACCTGTCTTGTAGGTTTCTTTGAACCAATCCGTTTGATCCAACAATCCCTCCGGCAGATTGATCATACCTATTTCATCCTGTAAGTCTTTGTATTGACTGGTATTTAAAACTTTAACCGTGTTATTGACAACATTGGCCGTCCACTGTGTTCCAAGCGTAATTTTTGCTTCGCCGGCTTTTCCTGATTTTGTCGTAACCAAGATGACACCGTTTGAACCACGCGAGCCGTAGATCGCTGCCGATGAGGCGTCCTTTAGAATTTGAATGTCCGTGATGTCATTGGGAGACAAGAACTTAATATCTTCCACAGGAACTCCATCAACAACATATAAAGGAGTGGTATTACTATTAAAAGACGTTATCCCCCGAATTTGTATCTGAGGTGCTGCACCAGGCTGGCCACTCGGTTGAATAACAGTGACGCCGGCAGCCTTACCTTGAATGGCTTGTCCAAAATTAGTCACAGGTCGCTTTTCAAGGTCTTTCGTGGAAACAGAAGAGATTGCAGTCGTGACATCTTTTCTTTTAACACTACCATAACCGATTACAATGACATCCTCCAGCATATTGGTTGATGAATTCAATTGGACGACCATGGTACTGTTGGCAGGTAATTCTTTGCTGTCGTAGCCAACAAACGTAAATTGGAGTATACTGCCGATGCTAGCAGAAATTTGAAAACGCCCATCTGCATTACTGGAGACTGCATTATTACTTCCTTTTTGTGTAATGGTTACTCCAGAGAGTGGTTTCTGATCTTGAGCATCCAAGATACGTCCACTGACTTGAACTCGGTCTTGGGCAAATACCAAATTCACCAAAGTAAACAAGAAAGCTAGCCCCATTGAAAAGGCAACTTTTCGTGTAAAGTAAATCATATGAAATAAAAAAATTGGTTATTGTTTAATCTTTTGGTTATTCCAAAATGGCAATGAGTTTCCCCTGCTTCATTGCTCAAAACAAAACTAAGATCACCAAGACGGAGAAAAAAGAGCTAGTACTGAAAAAGTACCAGAAAAAAAATGCAAACAGCTAACATAAAGATTATTACAAATTAAATACAGCATTAAAAAGTACCTACAGGAGCGTACAATCGTCTTTAAAACAGCCAATTTTCGGGTATTACCCTACATTTTAGGCCCGGTCGATCACCGCAATCTGACACACAGCAGCTTCAAAAGCATCGCGGTTTCCCGCAGCCTTATTACGCACTTTTGTTCTATAATTATAAACTGTCCGAAGAGAATATCGAAGGAAACTTGCAATCTTCACAGAATCATCGATCCCTAATCGAATCAATGCGAAAATCCGAAGTTCAGTATTTAACAATTCAGTTTTTTTGGGATAGATTTTCTCGTCCTCCTGAAGTAAGGCATTGAATTCATCAACAAAGGTTGGATATAGATTTAAAAAGATACGGTCAAAATTAACATAGAGTTGCTGCACCTCTCTTTCTTCCATTTGCGTTGACTTTAACTGTTCGCGTAAGGCATCCCACTGCTGATTCGTCGCTTTTTTCAACAGTGCTTTTCTGATATCTTCCATTTTATCGATATAACTCGAACACATATCAAAGAATTGCGCAATATATTCTTCTTTAATATGATTGGATTCAGATAATTTAAGGTTAGTCTGGTTTATTTCATCATTCAATGATCGAAGTTGTTGGTTTGTAGCCGATAATTCCGATCGTATCCTTCTCAAATGTTGCACTTGTCTATAAATAATGACAAGTCCAATGATTACACCAATCAATAAAATACTGACGATAATGACCAAGCCTACCAGTTGCCGATTTTGGCTACTGATTTTCTGCTGATAGGCGGCATTGATTATAGGATAAGAAGAGGTACCTTCAATAATGCGATACCGCACTTTACATAACATCGCATCGTCTATGGCTTTTTCAATAAACTGAAAAGCGCGATCGAAATCCTGTTGGTCGTAATACGTTAGCGCCAGATCATGAAAAGATGCGTTGTCGCGATTAGCCATTTCAATATCTGCACTGGCTGATATGGAAAGATAGTAAATTTGACTTTTTGTATCCTTTTCATATTTGTAAATGAGCCCCATAAAATAGGCTATCAGCGCGCGCTGCTCAATATCCTTTTTGTTCTCATTCCAGAGGACCAACAATTGCTTTTTAGCATCCTCACGATTACCATTAAAAAGTGTTTTTATAGCAATGGTTGTACGATACTCCAAGGAAGACTTTGGTAGTACAGTTAACAGAGAATCACGATACTTTTCACTTGCCTGGTAATATTCCGATCGATTATTGCTCTGACCGTAATGACTATAAAAGGAGCTGTAGGTATCGTAATATTTCGCCAAGAGATCCCGGCCAAGATGAGCGGGCTCAACTTGCTTTAACAATTGTGAAGCTTCTATATACCGTCCAATGGTGGAATACACCCAGGCCAAATCGAGATGAATAACCGCCTGTAAGGAGTCATTATTCGGTGGAGCGAGCTTTTGACACAGTAAAATATAAGTAAGTGCTGCGTCAGAATCAAACTTCTTATAATTTTCAAAGATTTCGTAGTTCTTCTTCAAAAATTGAACAGGATTACTTTCTAATGCTTTGGCCTCCTGTTTTAATTTCTCCAATTTATCTTCACGGTTCTTGATGTAAATTTTCTGATTTTCCATCAAATATTCCAATCGTTGCAAAACCCGGGTACTATCGGAATCTACTTGCGCAGATAGGTAAAGACTAAAATGAGCAAAAAGAATAAAAAGAAAAATGCGCTGCAACATAATAAACTCGGTTCAACATCGTGTAGACTAAACTACATAAAAATAACAACAAAAAAGAGGACGTCTCCCGACGGCCTCTTCCCCCGACCCAGTTAAGGGTCCAAGAATTAACAAGTTAATTCTTTATCGCATGAAAAATAGTTTTCTTTTTAATGTATGGCAACCTATTGCCAACCTCCTCCCAAGGCTTTGTATAGTAGAATCTGGTTTAACGTGTTTTCTTTCTCCAATTCTACTTTTCCGATTTGGGCTTCCAGCGACTCCTTCTGGGCTGTAACGACGTCCAAAGAGGTCACCCGTCCAGCAATAAATAGTTCCTGTGCGGCCTCGATAGAGAGCTTTAATGCTTGAACATGCTCATCGACAAAACCACGTCGTCTGCCTATTGCCTCTTGCGTCATAATCACATTAGAAACCTCATTATAAGCATTCAGAACCATTTTTTCATAATCCAAAAAAGCAATCCCATAGTCCGCTTTTGCAATCTCGTACTGCGTTTTCAGTTGCCTTTGGTTAAATATCGGAAGCGTAATACCGCCAAATAAGTTATAAGCAATAGATTTATCCAAATTAAATAACTTGTTAAAGCTAAAGCTCTGCAATCCGATAAATGGACTTATTGCTACAGAAGGCAGAAAAGCCAAACGTGATGCTTCCTGATTATTCGAAGAGGCAATCACTTTCAAATAAGCAGCCTTGATATCGGGACGTTGGTTGACAAGATCATCCGGTGTACCAAAATGCATTGCATGATATAAATCCGCATTTTCAGCATATGTACTTCGTACAATAGGTTGATAAAAACGTCCTAATAAACCGTTTATATGGTGTTCCCAAAGTGCTATCTCTTGGATCAATTGTTCTTTAGCAGCTTTAGAATTGGCCAAAAGCGCTTTAAACTGTTGTACAGAAAGCTCAGTCGCATAACCAGCATCTTTTTTTACTTCAACAACTTCCAGTGCATTCTTATGCAATTCAATATTCCGATTATATACTTTTATCTTTTGATCCAAAGCAATTAGTTCATAATAAGCTGTTGCAATATTAGAGACTAATTCCGTTTCCAAGAGACGCTTTCCCTCCTGCTCTGCTAGGAAGCTAAAATAAGCAGCTTGTTTTTGGCTCTTTAACTTTCCCCAAAGATCAATCTCCCAAGATGAACGAAGTCCGATAAAATAATCTGGGATAAATGGTTCGGGTAATTTTTCATCATTTTTCAAATTCTCCGAGAAATTTGAATCGTAATTACCGATCCCTGACTCAGTATAGTGGCCATACTTCCGTATTCCTCCTTCTACTGTGGCCTCGACCCTAGGACCTAAAGCGGCTTTCCGTTGCTTAAAATAAGCTTGCGCAGATTCCAAACGTAGGATGGATTGACGAATATCCAAATTGTTCTGCAACGCCGAATCAATTAAGGAAACCAACTGCGAATCTTTAAAAATTTCCTTCCAAGGCCGGCTTCCCACATTTAAACTATCTGGCGAAAGATGTTTAGAAAAGGAATTCGGTACGTTTACTTTCTCCGGTTGGAGAGCTTTTTTGGGAACCGAACAACTTCCAAATAAAATAAGTGCGGCAATAACCAAAGAGGCTTGTTTCACAACTTGTTTCTTATTCTCTTTTTTTGAAAATAAGATCACTAAGCCTGGGATGACAATTACCCCCAGTATGGTTCCAATGAGCATTCCACCCACAGCAGCAGTACCGATACTTCGATTACCCAATGCTCCCGCTCCACTGGCCATCATCAAGGGTATCAAACCTGCAATAAAAGCAAAGGAAGTCATTAATATCGGGCGTAAGCGGGCAACTGCTCCTTCGATCGAAGCTGTCACGATATCCATTCCTTGCTTATATTTCAAATTGGCATATTCCACAATCAGAATCGCATTTTTACCTAACAAACCAATCAGCATGACCAATGCGACCTGCGCGTAGATATTGTTTTCCAATCCAAAGACCTTCAAGAAAATGAAAGCACCAAAGATCCCCGCCGGAAGACAGAGCAGAACTGGTAACGGCAATAAGAAGCTTTCGTACTGTGCACATAACAACAGATAAACAAACAGAAGACAAAGTGCGAAAATATACAAAGCCTGATTTCCAGAGATTTTCTGTTCCCGAGTCATACCAGACCATTCGATACTATAACCTTGAGGAAGAGATGACGCTATTTTTTCCACTTCTTCGATCGCTTGTCCAGAACTAAAGCCTGCTGAGGATTGTCCTGTAATCATGGCCGAACTAAACATATTGTAACGGGTAATTTGTTCAGGACCATAAATTCTTTCCATCGAAATAAAGGCATTGTATGGTACCATCTCACCCGTCTCATTCTTCACATATAAACGTAATACATCTTCTGGTCTTTGGCGATATTCGGGACCAGCCTGTACCATGACCTTATACATCTGTCCGTAACGGATGAAATTTGTCGCATAAAGACTTCCCATTAAGGTCTGCAGCGTATTCATGGCATTCTCCACCGATATTCCTTTTTTTGCAGCCATATCGTAGTCCACCTTCAGCATATACTGTGGAAAGTTCACATCAAAACTGGAGTTGATATCCTGAAGAACATCACTTTTTTCCATATCGTCCATAAACTTCTGCAGCACTTCGGCCGTCTTATTGAGATCTTCATTACCACTACGGTCCAATAGACGTAGTTCAAAACCTGATGAGTTACCAAAGCCTGGAACTGTTGGTGGAGGAAAGAAATCAATTTCCGCATCGGCAAAGTCCTTGGTTCTCTCGCGTAAATCTTTAATGACATCATCTACTGTCTGATCTCGCTCTTTCCAGGGCTTCAGATTGATCATCCCCATCCCGTAGGAAGCGCCGGACACTTCGGTAATAATACTATATCCCGATAATGTAGAAACGGTTTCCACAATATCAAGCTGACGTGATACAGAGTCAATTTTATCCAAAACACGTTCGGTACGGTCCACCGTTGCTCCAGGAGGTGTGGTTACAGCGACATAAATCATTCCCTGATCCTCGGTTGGAATAAAGCCCGAAGGTAAGATCGCGCTACTTCCCCAGGTGGCGACAAAGAAAACGCCAAGTAAAAGCAAGGTCAATCCGCGCCGTGCACTTGTTTTTACCAAAATCCCCTTGTAACCAAAGGCTGTCTTATCATAAACTGCGTTGAATTTTTTAAAGAAACGATCGAGCCAATTATTCGATGGTTTGCGATCGTGAGGCGATTTCAAGAAAAGCGCACATAAAGCGGGTGTCAATGTCAACGCGTTGATACCTGAAATAACAATGGCAGCCGCGAGCGTCAATGAAAATTGACGATAAAAAATCCCTACTGGCCCCGATAGAAAGGCAACAGGAACAAATACCGCAGACATGACAAGTGTAATAGCCACAACAGCGCCACCGACTTCTTTCATTGCTTCCAATGTAGCTTCCATAGGCTGCAAATGTTCTTCTTCCATCTTTGCGTATACAGCTTCGACGACCACAATACCATTATCGACCACAATACCTATTGCCAGTACCAGTGCAAATAAGGTCAGTAAGTTGATCGAGAAACCGAGCATCTGCATAAAAAATAAAGCCCCAATTAAACAGACCGGGACAGCCAAAATAGGAATAATAGTCGCCCTAAAATCCTGTAAAAAGATAAATACAACAATAAAAACCAAAAGAAAGGCTTCCAGTAAGGTCTTGATAACGGAAGAAATCGAAGCATCTAAGAAACGTGATACGTCATAGCCCATTGTATAGGTCATTCCGCTTGGAAATTGTGTCTGTTTCAATTCTGCCATGCGATCTTTCACACGTTGAATAACCTCCTGTGCATTTGACCCTGGTAATTGCTTCAACATAATGGAAGCTGAAGGCCGACCATCGGTTTTGGAAACCATTTCATAGTCCAACGAGCCAAATTCGACATCTGCAACGTCTTTAATACGGATAATGGAACCATTGGAATTCGCCCGAATAGGAATATTAGCATATTCCTCTATTTCGGTGAATTTACCAGGATAACGTAACACATATTGTTGCATATTGCGCATCTTATCCGAGCTAATCCCTGTTTGCCCCGGTGCAGCCTCAATATTCTGCTTTCGCAATGCTGCCACCACATCTTCGGTGGAAATATTATACGCTGCCATACGATCAGGTTTAACCCAAACACGCATAGCGTAATCCCGCATTCCCATAATCTGAGCGAGACCGACGCCTTCGATCCGTTTCAGTTCCTTTAGAATGTTGATATCTGCGAAATTGTAAATGAATCTTTCATCCGCAGTTTCATCATCGGTAAAAACATTCAGATACATCAGCATGGAGTTGACCTCTTTTTCGGTGGTTACCCCTGCTTTGATGACCTCTTCAGGGAGTTCATCCAATACCGTTGTTACCCTATTCTGTACGTTTACAGCCGCAATATCTGGATCTGTACCAACTTCAAAAAAGATTTGAATAACCGTGCTGCCGTTATTGGTAGACACTGAATTCATGTAAGTCATCCCAGCTACACCGTTGATTGCTTTTTCCAAAGGAATAGCGACAGCATTTGTACTCACCTCAGCATTGGCACCTGTATAATTGGCATTGACGACGACCGAAGGTGGTACAATGTCCGGAAATTGCGTGATGGGCAATGTAAATAAGGCCAACAACCCTAAAAGTGTAATAAACACCGAAATAACCAACGACAATATGGGTCGTTTTATAAATGTTTCAAACATAATTTATCCTCCCCTACAGTTTCCTCATTTTTGGATTAATCTTCATTCCACTCCGCAGTCCCTGTACTCCCTCATAGACAATCTTGGCGTTGGGATCTAAACCTCCATCCACAATGTAATAATGCCCCACACGTGGGCCCGCTGTAAAAGGTGTCATTTTTACGGTACTATCTGCCTGTACAGTATAAACGTATGTTTTGTCCTGAATTTCAAATACTGATTTTTGGTGTACAAAGGTATGTTGCCCTGTCTGCATTGGCACTGCAATCTTACCTGTTGCACCATGCTTTAGGATATGCTCGGCATTGGGAAATTGAACCCGAAGGGCAATGGATCCAGTATTGGCTTCAAATTCACTTTCTACCAAATGGGCAATTCCCTCGTGTGGATACAGTTCACCATTAGCCAAAATTAACTTGACCGATTTTTGCGTCTCCTTACCGTCCAACTTATCACGCATAAGTGTCAGATACTCCCTTTCAGAAATATCAAAATAAACGTTCACTTTACTTAAATCGGAGATCGTCGTAATTAAGCTACCCTCGGTCAATAAAGAGCCTTCTCTCAATAAGATACGGTCTATACGACCGTCAAAAGGAGCCTGTATAACAGTATAGTCCAATCTTGTCTGTGCCTGATTTACCAAAGCTCGGGCTTCTTCGATTTTAGAATTGGCCGCTTTTAATTGAATTTTCAATAAATTATATTCGGAAGAGCTCACAATATTCTTGTCAACCAATTTTTGAGTTCGTTCCATTTCCAGCTTGATCTTTTGTGCTTCCGCAATGGCATTATCATACTGTGCTTTGGCCTTGGCTAATTCCGAACGATATTCCTCATTATTATACTTAAACAGCATTTGGCCTTTCTTTACCCAAGCCCCCTCGTCTACATAAATTTTATCCAAAAAGCCATTCAATTTGGAACGAATTTCGACGTTTTTTAAGGCTTGAACATCCGCAATATACTCCTGATAAACAGTCGTATCCATTACCATTAAAGGTACTACTGGTATATTTTTGAGTTCTTCTTTCGAATCAGCGTTAGCGTTGGATGAATGGCATGAAGCCAGCATCCCAACCATACCCACGAAAAGGCACAGTAAAAGTAATTTCTTCATAAACGATAAAAAATGTAAAATGTTAAACCCTCCTACGGTATTTTAAAATCAGTCGTTAGGAGAATGTGTTAGATGGGAGCTACAGCAATTCTATAGCGTAAAGAGCGGCCCAAAGCCTTCCATACCATATATAGAAATAAAACTAAATTGTTGCAGCCTCCGCTAGAAAATTAGAGGAGCGTAACTAGAATGGCCTAAAACGGGATAGGAAGCGATAATACCCTGGTAAGCATAGGGTTTTAGATCGGTAAAAAGGATGTTCATCATCTTTTGCAAAACATAATGCCGTAAAGACGATTCCAAAAACAAAAATAAAAATTGGTAGTACTTGACTATTGAGCGAAAATATACGATAATCATCTTGCAATAGTACTTTTTCTTCTTGGGAAGAATGAATGGGTTCCAAATCCAATACGTCATCCAAAAAATACTCCACAATGGTCTCACCTGCATGCAACACCTGTCCAGTTGCCGAGGAGAAAGACTCATAGGTCAACAGATTAAGGTATGCAAAGAGTGTTAAAAAATGAAATATTTTGCCTAACATATCGAAATTTCGAATCACAAAGGTATGACTTTAAATAGCTAAGATTATTTTATTCATGTAAAAAAACCATGACAGCCTAAAAAATTAGCTGTCATGTCCTTAAATATCTCTAGTTTATTAGATTAAAGTCGATAAATTTCAAATGTTACAATTTGATTTTCACCACTAATGGAAAATGATCCGATGGTAATCTTGTCTCGTACTGTTTAAAAGAAAGTTCTTTAGGGAAATCCCCCTTTTTAACCTCTTCACTATTTTCTTTAGCACTACGATAAGATTCTGTTAAAACAGCATAATGCTTTACTTTAATCCGAGGAGTTACGAATACATGATCTATACGGCTGTCTGTCCAAAGATTATTATCGAAAGCATTAAATGTACCGTTCCATGTAAATTTAGTCGGAGCAAGCTCAAAACTATCTTCTATAAAATCGGATTCTTGTAGGATGTTATAAATTTCATTATTTTGATCGACATTGAAATCACCGGTCAATATAGCTAGTTCCCCTTTTACAAACTCTTTCATTTTTTTGACAACCAACCGACTACTTTTTTCCCGGGCTTTGACACCAACATGATCCATATGCAAATTAAAGTACCAAAATTTCTTCCCAGAATTAATTTCCTGCAACTGCACCCAAGTACAAATACGAGGTAAGGCAGCATCCCAACCTTTTGAAGGGCGATCTGGCGTCTCAGAAAGCCAGAAGACGCCACTTTTTAATTTCTTAAATTTCTTCTTTTTGAAAAATATAGGCGCAAACTCTCCCGCAACTTTACCGTCATCCCGACCAACACCAACATAATCATAATCAGTAAGACGTTTTTTCAAATCTACCAATTGATTTACCAATACCTCCTGTGCTCCAAAAACATCGTAATCCACAAAATCAATTAAAGAAGTGATTACTGGAAATCGCTGATCCCAACCGTTACCATTTTTACGATCTCCGTCATTGTCATAACGGATGTTGTAGCTTCCTATTGTAAGACCTATTGAATTTTGTGAAAAGGCATTTAAAACAAATAAATTGATTACAAAAATAAGACTTAGCGATATAATACGTAATTGCTTCATAATATATTATTTTATTTTTTCGTTACTAAAGGAATATGGAGCATCTTCTTTTTTTGTACCTCTATTTTTATTCGGTTCTTCGCTCATTTTGAAATCAAGTTTGGCACCCTGCAATAAATCTTTATAACGGATATAATTATGATTATAAGGCTTTCCATTCCAAGTTAGTTGATCTACGTAGACCTGATTTGCTCCCTGTTGTTTAGCTTGGATATTCACTTTTTTCCCATTTTCGAAATTTAGTGTCACCTTATCGAATTGTGGTGAACCAATCACATATTCGCCCGAGGCAGGAGAAACTGGATAAAATCCCAGCGAAGAGAAGACATACCAGGCTGAAGTCTGCCCGTTATCTTCATCACCACAATAGCCATCTGGTGTAGGCAAATAAAGTTTATCCATTATTTTGCGTACCCAATATTGTGCTTTCCAGGGCTCTGCAGCATAATTATACAGATAAGGCATATGTTGGATAGGCTGATTTCCATGCGCATACTGTCCCATATTCATCACCTGCATTTCACGCATTTCGTGGATCATTCCGCGACTTTTCATACCCTCATAACTCGGAATAACAAACACCGTATCCAACATGGACACAAATGATTTATTACCACCCATCAAATTAATTAAACCTTGAGGGTCATGGAACACACAAAAACTCCAATGCCAAGCATTTCCCTCCGTATATTCTCTTGACCAGGCACTTGGATCAAAATCTGAGACGAACGATCCGTCTGCTTTTTTCCCACGCATAAGTTTTGTACTTGGGTCAAACAGATTTTTATAGTTCATCGCGCGTGTTGCATAAATAGCTGTTTCAGCTTCCGGTTTGCCCAATGCTTTGCCAAATTCATAAATACACCAGTCATTGTATGCATATTCCAATGAACGTGCTACATTTTGGTCTACTTTTACATCAGCAGGTATATAGCCCAATTTATTGTAATATTCATAACCGAAGCGTCCCGTCGAAGAGTGTTTCGGATAGGCACTATTGGCCCCATGCTTGAGCGCTTCCCATAATAGGTCTTTATCATAGCCTTTCCGATCAGTGATCAAGGCATCTGCGACAATAGAAGCGGAATTGTTTCCAATCATCGATGCACGATGTCCTGGCGAAGCCCACTCCGGAAGGTAACCACTCTCCTTATAAGCATTGACCAAACCTTCTTGCATGCGATCGTTCATGGATGGATATAATAAATTCAACAGCGGAAACAAACTTCTGAATGTGTCCCAAAAACCTGTATCTGTAAACATTTCGCCAGGCAGGACCTGCCCATTGTAGGGGCTATAATGCATACGCTTGCCTGTTCCATCAATTTCAGAAAAATCCCTTGGAAAAAGTGTTGAACGATAGAGGCTGGAATAAAATGTACGTAACCGGTCAATATTATGGTCTTCAACCTGTACACGTCCGAGGATTTCGTTCCACTGTGCTTTACCTTCGTCAACAACCTGTTGAAATGTTTTGGACTTCACTTCTTTTAAATTAAGTTCTGCCTGCTCAAAACTTATAAAGGAAGAAGCAATACGGGCTGTGACCTTCTCCCCTCTTTTCAAGGAAGAGAAGCCCACAACTGCTCCGGCGTGATTGTCCTGAATTTCCAATTCATCTTTACTTATCGCTCCGCTTTTAACAGCAGCTTTGTAGGAGAATGGTCTATCGAAAGTAATGACGAAGTAATTCTTGAAATTCTCCGGAACACCACCGCTATTTTTTGTTGAATACCCGATAATCTTATTTTCCTGCGGAATTACTTTAATATAAGACCCCTTATCAAATGCATCAATAATAACATAAGCACTGTCTGTTTTGGGGAAGGTGAACTGAAAGATTGCTGCCCGTTGTGATGGAGACAATTCTGTTGTCACATCGTGATCCGCAAGGTAGACGCTATAATAATAAGGTTTTGCAATTTCCGCTTTATGTGAAAACCAGCTTGCCCGCTTTTCCTGATCAAATAGCGGTGTGCCTGTTATTGGCATGATTGAAAACTGACCATAATCATTGTTCCAAGGGCTTGGCTGGTGCGTTTGCTTAAATCCTTTAATTTTATCAGCCGTGTAAGTATATACCCAACCATCGCCCATATTTCCAGTCTGCGGGGTCCAAAAATTCATACCCCAAGGCCGAGCGATCGCAGGATAAGTATTGCCATTAGACAATTCATACTTCGATTCTGTACCGATCAACGGGTTAACGAAATCAACAGGTGAGGTTTGTTGCGCCATTCCAGCATGCGTCGCGAATAGAAAAAGAATACTACCTGTTAGTTTTTTAATATTAAACATAAATGAAGCGTTTGGTTAAGCTTAAAATTATTAGCAAAAAAGCTAAAACGTATTAGTAAATATAGGTAAGAAATTTAAATATAGTAGATTACCCAGGTCTTTTTCACAAGATGGTTACAAAAAAAACCGCAATCAAATGATTGCGGTTTTTATATCACACTAATACTACCACCCAGGGTTCTGCCCTAATGAGGGCGATTTTTGGATCTCTGAGTTTAAAATAGGAAATAAGTAATGAGTTGGAGCAGTAAAAACTCTACTTTCAACAAAGAAACGTTCCATTTTATAACGTTTATCACCGATTTGGATTTTACCATTTACATCTTCAACAGCTCTCATACCATTAATCATATTTTGAAGTTTCGGATAAGCTGTATTATTATTCTTCCAGTAGTTTATACTTCGTTCATTATTTGTACTACCTGATGCAGTAAAGGTCTGGTATTTAGTTTTCTCCACCGAGCTACTGGGCTCTAGATATAGGCGACTATCAAAAGCTCTCTTATTCTCATAGAAGAATTCGACCCTTCTTTCACGGTAAATGTACTCACGCATCAAATTTTTATCAGCAAGCGTTGTCATAGGCATTGGTGCCATAAAGGATCTAGATCTTACCTGATTAATTAAATCATAGATCTCTTGTGTTGGTCCATCAACTTCGTTAACCGCCTCAGCATAAATGTAAATAAAGTCTGGCAAACGCCAAACTGGAGGCGCACTAATGATAACACTGCCATTCTTATTCCAGGCTTCCTGCAAAAATTTCCTCAGATAATATCCCGTGCGCGTTGCATTATTCGCTCCGATCTGATCGGCACCACTCGCAATATTTGTCTGGGATGGATTATTGTTACCGCCGCGGAATGCTGCACCATGAAATATAATGTCGCGATAAAAACGTGGATCCCTTTTTACTGAAGTATAAGGATTTGCGTCATCATACCCGTCCTGTTTAGCCTTGGTACTATAAATCGGGTAACCAAAGCCATCTGGCGACAAGTACTCATACTCATCTACTTGTTCTTGAACGGGCATCTGACGAGCTCCACCACCGCGGCTTGGCGGATATACATCACCAAACCACCCTTCACCCTTATAGCGCGTAAAAAACAAAACATACTCATTTTTGAACGCCTCCATATCATAAAACATCTGCCATAAGCGTGTATAAACTGTTGAGTTACTCGTGTTTTGACCACCACTATCTCCAAAATCGGTATTTGAGTATTTCTGGTAAAGACTATAACGTTTTCCACCTGCAACCTTACTTTCAAGAACTGCCTTAGCAGCCTCTTTAGCTTTCACCCAACGCTGAGGATCATATGTAGCGTATTCGGACTCAAACTTACGTGTCCCATTATAACCTTTTGCGGCAGCTCCATTCCAAAGTGGTGTAGCGGCCATCCACCGTGCTTCTGCTATCAGCCCAAGACATGCCCCTTTATCGATACGTCCAAAATTCTGCCCCTCCCATTTTTCCGGGACAGCATTATATGCTGTTGTTGCATCAGCTACAATTTTGTCAATAACTTTATGAACTGACTCACGCTCGAAATTCATGTTCTCTGTTGCCGTAACAACATGATCTATGTAAGGTATCTCACCATATATACGAACAGCCATTAAATGAAAGTAAGCTCTTAAAAAGTAGACTTCACCCACGCGCATAGGCAGTGAACCTGGTTCTAGGATATCATCTGGTGTACTATATTTTTTTATTCCTTCCAAAATAACGTTTGTTCTACGGATCCCGTCAAACATACTATTCCAGAATTGACCATTGTCTCCCGGTAGTTCATTGATATTCCAATCACCCGTATTATATCTATTCGTAATATTTCCTTCTACTGTAGAGCCTTCGGCCTCATCGGTTATCGCAGCACTCGAAAAATGATAGAACCACGAAATCGGTTGATTGACATTCTTCGCTTTAGTATATACATCCGTAACGAGCTGATTTACTTTTTCATAACGAGTAAAAACCTCATCTTCCCGGATCTGATCGTCGGGTAATTTGTCCAAATATTTGTTGCAACTTGCGATCATAAAAGCAACCACACCTGCCATAAAAAAAAGTATTTTTTTCATCTTCAATACATTCATAAGGTTAGAAATTAAGATTTATTCCAAAGTTGTAGACTTTTAGAATCGGGTACCAATAACCGCTCGTATTTCCCATTTCAGGATCTATACTTAAATCCTTTAAACCTGACCAGGTAAATAGGTTCATCCCTTGCGCATAAACGCGTAATTGATTTAAACCAATTCTTTTAATAAGATCTTTCGGCAAATTATAACCGATCTCTATATTTTTAAGTCTTAAATATTTAGCATCATATAAAAATAGACTACTATTGCTATTTTTATTATTTTCAGAATTACCTATATGTAAAGCGGGGTAAGTTGCAGTTTCGGCCGTTTCCGGTGTCCAACGTCCCATATGAATTGGTCGAACGGAGCCGAGTTTATCTTGATCAAAAGTCGGGAAATCCCATACAGCCGCATCTTTCAATAAAATTGAAGAATTTAACGCTCCTTGAAACAAAAGACTAAAATCAAAACCCTTGTATTGCAGCGATATTGGTAAACCAAATTGAATCTCCGGGCTCCTAGGATTTCCCATCACTGTGCGATCCCCTAAATCTGTAATTTTACCATCACCATTCAAATCCTTATATACGACGTCGCCAGGTCCTACTGTTCCCCAAGGTTGAAAATTACTCTGATTTAATTTGTCCGCCTCGGCCTGATCTCTAACGAAGTGATCGAAAACATAGACAAAATTTTCATAAAGTCGTTTCCCCGTTGCTTGTCTGTATTCATATTGTCGTGGCACCTCTTGTCGGTAGATCAACTTATTTCTAGAAAAGGTGAAATTAGGTTTTAGAGAAAATCTGAAATTATCCCCAATCATATCTGAATAACTCATCTCAATATCAATACCACGGTTGCGGACCTTTCCAATATTGATCAGCGGAGAGCCTTTACCAACTACGCCAGGAAAACCAATGTCATCCGCCCCCAGTTCAGTAATAATATCATAACGATAATCTTCAAAAACATCAATACTAAAGTTCATCTTATTCTTTAAAAAGCCCATATCAAGACCGATATTGGTTTTTCTAGATTTCTCCCATGTTATATTTTCGTTTGCCAGGCGTCCTTCACGAAGGCCACTTAGTCCATTGTTAAAATTCTGTTCCCCAAAACTATAACCATCTCCTCCCTGAAAAAATGCGAGATATCCGAATCGAGCGTCACCTGGCATTTTATCATTACCCACAAGCCCCATCGAGGCCCTCAGCTTTAAAAAGCTAAGCCAGTCTTTGGTATTCGACATAAATTTCTCCTTGCTAACCACCCAACCCAATGCTCCAGCCGGGAAAAATCCATAACGTTTTCCCTCTATAAAATTTTCGGATCCATTGTAACCAAAGTTAAATTCCGCCAAATATTTTTCTAGATAATTATAGGTAAACTGTCCTGTCATACCTTGATAACGGATATCAACACTGGCTCTTGAATTCGCCGCATCATAGACAGACTGGCTCGAGCGATTGAAAAGCAACATTCCAGTAACATTGTGTTTATCTTTAAATAGACGGTTATAGTTTATTTTTCCTTGAATGAAAGTTCTATTAAAAGGACTACTTTGTGTAAATGAATTTCCAACAGTTTGATCTACCCTATATTTGTTCCCATTTTTATAAGTACCCTCATAGTATTGCGGATTCATAAAAAGATCGATACCATCTGTAGGCTGAAAAGTCGCATAATTGGGATATACCCTATATCCTTCACTATAGGTACCCAGCTCGCGTCTGACCCATTGTTGCTCTCTAGCATCATAGGAAAATATTCCGTCAACAGAAAGTCCCTTGGTAATAAAATCCATATTCCAGCCGGCAGCGAAACTTCCTTCCAAATAGGTGTTTTTTTCTGTATGATATCCTGACCTAGTCAACTCCCCAAGAACATTAAATCGGTAAATTTGATTACCAAACAACAAGCCCGAGGGATTATTCAGCAGATATCCCTGTGTAGAAGGTTGGCTATTGGGTTCGAGAATGATGGGTAAATACGGGGGCTGTGTCATTGCTAGAGTCATCAATCTACTTGCGGAAGTTCCAGGTGAAGTTCGATTGGTAATACGAGCACCTAAATTGAGTTTTACCCACAAGTTTTTAGTAATGTTGACATCAATATTGGACCTAAAATTATAGCGCTGAAATTTAGGAGAGACATTATATTTAGATAAGTCAACATGGTCATAATTATTATCTTGTCCCATATAACCGCCCATCACAAAATATTTCGCAATATCATTACCACCCCTTATTGATAGATTATATTCGTGCTGAGGTGCAGTTCTAAAAATATAATCGAAATAGTCCCAGTTATAACCTAACCCGTCCGAATTATCACCCTTTGCCCTTCGAAAATTGTCTATAGCATCCTGACTAAATAATTTCAAGTTATCGATATTTCCACCAGACCGCTTCGCATCATTCATTAACGCTTCATTGTAGAGAGTCGCGTAATCTGCAGATCCCAAAAGCATAGGCAATTGTGCGGGCGTATTTAGGCCATACGACGCTTTGAAGTCTACGGTTGCTTTATCGGCGGATTGTCCTCGTTTTGTAGTAACAACGATAACCCCATTCGCTCCACGAATTCCGTAGGGTGCCGTAGCTGCTGCATCCTTCAAAATGGAAACAGTCTCAATTTCGTCTGGAGCCAAATAGCTCATATCGCGTTCAATTCCATCCACAATTACAATGGGGGATTGATTACCATAAGTTGACTTACCACGAATAAACAATTCTGAACGATCTACTCCTGGCTCTCCTCCAGCATATTGGTTGACAACCAGTCCTGGTAATCTTCCTGCAAGCATGTTATTAATATTTGCTGCAGGACTCTGTACAAGATCCTTAGTCGTAATCGTTGCGACGGCGCCAACAACATTTCTTTTCTTCTGTGTTGTGTATCCAACAACCACAACATCCTCTAGTGCTTTTACATCTTCTACTAGGCTAACCTGTAACGTTGACCTTCCGCCCGCCACAATTTGTTGAGGCTGAAAACCAATATACGAGAAGGTCAATACCGCATCCTTATAGGGAATTTCTATTCGATATCGACCTGATGCATCTGTTTTCGTTGATTTGCCACTCGCCTTAACCACAATGGTGACACCTTGCAAAACTTTCCCTGTCGAACTGTTTAAAACTGTTCCCTCTACAATAATACCCTCTTGTTGGAAACTGAAGTGGATAGACGCAGCTTTCAATTCGGTCCACAAATTGAACGTGCTACACACCGAAAGCGTAAAAAATAATGGAATTACCTTTCTTTTCATAAATAATAATTAATGATTGGTTTACTAATACAAAAATTGGTCATCAATTAGTTATTCCTTTGGAATGAACATCTCCAAAGAAATCAACCTTAAGCTGATAAACTAATTCGTTTTAGTAAAATTAAAAAGAAAGAAAAGAGAAAGTTGTTAATCGATTGTTAATGACAATTATTGAAATCGACCTCTAAAATAAATCCCACCTTATAAACAGTTTTAATAGCAACATACCGCGATCTTTTCAGCATTTTTCTAATCTTGCATATAAAAACATCAAGACTTCGTCCCAAAAAATAATCGTTATCTCCCCAAAGAGCAAGTAAGATCTCTTCTCTTTTCAAAACAATATTCGGTTTGCTTGCTAAGAAAGTCCAAAGTTCAAATTCACGTGGTGATACAACCTGCCGAGATTTATCATTAAATTCTATTGCAAGTAAATTACGGTCAAGTTTAATGTCACCAATATTGAGTTGTAATTGACAAACAACAGGCTGCTTAACCATATAATTTTGAAGTTTCAGAGACAATTCTTCAACATCAAACGGTTTTGTTATGTAATCATTGCCCCCTAGACGGAGGCCCTTTAATCGATCTGGTTTAGACAGTCTTGCTGTAAGAAAAAGCACAAACTGGTTTTTATTTAACTGAGAAATATATTCAACGAATTGAAACCCATCCCAGTTGGGAAGTTGTATATCTACTACAAGGATATCATATTTATTAATCTTATAATAAGATATTCCCTCTTCAGCAGACATTGCATGACTAACATCAAATCCGAAATTTGACAGATAATCTATGAGCATTGTCGCTAAATCAAGATCATCTTCAATCAGCAATATATGTCCATATTTTGGTATCATCTATTTTATTATTGGTATTGAAATAGAAAATATTGTTCCAGGTTGGGTATCTGATTTAACGTCAATTTTCCATCTATGAATCCGCATGACTTCCTTTACGAAAAAAAGCCCCAGGCCCAGCCCATTTGAAGAAGCTTCTTGTTTACCCCGATATCCCTTCGTGAAAATATACGGCAATTGGTTATGTGAAATACCTATTCCATTGTCTTGTACAGTCATCACCACCGTATCTCTAGCGCCAATACTCAAACGAATATGAATATGCTTTATTCGCTCTTTATTATACTTCAGGCCATTATCGACCAAATTGTTTACCGCGGTAACAAACATAAATGGGTTGACAAGCACCCTAGCCTCTTTAACGTTTTGATCCACTAAGATTTGAATCGTCGCACTTTCTGATACTAAAATCGCAAGATCTTGTTCTAATTGATCCATAAGTTCTACCAAAAAGTGTTCCTCTAGACTCACCTCTTCTTGATTAAACACACTCAAATCAATCGCTTTGTTAACTAATCGATCCAAACGGTTTATCTGACGCATCAAGGTGTCCAAAGTTGTTGACATTTTTAACTTATCATCTTTCGAAACTTTTACCGCCAAATTGGTTAAACCAATTCGTATGGTTGTCAATGGTGTATTGAACTCATGTGTGACATTGTTAATAAAGTCGGAAGCCATTTCTGCCATTCTTTTTTGCTTTATCCAGCTACTATATGTCATCAAATACAACCAAACAATACCAATTATACAGCAGCCCGATAGTAATAATAATGGTAAAATGGCTTTTAATACAGAAAAATTTGTATCAATATTCCCAACATACAACGTAAAAGCCACACGGTTCGACATCTTACTATTTGCGGTTATTGCAATCGACGATACGATATTGTCTTTGTCAATAAACCGAAATTCCCCTCCAATAGGAATATGTTGATCTTTGCCAAAGTCCAGGATTGGTATAAAGGTCTTCGCATCAAAAGTCACCGAAATATCTCTCAACACAATGGCATAACCAAAGCCTTCACCCAAATTGACTTCGGATCTGATGACCTGGAATAGGCTATCCATCGCAGGATGATTTCGAAGCCTCATTATCAAGGTCTTCGCGATACTATCTTTCAGACTATTGAAAGCATTTCTATCGTCTTGATAATAAGATCTCAGACGAACTAAATGAGGCATTAAGGTTGAATCGACAAGTTTCTGTCCGCCCGGGAATATCTTATCGTTGGAAATATGCTTATCGTAAACAACCTTAATTTCCTTTTTTTCTTTTTGAAATAGTTCGCCTCTTTTGATCTCATATGATCTTGCAATCATGAGATACTGTAATATCAAAAACAAAACTAAGCAACAGATAGCTATCCATTTATATACACCTGACCGTCTCATTTTTGCAAACAGACTATTATTTGTTCGGTTTATTACTCATCTCAAAGATTAATTCACCGCCATTTATAATGCTGCTATAAGGTAATAGAAAATCAGCCAATTTCCGCCCATTTAAAGAAACGGATTTAACGTAAACATTCTTCTCAGACTGGTTACGGGCAACTATGGAAAGACTGCGTCCATTTTCAAGATTAACCTTTGCCGATTTGACCAAAGGACTGCCAATCCAATAATTATCTTCCCCAGGTGCCACAGGATAGAAGCCTAATGCAGTAAATAAATACCAAGCAGACATTTGTCCACAGTCATCATTTCCCCCTAAGCCCGCATGACCATTATGATACTGATTCCGTATGATTTGTCTTACACGTGCCTGAGTTTTCCAGGGACTCTTGGTTATATTGTATAAGTATGCCACATGATGGGAAGGTTCATTTCCGTGCACGTAATTTCCGATAATACCATCCCGGGTAATATCCTCCGTATGTTCAAAATATTTATCCGGTAATTCCATGGTAAACAGTGAATCCAAATAAGACTCTAAACGTTTTTTGCCTCCCATTAATGCCATCATTTCAGTAGGTTGATGCGGTACATACAGGCTGTAATTCCATGAATTACCTTCAATAAATCCTTGCCCATGTGTATCCAAAACATCGAATTTCTCCTGAAATTTACCCGCTGAATTCTTCGGACGCATAAATCCAATAGCGGAATCATAGAGTGATTTCCAACTTTCAGCCCTTTTGGAAAAGGTCGTGTAAATATCCTCTTTTCCCAATTTTTTCGCTAATTGCGCTATACACCAATCGTCATACGCATATTCCAATGTATTAGAAACAGATGTTCCCGATACATCTGCAGGAACATACCCCTTATCAATGTAAGCGCCGATTCCCTCATACTGACGTGTATTTGCCGTTTGTACGCAAGCCGCTAGTGCGGCTCCTGCATCGCCTTTGTAAATGCCCTTAAGTATTGCATCAACAATAACAGACACCGAATGATAGCCGCTCATGCACCAATTATCATTCGCATAATGCGACCAAATCGGCAACATCTTCAATACATTCTGGTCATAATGAGCCATCATGGATGCTACAATATCAGCATTACGAGAAGGGTTAATTAAATTCAACAGCGGATGAAAAGCCCGATAAGTATCCCACAGCGAAAATGAAGTATAATTCGTAAAACCTTTGGCGCGGTGCACCTCCTGATCCAAGCCTTTATATTCACCATTCGTATCCATATAGACTGTCGGCATTAAGCTTGCATGGTACATGGCTGTATAAAAATTGACCAGGTCTTCCTTGTTCAACATTTCAGCTTCTATCTTATGCAGCTCCTTTTCCCAAGCTTCTTGGCCTTTCTTAACGTAGCCATCAAAATTCCAGTCCGGAGCCTCAGCCTCCATATTGGCCAATGCATTCTTCATGCTTACTGGACTTAAAGCTACTTTCAGAAGGATGGATTCTTGTGCTTTTGTATCAAAATCCAAGTGTAGCTTAATATTGTGCGCTGCAAGGTCGGGGAAATTATTTTGTTGATCAAACTTACGCCAGAAACCATTATACACAGATTTTCCATCTTCATACTTGGCGCCATAATTCTTAAAAGCTTTTGAGGTCTTTATTGCAAAGTATACGGTGCGCGTTCTCGACCAACCGTTTGTTTGACGGTAGCCTACCAGTGTTGAATCGTTCAATACCTTGACAACGGTCCAAACATTCTTGCCATCATAATTATAAATCCCAGCAGTTAGATCTACGATAAGATGTGAAGCGTCAGACTCTTTGAATGTATAACGGTGGAGCCCTACACGTGTTGTAGTCGTTAATTCAGCCTTAATCTGATGTTTATCCAGTAGAACACTGTAATAATTGGCCTCAGCTCGCTCATTGGCATGTGAGTAGGATGATCGATAACCGTCTTGCGGTCGATCAGCTGTACCCGGATTCAATTGAACTTTTCCTTGTGTCGGCATGATCTGTATATCACCAAGATCGGAGTGACCAGTGCCACTAAAATGTGTATGACTAAACCCGACAATCGTCGGATCATCATACTGATAACCAGCACAATATTTATAAACATCACCGTTGTACCGTCCATTGACAGCATAAGATAATGTATCCGTATCAGGACTTAATTGTACAGCACCGAATGGAACTGTCGCCCCCGGAAAAGTATGTCCCATCTTCGCCGTTCCGATGAGTGGTTTGACATACTGAACTAATTTAGTTTCTTGTGCCTTTAATAGATATGGGACACTAATTAATCCCAAAAAGACTAAACTTCTGATATTCATCGCTTATGAATTATAGTGTGGGATTTTGGCTATAATCGGCCCATAGCTCATCAATAGTTTTACCCGTCTCCACTTTCCAAAAAGCATCACTATAGCTTTTGCTACGCATCGCTGCATCCAATTTTTTGACAAAATCCTTCTTTACATGTAGATTGATCCAGTACAAAAAGCGCGCTGTAATACGATAAGAATCGGTGTATTTCTGCTTTTCGTTATATTCTGGCAGCTTCCAGTTTGCCCCCGCATTATCTATGCCATCATCAAATCGGACAAAATCGGCTATCCCTTCCGTAATCCACCACGGGCCCGCCCCATCGGGGTATGCTTGAACAATATGCATGACTTCATGGGTAACCACGTCAATATCCCCTGGATTTTTGGCAAACCAGGCTGGACTATAACGGACAATCCCACCCGCTGTCGCTGCCACACCTTTATAGTCCGGATCAATAACAAAAGAGACCTTTTTTATAGTCTTTTTATTATATTTCTTGGCTAGTTTAGGATAGTTGGTAAAATATGCCGCTACCAGCCTTTCTTTTAAAGAAGCACTAAAATCTTTGTCTTTATTAATCCAAATTAGGGTATAACCACCTTTACTGATACTATCAATATCCACAGCAACCTTGCGGTCATTTTCGGTATGTTTCCAGTTGTCCTGCGCAAAAAGGGAACAAGAGTATACCAAGCCAAATACAGTAACAACGATTTTTAAGTTTTTTAAGTTTATCATAACCTAATGATTATTTCTTTTTGTTCGATTTCAACTTGATATTTGTTTGCAAATCTGTTGTCATTGAATAAGGCGCTGAATTTTTGGACGCTCCCCTCGTATAATTAGGCTTTGCCGCCATGTCAAAATTAAGTGTCCCACCTTCATGCAATGCTTTGTGACTTAACCAGTTTTTACCATAGTCCTTACCGTTCATTTGCAATGTATTTACATATACATTTTCAGTAGAATTCTTTGGAGCATCAATGGTCAATGTCTTACCATTTTCAAATGTTAGGGTCGCTTTTTTAAATAATGGAGCTCCGAGCACATATTCATCCGTCGCCGGACAAACAGGATAGAATCCAAGCGCTGAAAAAACATACCATGCAGAGGTTTGACCATTATCTTCATCACCACAATAGCCATCAGGTGTAGGCTTATACATTCGGTCCATCACTTGACGCACCCAATATTGTGTTTTCCAAGGTTGGCCAGCGTAATTGTACAAATATGGCATATGCTGAATTGGCTGATTACCATGTGCATATTGCCCCATATTCGCAACTTGCATTTCACGTATTTCATGGATAATACCACCATAATAGCTGTCGTCGAAATCTGGGGACTGAACAAACACCGAATCCAACATGCCCACAAAAGTCTTTTCCCCTCCCATCAGATCGATCAGCCCCTGAATATCGTGAAATACGCTCCACGAATAATGCCAGCTATTTCCTTCTGTGAATGCGTCACCCCATTTCAATGGATTAAAAGGAGCTTGGAATTTTCCATCTTTATTCTTTCCACGCATAAGATTGGTCGATGGATCAAATAAATTCTTATAGTTCTGTGCACGCTTAGCATACAAATCAATTTCAGCCTTCGGACGGTTCAATGCTTTTGCCAATTGGTAGATCGTGAAATCGTCATAGGCATATTCCAATGTACGCGCTGCATTTTCATTGATTTTAACATCATATGGCACATAACCCAAACTATTGTAATATTCAACGCCTTTTCTTCCAACAGCACTCATTGGTCCTTCGTTATTAGCACCGTGTTGTAAAGCTTCATATAACTTATTGATATCATAACCGCGCAATCCCTTCATATAAGCATCCGAAACCACCGAAGCAGAGTTATTACCCACCATGATATCAGCATACCCCGGACTGCTCCATTCAGGAAGAAAGCCTCCTTCTAAATAGGCATTGAGAAGACCTTCCTGCATTTTCTTATTAATGGAAGGATACATAAAATTTAAGAATGGGTACAACGCCCTAAAAGTGTCCCAAAAACCTGTTCCTCCAAATAAATAACCAGGAAGTGTTTTTCCATTATATGGACTGTAATGTACAGCCTTTCCTTGCGCATCAATTTCATATAACTTGTTCGGGAAAAATAAAGTCCGATACATGGTCGAATAAAACGTGCGCAACTGATCGATATCATCACCTTCTACTTTAATTTTCCCTAAGGTCGAATTCCAGATCTGACGTCCGTCTTCTTTTATTTGATCAAAAGATTTGTTACCTAACTCATTTAAGTTTAATAAGGCTTGTTCGGCACTGATAAAGGAAGACGCCACTTTCACCTGCACTGGTTTCGTTTTGTCTTTTACCTTAAACCCGACGATTGCACCAGTGTGATCACCTTTGATCTGAAGTTGCCCATCCTTCTTCTCTTTGCCTTCCCAAGTAGCGACACTTGCAAAAGGTTGATCAAAAACCAAAACAAAATAATTCTTGAAATTAGCTGGCAGTGGACCGCGTGCATATTTCGAAGAATAGCCAATTATCATATTTTTTTCTGGAATAATCTGAACTTCAGATCCCTTTTCATAAGCATCCAAAACAATATAAGCATCGTCTGTTTTATTAAACGAGATCCTAAACATGGCTGCGCGTTCTGTTGGTGTCATCTCTGCAGTCACATCGTGATCCGCTAGATAAACCGAATAATAATACGGTTTTACAATCTCCGCTTTATGCGAAAACCAGCTCGCACGCTCGTCTTGATCAAATACAGGCTTTCCAGTTACAGGCATGATAGAAAAAACACCGTAATCATTCATCCAGGGTGATGGCTGGTGAGTCTGTTTTAATCCACGAATCTTATCAGCGGTATATTGATACTGCCATCCGTCGCCATTTTTTCCTGTTTGTGGTGTCCACATATTCATTCCCCAAGGTCTCGCAATCGAGGGATAGGTGTTACCATTGGACAACTCAAATTTGGATTCGGTACCCATTAATGGATTAACAAGATCGACAGCTTCTAGCTGCTGTCCTCTAAATTTCTGAGCCAAAACCGGTTTTGCGTAAAACAAACCCAAAGACAATAACGACCCTAGAAAAACACTTAAAGATTTCTTCATTATTTAGGATATATAAAAATATTTCTACTAAAACGTATTAGTAAAGATATAAAAAAGAATATTAAATCAAAATAAAGACCTGGAATTGGACAAACACGTCTTATGATTTTTACAATTCAATTTCTATATATTCATTTGCTGTCCCATTTTAGCGTCGCATCAATTTCGTTGAGATGATATATTCTTTTGGTGTAGAAATCCCTTGCTCTATTTCCTTTAACAAAACTTTCACACAAGTTTTAGCTAGAGCTTCCAATGGTTGTTGAATACAGGAAATTTTAGGATTCAAAATATCAAATAATTCATGGTCATCAAAAGAAAACATCGGAAAATTATAGCTATTCTCAGGCGCCGACCGCAATACCTTCAATCCGAGAATACAAAGATAATTTGTGGTAAAAAATAGACCATCTAAGCCTATCTGCTTAGCAGCCCAATTTTTCAACATACGCGAACCTTTCTGCTTCAGGTGCTGATAAGGTAATTGCAATATGCGAGGTTCCATTCCGTATGTGTCACAAAACTCCAAATAAGCACGTTTACGTGCCAACATTTGTGGTTGATCCGAATCGATGGTTACCAGCCCAAAATTTATACAACCAATAGATTTCAAATAGTCACATGCATTCTTCCCACTAACTTCATTGTCAATATGTATATAATGGGTTTCCACTGTTGGAGAATTTCTATCAAAAACGACCAACGGGACCTTATGCTCCAATATTTTGCGCTGATATTCTTCCAGATCTACTGTCGGAGCCAAAATAATACCCTCCACTTTCTTTTCCAACATCGAATCGATGATATCGCGTGCATTTTGCGAATCTCCAAGCGTACTACTGTAGAGGACATGATAATTTTTCTTTCGGAACAATTCCTCTACATACAATGCAAATGGACCAAAAAAAGAATCCCCAATATTCTCTACAATTAGACCAATAGTATTTGACCGTCCCGTTGCTAAACTCTTAGCGAGTGCATTGGGTTTATAGCCAACTTTTTCAACGTATGCAAGTACGCGGCTTTCCAATTCCTTGCTAATGCGTGCTCGCTCGGCTTTGTGATTGATGACTAACGAAACAGTTGATTTAGACACATTGAGTTCCTGTGCTATTTCTTTAATTGATTTGGCCATAAGAGCATTTTCATAAAATTAGGGTGAAATTAGAAAATAAATATGAACATATCGGAGATTACAATTGATAGCACACACTAAATTATTACACAATCGTATGCGTAGGCAGCAAAAACGAACAGATTATCCTATTAAGGCTCTTTCATTACCGTTGTTATCCCTCCACGAGTGCGAGCCAATACAATCAAAAAGATATTTTTGACTAAATTTAACGCTCATTCTTTTTAGAGTAATACTTCTTTAAAATAGAAGTATTACTCTAAAGAACATACGAACCATTATAAATAAAATTAAATAGGACCATAAAATTAAATAGGACCACCTGACTGTTTTAATGGATTAAGTTGCACTGCGATATAAACTAGTGGACAATCTTAGCGAAGAAAAAAATTAATTTTAAGAAATAACCGAATGCAAATGAAAATATCTTTTATGTTATCTCTTTTTTTGACTCTAGCCTCTCTTGCTATAGCTCAAAAGAAGGACCAAAGGCCGAATATTGTACTTATTATGGCAGATGATCTTGGTTATGGAGACCTTGGTGTATACGGTCAGCAAAAAATTGAAACGAGGCATATCGATTCATTGGCTGCCAAAGGGATGAAATTTGACAACTTCTACGCTGGTACATCGGTGTGCGCTCCCTCGCGATCATCTTTAATGACAGGACAGCATACTGGTCACACCTATGTAAGGGGTAACAAAGAAATTGAGCCCGAAGGACAACAACCGCTAGCCGACTCTGTACAAACTTTCGTTATGCTTCTACAACAAGCAGGATATACAACCGGTGCGTTTGGCAAATGGGGACTTGGCATGGTCCATACAACAGGTGCTCCTGATCAAAAAGGATTCGATGAATTCTATGGCTATAACTGCCAACGTCAATCCCATCGCTACTACCCAACTCACCTCTGGCATAATAACGAAAGGATAGAACTCCACGGCAATGGTTTAATGGCCCAAGGACAGTATGCTCCAGCATTAATTCAAGAAAAGACCTTGAAATTTATTGATGAAAATAAAGAAAAACCTTTTTTCCTTTATGTACCTACAGTTCTTCCTCACGCCGAATTATCGGGTCCGGATGACAAATATTATCAGTTATATGCAGACAGGTTTGATGACAAACCACATAAAGGAAATGACTATGGCCCACAAGCGACTGTTTCCGGTTACGCTTCGGTAGAAAAACCGCATGCCATGTATGCGAGTATGGTAAGCCGTATGGATGCTTATGTCGGTCAAATTGTTGATCGTTTACGCGAAAACAAGCTATTGGATAATACAATTATCATTTTTACAAGCGACAACGGATCGCACAAAGAAGGCGGAGCCGATCCCAATTTTTTCAATAGCTCTGGCGGGTTACGCGGCAACAAACGCGACCTCTATGAAGGTGGCATCAAGACCCCTTTCATTGTTTATTGGCATGGTAAAGTTGCGGAAGGAAAAACCTCAAACTACCTGGGTGCTTTTTGGGATATTATGCCGACGATGGTCGAGCTTGCCGGGACAAAAAAACCGCATTATACAGACGGAATTTCATTTTTACCAACGCTGCTAGGTAAAAACAAGCAACAAAAACAGCACCAATACCTGTACTGGGAATTTCATGAAGATGGGGGTCGTCAAGCCCTGCGCCAAGGAGATTGGAAACTTATCTTACAAAAAGTGACAAGTAGCCAACCTACAGCCGAACTATATAATCTCAAACAAGATCCAAAAGAACAACACAATATTGCCCAGGAAAACCCAACGAAAGTAAAAGAATTACGTCAGCTGATTGAAAAAGCGCATGTCGAAAGTGATATTTTCCCATTAACAAGTGTAAATATGCACATAAAATAAGGTTTGGGGAGTAGCAAACTGAGCGTTATTTTCCCCAAAAAACATTAAAATTCCGGAAAGTATAGCAACAGGAAAAAGATACCAAGAAATAGAAATGATTGACTTCCGATAGAGGCACACAAAAGATCCTAGTCCAACGAAGAACTAGGATCGCATAGTTAAAGAATTACCGCCAACAGATGCCACTTATCGATGAATCGTTTGCTTATTATCCTAACTGAGGATCAGTTTTCGAATGGTTACCCGTTTCTACGCGACCAGCGAACTGACGTATAAATTTGGTTCCCTCCACGTGCAGCGTCACATCATACCAACCATGGGTTTTATGAGATTCCACAATCCATTTCGTAGATTTCCCTGCCGCAAGTACAATAGATTTCTTCCAGGTGCTGTAAGCATTATCTTCTACATGTACATGAAATGATTTTTCCCCTTTGTTATGGACCTCCAGTACAAGATTACCCGTCAAAAGACCTTTCTTCCCGATTTGATAGGTCGCTCCAACAGATAAGGGTTCCTCCTGTCCTTTAAATCCTCGCATAAAACCATTAGGTCCGTACACAATCAAATGGTAAAGGTGATCTTTAAAGTCCGCCAAGTTCCAGTCAAAGCTTAGTTCCTGACCAGCAACAACTGCAAATGGCCAAAATTTCACTCCGTCTTTATAACTCGGGCCACTATAGACATTAAATGGGCTATTTAACGATTTACTACCAAATACCTTATTGCCAACTTCTAGTGTCAGATGAATCTGATTGTGTTCCTTAGCAAAAGAGTCTTTGACATAAAGCTCGTAAGCCAACGCGCTGGAGTTTTTCTGACCTTTCTCCTGTCTTGCCAGTAAAGTGGAATGACCTTTAGACCGCAATCCTGCGGCATCCTCTTTCGACCAAACATGAAAATTATTAGGTAGCGGTTTCGATTTCGCTTGATCAATCGCATAAATCTGCTGATTCCGATCAAGGAAAGGCAAATCAACAGCATTCGCTCCCTCAGCTTTCCGAAATATCGATGTCAAATCACCTGTAATGGCCCGGCGCCAAGAGCTGATATTCTCCTCTTTTACCTGCTTGCCCAACTTTTTTTCAAAGAAATGCTCCATAAACTGAATCGTCGATGTGATATCGCAAATCTCCGAATTGACCCAACCGCCTTTTGACCAAGGTGACGCCACAATCAAAGGTACGCGGTAACCGAGCCCCACTGGGCCTTCCGTTGCATTATCTTTTTCTTCACCGTCGGCAAGCTCCTGTGCTAAACTCACATATTCACCGCTATAATCCAATTCCGGAGAGGTCTTTCCTGAATGGCTATCTGCTGGATTAGGTGCTACAAAAGGAGGAATATGGTCAAAATAACCATCATTTTCATCATAGTTCAGAATAAAAATGGTTTTCTTCCAGACTTCTGGATTCTCTGTCAGAATATTCAAAAGCTCCGATACATACCAAGCTCCATACATAGGGGCGCTCGGGTGATCTGAGAAGCTTTGTGGTGCTACAAGCCAAGACACTGCGGGTAACTTTCCAGATTTCACATCATGTTTAAATTGGTGTAAAACATCTCCCTTAGGAACAGTAATCTTTTCACCTTCATGTGTCACCACGCTTGTCTCACGGTAGAAAGAATCACCCTCATTCGTCTGAAAAGCGCGTTCATGCAAGGCACGCTGTTCTTTAGGAAGCTGCTGAAAAGCATGATCCGTAAGACGTGCCAAATGTTTTTGATAGCTATTCAGCTGCTCCTGCTTCTGCTTGAGTTTATTCTGTGTTTTTTGTACACTCTCGGTATTATTATTCGCTAGTGCTTTTTCAAGTTCTTGAATCTCCGCTGGTAATTCAGCAATACGTTTACGCATAAAATCAAGATGGCTTTTCTTGAATTCAATATGATATTGTGCAAACCATTCCAAATTGTTGTCTGTAAAATTTCCCAACAGATCCTCACCGTTTAAGCCACTTTCTATGCTGACTTCATTTTGGTAGACTTTCCAGGAGATCCCTGCTTCTTCCAAGCGTTCCGGAAAAGTCTTCCAATGTGCCCAACGGTTAAAATAGATATCTGAATTCCGCACCAATGGCTTCGCCCCTTTATGTGGCACACAGGTTCCCGTCCAGAAGAAATGCCTATTGGTTGTTGTACCTGTAATAGACGAACAGAAGTGCTGGTCACAGATGGTAAAGGCATCAGCCAATGCATAATAAAAAGGGATATCCTCCCGTGTATAATAACCCATTGTCAACGGAATCTCTCTCAAGACCTTTCCTCCTGGTCTTTTCGCTTCAATCCAGTTATCGTGTTTTCCCTGATTCCGGGCAGCCATCTGGTTTTCCCAGGAATGTGGTAAGTTTCCGGTCCAGGCAGCGTTTGAGTTTTTGATATCCAGTCGGAACGGCGAATAAGTCTTACCTGCAGCCGACGACTGCAACCATACAGGGTTACCATTAGGTAATTTAATCGCCCGTGGGTCATTGAATCCCCGAACCCCACGAAGTGTTCCAAAACTATGATCAAAAGAACGATTCTCTTGCATTAATAATACAATATGTTCGGCATCTAAAAAGGTACTTCCTGTTATAGGTTCAATCGCCAATGCACGCTGTATGGCATCTGGCATAGCACTCTGTAAGCCAAAAACACCGGCTAACAATGAAGCCTTTTTGATAAAATCTCTTCTGCTATCCATAAATAAATTTGTTATCTCTCTACTAAATTCAATGGTCTGAGGCGAATATATCCATTCGCTGTCGTTTTTAATGTAACGTTTTTAACAAAAATCCCCGCAAATGATTGATCTCATCTGCGGGGATTGTTTTTTTTCGAAGGACTTATTTCAAAAGCCACATCAATTGGTTGATCTCATCATTGCCTTTATATTGGCGCTGCATTGCCTCGTCCAAATTTGCAGAATTATAATTGTACTCTAATGATGGGTAACGCCACCGCATCGGTATTTTATCCGGCGCGACTGAATTCAAACTTGATGTTGGATTGATCTTCCATTTAGGATAGCCTGTTCTTCTATAATCATAATATGGAGTCATACGTCCCTGCAAGTAACTGGCTAAATATTTTTGTGTCATAATAGCCTCAAGTTGTGCTTCGAATACGACCGGAAATTGACTTCCATAGGTTGCTACTGCTGTATTGATGTAGTTGGCATCCAATGGCATATTATGAGTATATTGAGCCGTATTCGGCGTATTATCCGCAATAAATTTCATTGCGGCTTCAATTCCTTTCTTATACCAATTAACGGACGATTCGGCAACCCAGCCCCGTGCGGCAGCTTCAGCTATCACAAAACATAGATGTGCATAACTGTATTGTTGTGTTGGTTCACCACTAACTAGTTCCGTATAACGGTCATTCAATTTAGAATAATCATTTTTCTTCTTTAACTCAGCAATTTCACTAAAAGAAAGAGAAGGATCTGTCCCTATGTACGCGCTAAAATCATTAGACTGTTTGCCGTTTGTGATCTGTAATGCGGAAGGATTCGCATAATAAAACAATCTTCTATCTTGATATTGTTTCAATCGGTCAATAACCTCTGTCGAAACAATAGGATAAATAACAAAGCTATTACTAATCTTATAAAAAGGATAAGTTTGGCTGGCTTTGTCCTCATGAACGACCTGAAAATTATCTGCATTACTACCAAAGATCGGTTTACTGGTCAAGATTGATTTAAAACGATCTTTTATCTTCAGATCGGCATCACTTTCTTTTTTGCTTAATTGAATAAGAACATTTAATGCAAAGCTGTTTACCAATTTGCGCCATTTCGTGACATCTCCAGCGAACAATGGATCACCATCAAATTTTTCACCTTCCGAAAAGAGCTTATCTGCAAGCTCCAACTCGTTCAAAATACCCAGAAAAACATCTTTTTGCGTATCATATTTTGGAAAGTAAACTTTATCCGTTTCCCCTTTTAATGCATCTTTATAGGGAATATCTCCGACACTCATAGTCCCCTCGTAAAACTTCATCGCACGAGCAAAATACATCAAACCATTATAAGAGTTCTTAAGTTTTTCGCTTGTTGCAAACTCTCCCATAAAATGAGCATCGTTGATCGAAGTCATTGAGATATCCCATTCTCCTAAACTATTATATTGATATCCCTCCGTCAACTCCGTCCAAGCGATTTCTTTGGTGAGCATATAAGGCTGCATAAACCCTTTAGTAGAAGGTTGACGTACCAAATTTAAAATTATACGAGTAGCCAACATGGAAGGTTTTACCACGGATGGTGTCTCAGGATTAGTATTGATCTCATCAAACTTGGAACAACTTGTCGACACCGCCAAAGTACCAAGGGCGATATACGTCAATAATCTTTTCATGTTCATATTTGTTTTGTAGTTTTTAAAAAGTAAGGTTAATATTGAAACCAATGTAACGCATCGATGGTGAACTTAAATCCTCAGACCCCACATCTGGATCTGAGAAACGGAACTCTTTCGTCCACAACAATAAGTTTTGCCCAGTCACGCCAACACTTGCACGTTTCGCTTTAAACTTCGAAGCGATCTTATCGGGCATTCGGTAACTAAGCGACAATTCACGAAGTTTAATGAATGTTTCGTCCCAATAATTCCATCGGCCTGAATAGGCTCGTTTGTAATACCCCTCATATGAAACCACTTTATCATTTGGAGCAAATACACGCGTATCCTCTGTAATCTGACCGTATTTATCATAGGTCACACTACCGGAAACAATTTTCACACCCGGAGCGATAAAGGTTTTATTGCCATTAACCACTTCCTCATAACGGTATGGTGTATCTGAATCAGGATGAGAACCTGTCTGCCATAAACGACCATTCATTGTTGAGTAGGACATCCCTTTAATTCGACCATCTAGGCTAAAACCAAATGAGAAGTCTCTATAACGAAACTGATTTGAAAAACCCCAAAACCATTTTGGCGCAGTATATCCTATTAATTGATTGGCATACTGAGCTGAAATTGGCATCCCAGAACTATTTAGTATCATCTGTCCATCCGGAGAACGCTCCCAGTCCTTATATTCGATATAATCGGCCCGCAATCCTTCCTTAACATATAATGCATCTTTTGAATATTGAGGATCCAACTTGTGGAAATAGCGCATGTTCTGAGAAAGGTTCATCGTAATATCCCACTGGAAATTTTCACGCTTAATCGGTGTACCTCCCAATGTGATTTCATGCCCTTTAGTCATCTCCTCCTCCTTTGTATTGATCAAACGCTCCTCAAATCCGGTAGTTTTTGAAATCTTAGCTTTGACAATCTGATTGTGTAATAAGCGATAGTAGCGGGTATAATTACCGTACAACCGATTATTCAATACCGCGAAGTCAAACCCGAACTCGGTCAAATCGCGTTGCGTAGGTGAAATCGAGTAGTCTTTGATAATATTTGGATAAGAGGCTGTTGGTAGGCCATTCCAAACATTGCTTGTTACCGAAAAAGTTGAATTTATCTCATATGGATTCAGTACGGATTTTGTAATCGCCCAAGATCCCCTTACCTTGAACATATCCAACCAAAGAGGTTTTGATGGAAGCAGGTCCGTAACAACAACACTTCCCGAAACTGAAGGATAAAAATAAGAACGATGATCCTTTGTTAACGTTGAAACCCAATCATTACGTCCAGTAGCTTCCAAAAAGATCGCATTTCGCCAAGACAAAGAAAGACGTCCATAAAGCCCATTTCGCATTTCTTTAATACGGGACTCAACCGCTTTCGCCGGATCGATTGAATTCCGTAATGAATAAAATCCTGGAATTGACAAACCGTTAACTGTATTCGCGATCAAATTATTATCCTTGCTGTAGAAAATAGACCCCCCTAATAATCCATCAACTCCCCAGTCGCCAAAATTTTTCTTGGCAGTAAAAATCGCATCGTTCGTAGTCGCAAAGCCATCATAATCGGCTTTCATATACTTCCCTTTACTATCAAAACCACCGAAATCTTCAAATCCGCCCCGTGTTCCATATATTCCGATCGGATTTTGCTGTGTTCTTGACTTGCCATAATAATCATAACCCGATCGCACCATGAATTTCGCCCAATCGTTAACCTTATAATTCAACGTAACAGCGGCATTCACCTTATTGATCAATTCGGGAGTAGTTTTTTCGTGCGCGATCAAGTACGGATTATCATACCACCCTTTATACATCCAGTTTTGAGACTGGTCTTTCACTAGCCAATAGTCTTTGTAATCTTTCAAATTATATTCGGGGCCGGTCCACACTAAGATATTATAGATGTATCCTTGATCATTATAGCCGGAACCAAAATTATTAGAGGAAGAACTTCGGTTATACCCAAGCCTAGTCTCTAAGTCAAATTTCTCACTGATCTTTGTTGTTCCTGTCACCGAAATATTTGTCAGGTTCAACTTTTGATTGGGGTACTGTCCTTTATTATAAATATGATTAATGGATGTTCTTATGCTTCCATGGTCCCCTTGATTAGTAAAGCTGACAGTATTATTGGTGATAAACCCTGGTTCCAAAAAGTTTTTAAAATTGTCCTTACCCCTTGACGTAAGCTCACTTACTTCATACTGTTTGCTAATTGGATTCCATTGTTCGGCAGTTCGGCCAATATCCAATTTATCCCCCCAGACATAATCATCATTGTTAAATTTTCCGGACTCTCCCGAAGAATAGCTATGCTGTACCTCAGGCAACGCAAGATAGCCTGAAAAGAACATATTATTGGTATTCACCGTAATCTCTGTTCCTTTCTCTGCTAGACCTTTTTTGGTCGTGATCATGATTGCTCCTCCTTGTCCCTTACTTCCATAAAGGGCGGTAGCGGTAGCTCCTTTCAAGACCGTCATATCCTGGATATTGTCAACAGGGACATCCCTTAGGTCCATATTTTCGTAAGCCACGCCATCAATGACCAAAATAGGTGTCAGTCCACGTACTTCGATTTGTGGTGTTTTGTTAAATTCTGTACTATTCATAACACGTACACCGGAAATACGTCCGGTCAAAGTCGTTCCGACATCTACTCCTTTCACACGCGTCAAATCTTCTCCCTTCACACTTTGAGTTGAATAGCCCAAAGCCCTTTGCTCTCTTTTTATACCCAACGCTGTCACAACAACCTCTTCCAATGCTTCGGAAGATTTGGCTAGTTTAATAGTCCCTGCTTGTGTCGACAAAATTTCAACACTCTCATACCCTATATAGGAAATCAGGAGGATCGCATCGTCAGCGGTATTTGGCAATTTGAAAACACCATTGCCATCCGTAGTAACAGCAACAGCAGTCCCTTTCACACGTACTGTGACACCAGCGATAGGCTGACCTGTTTCCTGATCGACAACCTTACCCCTAATCTCGTTGGAAACAGCGGAAATCGGCTTATCATTCTTACTTCTAACATCATTATTGGTTCTCTTCGAGACCACATAAAGCTTCTCATCAATTTTCTTGACCTCCAGATTTCCGTCCGAAATGGTCTGAATAAATTGAACAATCTGCTCCTTTTTCAATGTACTCAAATCAGCTAAGTCATTGACTTTTTGATTTGATATCGAAGCGTCATAGCCAAATTTGACATTAAATTTTTGTTCCATTCGTGTGAGGATTTTCCCAATTCCTTCACTGGTAGAAAATTGTGATGCCATGGTCTGAAGTGCAAGCGACTGAAAGAGCAAAGCACTCCCCATAAGTTTTAAATAGTAATTGGTTCTTTTCATAAATTACTTTTTATGGATAATTATTTGATTAAATGCGGTATTAAGCATCGTAAGTGATTTTTCTAGATCACTTGCTGGTAGATAACCTGTATAACTTTCCGTCCGGAAAGAGTCTATCAATTCGAGGTTACTATCCGGATAAAGGTTATTGAGATCGGCGACGATCTGGGTAAGAGGAACTTGATTAAACGATAAAAGATCACTCTTCCAATTTGTTGCACTGGTCGTATCTGCTTTGGATACATCAAATTGCTTTTGTCGCTCATCATAGGCAACTTGCTGCCCAGGTTTCACAATGGAATATTCCTTCCCGCGAGATACACATACGCGGCCATGATTTAATACCAAACGGCTGTGCCCCTGCGAACAGTTTAAGTTAAAGGCTGTGCCCAGCACACGAACATCAAAGTCGCCCGAACTGGCTATCACAAAAGGTTGCTCAGGATTTTTGGCGACTTCAAAAAATGCTTCCCCAGAAAGCTTTATCCGACGTAAACTGTCTGTATCGAAATCTGACAACAATTCAATCTCTGCCCCTTGTCGAAGAGAAACATGTGTACCATCTGGCAATATAAGGCGCTTAACAAATTTTGTCGGATTGGAATAATAAACAATTTCAGAAGCTGTCGTCCCATGTTGTTCCTTAAATTTAAATTGGAATAGGCAGGCGAGACCGATCAACAGTAAACAGGCGGCGGCAGAAATGACAGACCAACGCCTTTTCCAAATAGGTATTACTGGCTGAGTCAACGAGGTCCCTGTAATCGTAAAGAAGATATCCTCGGAAGTTGTTTTGTTCAGTTCACAATCGCGATCGTCCAACGCAACGACTTCCTCCACATCTGGAAGTTCATCCCTGTCACAAGATGTCAGTAAATCAAGAAATATGGCGTTTTCCTCGGGACTAAGTTCTCCCTTAAGGAATTTTTTATATAAAGCAGCTATTTTGGAATTCATCATCTATGCCCATCTTTAAATACATATACGTAACTAGATGACCGAAAGACGATGCGGCTCTAAAAAATATTTAAAAAAATCAATAGGGCTATTGAAATCTCAAAATGATCAATAATATATTGCCGAACGAACTTATTGCCTTTGACCAATTGATCACGGACGGTATTAACGGAAATCCCAAGCCTATCTGCAATTTCCTGATTATCCAAAAACTCTTCTTTACTCAAAAGAAAAATATCGAGTCGCGCTTTTGGGAGTTTTGAAATGGCCTCACGATAAACTCGCTCCAAATCTTTAAACCGAATAGCTTCCTCATTCGAATTGTCTACCAATTTGGTCTGATCGATATCTGAAGCTTGAAATTGGAATCTGATCTTTTGTTTCCGCAATTCGTCAAATACAAGGTTTCGGGCAATCGTATAGAGGTAAGACTGCGGATTTTTATTTCTGTCTAATTCCGCCCATTTTTTCCAAATTCGGGAGAATGTTTCCTGGACTAAATCTGCGGCAGCTGGCTCTTCTTTCAGATGTAAATAAGCATATTTATACACTTTGTCCTTATACAACAAAAAGAAAGTTTTAAAATCCAGGGCATTATTATTTTCAATAGGCATTCTTCATCACATATAATTGATCATACAAGTTTAGTGAGAATTTTTTAAAATATGCCCATGAAATACGTAGGATGTGTGGCATGTAAGCTCAAGCAATATAAGTGGTAACAATTTAATTATAATGAATTTATATTAAATTAACACTAGTATCATGGGGTTTTCGATCAACAAAATAATAGCCAGAAGACCGCGCAATCTTATACAACAAAGAATAGCCTGACTTAAATACATAAAAAAGTTCCATTGCAGGTAGACAATGGAACTTTTTATGTATTCCTATAGTTCTTTAGTCGACTACACAAGTTATTTTAACAACGGAAATGGTCCCAAAAAATAAGTTCCTCGCTTATAGAAACGGAGAAAGAAATCAAGCACCGCATCGTTCACTGGAAAGAAGAACTGCTTATCCACCTCCGCCTTAAATAGATTAACATAGTACTTCGGCAACTCACTTGGGAAGAAATCTTCAACCAAAAGATTCAAAAAATACCGTGCATAAGGTACCTCACTTTGATCATCTTTCTGTACAAAGTTGTTATTCTTTAATGGAAAAAATTCCGCTATACCGCCAAAAACTTCTAAACCCGTTTTTGGATTAAAGAATACCGTAACTTGGGCATCTTCCGTAAGATCCAAATTTGATTCTGGAAGTGGAGATTCTTCTTTGCTCGGGTATTTTTGTTGATACTTCTTAAAGAAATCTGTTGCAAACTCCTTCACTTCTTTTCCTTCCATAAACGCAACAGCCGCCTTATGTTCTGACTGGAACAATTTGCCCATATCTTTCAGCTGCTTTTCAGTTTTCTTCAAACTCTTATCCTTACCATTCAAGGCCTCAATGCGATAAGTCATCTCATACTGCTCCGGTAAATCAAAATTTACCTCATCGGTATTCACAACGGTCATGATTCCAGAGAGATTCCAAGCATCTTTCCATGGCACAATTTCCATATAGAAAGATAAGGTTTCCGTAGGTTCAACAAATTGCTGTATAGAGTCCTTAAAGATTTTAAATGCTGTCTTTGTACCGATATGTTTTACATGCACATAAAGCTCGTCCGCTTTTACATATTCAAAAAAACTATTAATACGATTACCTAAAGTTTTGACAATACCATATAGCGCATGTTCTTTGCCAACCACCTCAGCTACAAATTCAGATGCCTTCAATGCAAACAGATGCAGTCTGTAATTATTGAAATGGTTATCTCGAACGCGATAGATCATCTGTTGTAACTGATTCTGATCGTGTTGATATCGCCCTATCTCCGCAACTTGCATCAAATGATTGAGATTGGTGTTATATTCACCCGCTGTCAGGTAATTTGTGGCAACAAGCTTTTCAATAAAATTACGGACTTCAAAATAGTTCGCCCCTTCGTCCAAAACATATTCTAGTTTTAACTTTTCATTTTCAGGAGCAACTTCATAATGTTCTTCCAAGATCGAATAGGCCAAATCTGTAACCAATTGGATCAAACGACCACGGGGATCAATAAATAAATGTGGATTACGTTCACTGAAAAATAACCAGGTCAATACAGCTATATCTTCACTATTAATATCCTCAGCATAATAATCCGTTAGGTCATTATCATTATAAAAAGGCAAAAGTTGATTGTATAGTTCTGTATGGATCGTTCTAAAAGCAGCAAAAATTCCTGTTTTCGCAATAACGTCTTCTAAGTAACACGTTAGATAGATACTCAATGTCTTTAAAGCATCGGTATGGATGAGATCATTTGTCTCTTGCTCCTCAAACCATAGTGTAGATAAACTATCATTGATTTCATTTGCAACGCGTAAGTAATAACTATCTATTTCGTTTGTTTTTTGATAAGTATGGTGTGCTATCCAGTCTTGAATAAAAATTCTGTTTCCTCTCATATGAAAAATGCTAAAACCAAAAGTAGCCAAATTTTCGAAATATCCATACGGGCAAAACACAAGATAGCAGAAATAGGACTCACTATTCGCCACTTTTCTTAACAACAAAATATATTAAGACGAATTAGACTAATTATTTTAGGAATAATAACTTCAAAACTACTAACCAGCAACGTTCACACTATCAAGTGTTAAGTGATCTTGAAGCGACGAGTTAATTATATTACAAGTTTTAAGTAAATCTCTAACAGGATATTTTGCAACGACCTCTTCCAATGCAACTAGATGGCGTTGGTGATGAGTATCTGTTCCGACAAAATCATACATACCCGATTTGATCATGGTTAATGCAGCAGATTTAACTTCAACACCGTAATAACGACTTATCGATAACAAATTTAATTGTAGCATACATCCTGCATCCTTAATCTGCTTATACATATTAAAATTATAATGATAATAGTTATAACGCTCCGGGTGAGCTAAAATTGGTTTATATCCCAAATTCTGAATATCAAGGATAGTTTTAAATAACGCTCTAGACTCTTGAAGATATGACATTTCAATAAGCACATAACCGCCCGGCATTACACACAACTCATTTGAACCGATTAATTTCTCAATCCCATCATCTACCATATGTTCAGCAGCATGAAATATCTCTGGAGAATTTGGTATCTTTTTCAATTCTTTGACCAACAAATCCTTTGATTTTTCAATTGTACTCAAAGTGTTAGGATGAACACCTTCTATTATATGCGGCGTACAGATAAATTTATCAAATCCCATTCTGTTTAAGCCTTTAATTAACTCTATCGACTGATCAACAGATTGACTTCCATCATCAATTCCTGGTAAAATATGGTTATGCATATCGACCTCTAGAAAGGCTAATTTTCCTACAACCTTTATCTTTGAATCCTTTTTCTTGCCCGTAAACAATTTTGACAATATCCCCATATAATAATCAAATAATTTTAAAGTAATTTAATAGAAACTACAAATATAACGGAAAACATAAACAAAACGCTACAGTTAAACATAATTTATTTAAAAAACCAATTCCTTTCTATAGAAAAAACTAAATTAATAGTTGTAACTAATTTTTGTAAAAGCTCAAAATATTACATTATAACCTTTTATTTACAGTTTATGCAGAAATGCTTTGAAACTGCTTTTCAAAAAAACTCCAAATTAATACAGCAAAAAGAGTACCAACAAAAAAGCACCAATACTAAATATTGATGCCTTTTAATAATTGATATAATATCTGATAACTAGCTACTTTTTAGCAGATTTAAATAAATTTCGAAGAAAGTCGAATCTTCTACTACTCTTATCTTCTCTCTCACCATAACCATAACCGTAGCCATAGCCATAGCCATAACCTCTGGCAAAATCGACATCATTAATTACAAAAGCCATATTTTTCAATTTACTTTGTTGATAAAGCTCTTTAGGCACTTGTAACAATCTTTTATCGAGATAATTTGCTCGTGACACATAAATAGTTAAGTCGGCATTATGGGCAATTAATACAGTATCAGTCACTAAGCTCACGGGAGCCGTATCAACCAAAACATAGTCATAATTTCTACGTCCGTACTCAATAACGTCGTCAAAATGACCGTTCATTAAAAGTTCCGCGGGATTTGGAGCGACATAACCCGAATAAATAATATCAAAATTGTAATTCCCTGGTTTCTTTATTACGATATTATCAAGTTCCATGTCGGGATTAATCATATACTGCGTGATACCTATATTGGTGTGTTGAAGGTGAGCAAGTCCCAAATAATCCAAAACTTTAGGACTTCGGATATCTGCACCGATCAGAAGTACCTTTTTCCCAGACATGGCAAGAATTTTCGCTAGATTAGTTGACACAAACGACTTCCCTTCTCCAGACGTTGTTGAAGTAATAAAAATAACTTTCGAATCATTTTTATTAGGTCCCAACATGAAGGACATATTTGTACGGAGTATTCGAAAAGCCTCGGCTAATGAAGAACGATCATTCTCCTGGATGATAGGATGCTCACTTCTAGGAATCTCTCCCAATATAGGAGCTTTTATAAGATCTTCAATATCCTTCCTAGACTGAATTTTGTTATCCAATAAAAACTTTAAATATAATATACCAAATGGCAAGATCACGCCAACAATTAAAGCTCCTAACAACACAATACTTTTCTTAGGAGATACTGGAATATTGGAGCCAAAGGCTTCATCAATAATCTTTAAATTGTCCGGTGTTGCTGCGGCCTTGATCTCATTCTCTTCTCTTTTTTGTAATAAAAAAAGATAAAGAGATTCGACAATCTGCTGCTCTCTTGAAATATCTTTAAATCCACGTTCTTGTTTAGGAAGATTACTCAATTTACCTTGTAACTCCGATTTCTTAGCTTGGGCAGAATTTAGGGCTAATTGTGTAACGTTTCGGTAATTATTTAATGACTTTATCACATTGTTATTCAAGACCCTAATATTATCATTGATATTTTTAATGACAGGATTATCAATAGTAGAAGACTTCAATAAATCATCTCTTTCTAATACCATCTTATTATACTCAGCAATTGTCTTTTCAATTGAAAGATCCTGAAGGCCGATATTTGTAGGCAAAAGTTCGGTATTGTTGGATTGCACATATTGCTTCATATAATCAACCAACTGAAGCTGAGTTCTTTGTTCTACAACTTTCTTATCTGATTCTGAAGCATTTTCAAGAAAAAGCTTCGCTTCAGATTCAACATCAATTAGACGATTCCCTTCTTTAAAACTTTCAGCTTTACTATCGACATGAGACAAATCCCCAGAAATTTTATCGAGTCGCTCGTTGATAAATTTAGACGTAGCCTTAGTAAGTTTATCTTTATCTTGAGTAAGATCTATATTATATTGATTAATTAATTCATTAATAATTTTAGAAGCCTGTAAGACTGAGGCAGAAGTAGTTGAAAAATTAATAATATAGGATTGCTTTTCTTGATTAGGAGTCACATTTATATCCTTCACTAGATTCTCTAATGCATTCAACCTAGGAAGAACTGTAATGTTTATACTTTTATTAATAAAAGACTGAATAATTGGAGTTTGAGGCAAAAGAATAATCTCACCTAAACTTGACTTAACTTTTGTTCCAAGAAGAATCTCTTTTGTATTCTTTCCAAATTCATCTTCGAGAATTACTTTTGTGGGAGAGAGTATATCAACACGAAATCGTCCTTTTATTGTATCTTGGTAAGATATATTTGAATTTACCAAAAAGAGGCGAATTGGGGATTCTTGTTGTGCTAACATTTCTTTCTTAAATCTACCTTCAGAATAAGAAATGTTCAAATTCAGCGTATCGACAACTTTTCCCGCCAATCTTCTAGATTTAAGAACATCAATCTGATCCATTACTTTAGCCGTATTACCAGTACTACCAGTGATAGATGCGAGATCCGCTAGGCCAGCCAACTCACCTTTACCTTCATTTTCATTTGGCAGCAGTATTTTAGCATCTACTTTATATTGCTTAGTTGCAAATTTAAGATAAAGAAATGCACTAAATAATACGATTGAAATAGACAAAACAAACCATTTCCAATAGTAAAAATATTGCTCAAAAAGGGCTTTTATATTTATTTGCTGGTCTTCTTGTGAATCAGAACTCAATTGAGATAAATTATCAGGCATAATAAAATTTGTAAATTTTTAACGTACAATAACAGAAATAACAGTGATAATCAAACCAACTACTGAGATCAACACATTCGTATTCTGACCATAATTAGCATTTCGAATTTGAGATTTATTTGGTTCAACATACACAACATCATTTTGTGCTAAATAATAAAAAGGGGAATTTAAAGCACCTTGTTTAGAAAGATCCACTCGATTAACCGTTTTTTGTCCATTTACCTCTCGTATGACCAAGACGTTATTTCTTACCCCTTTCATCGTCATATCTCCAGCCATACCTAAGGCCTCAAGCAATGTTATACGCTCATTTTGTAATGGAAATGAGCCCGGACGAGCCACCTCCCCAATCACCGTCACTTTGAAATTATTGAATGACATATTAACCCCTGGATCAACAATATATTTCTTTAATTCTCCCCGCAATTTATCCATCGCTTCCATTCTTGTCAAACCCTCCAAACGAATCTTACCTATTACAGGGAAATCAATCATACCCATTTGGTCGACGGTGTAAGTTGGCTTCATTGCCAAATCGGTACTAGTAGCACTATTCATTTGATAGGGGCTAACTTGATTAAATGGCATAGCAGCTTTCAAATCAGCAGCAGAAACAGTTATTGATAAAATATCATTAGGTTGTATACGTGGAATGTATTTTTCGTAATCATTAACAATATTTGTCGAGTCGGATTGGAGGTATATTATACTTTTTCGAGAGCCACATGATGTTAGCCCTAAAACTATGCTTGTTAGCAATAATAATTGAAAATAATGTTTAAACTTAAAATAAGTATGCATGAATAAAGTATTATTTGTATAATTCGTGGTAAAAATATCATTTTTTTATTGAATAATCATCTCAAGATTACAATTAGGTTGCTACTTGAACCCCATCACTATCAAAATCCAATACACTAAAATCTGAATTTTGGGATTTAAATTCTGGAACAATCTCTTTTAAAACTTTTACCAAGGACATTGCGTCCATTTTTTGCAATGAGGTCATAGTAACAAGTTCTTTCAATTTTTCACATTTAAATGCTAGATTTTCATGATTAATTTTTGCAATCATAATTTTAGGATGATGAGTTTCCAAGGTATTTTCACCATTTGCTAACAGCTCTTCAAAGATTTTTTCACCAGGTCTAAGTCCCACTATTTTGATATCAATATCCTCAGGATACCGATATCCTTTTAAACGAATCATCCGTTTAGCCAAATCCATAATTTTGACAGAGCTACCCATATCAAAAACAAATATCTCCCCGCCTTGGCCCATAACGGCAGCCTCCTGAACTAATTGACAAGCCTCCGGAATAGTCATAAAATAACGTGTAATATCAGGATGCGTAAGTGTAAGTGGACCTCCTTCAGACATTTGCTTCTCAAACAAAGGAATAACTGAACCATTTGAGCCTAATACATTTCCAAAACGTGTAATAACAAACGATGTATTACCCTTACCATAACAACTGCTGACATAAATCTCAGCAGCTCTCTTCGTTGCTCCCATCACATTTGTAGGATTTATCGCCTTATCAGTAGATATCATAACAAATTTTTTGACATTATACTTTAAGGAAAGGTCTGCAAGATTCTTAGAACCAACAACATTTGTCCAAATAGCTTCGTAAGGGTTATCTTCCATTAGAGGAACATGTTTGTAAGCAGCAGCGTGAAAAACGATATCAAAATTATACTGATTAAATAAATGATCTAAGAATACAAGATCCCTAACATCGCCAACAACACACTTTATTTTATCAGAATTATTCAGGTTTAATGATTGCTGCAAATCATAAAGTGGAGATTCGGCCTGGTCTAATAAAACCAGTTTTTTAAATCTTTGTTTTGCAATTTGACGAGAAAGTTCCCCCCCGATAGATCCTGCAGCGCCCGTTATCAGAATTACTTTATTCTCAGTCTCAGCTGTTATTGCAGGATTGTTCAATTTTATATTTTTCCTCCCTAATAAATCTTCTACTTTAAGAGGCCTAATTTCTCTCTTGATACCCGAATTTAACAATAAATGGGCCGGAGGCATAATTTTCAACTCAACTTTCAATTGCTGAAAAGCATCTGTTATTTTGGCCAATCTTTCGGGATCGTCATTTTCAACCGCTATAATAACATCAGAGATATCATTCCCTCGAATAAAATCTTTTGTTAAACTAGAAATATCGATTATAGGCAACCCCGCAATACGCTTCCCCACACGCGAGGCCTTATCTTCAACAAATGCGATAACTTGATATTTTGTCCTCTGATCTTCCTTCAGTAAAGAGAACGCAACCAAACCTGGTCTTGAAGCGCCAAAAATTAACACTTGCTTCATTTTTCTATTCCTCAGAAACAAACTTTCATATATTGTACGATAAAAAACTCTGGAGGCAACCAAAGAAACCATCGTAAAAAAGGTATGCATTAAAAGTACACCATATGATAATCTAAGAAAACCAAATATATTCTGATCTTCACCGAAGAAAACCCGAACTATCGCACTTAATAATGCCAAAATCATAAAAGCAAGCCAAGATGTTTTAAATATCTTAACGGCATCACTTAGCCCTGTTTGCCTTACAATACCTTTGTAGGTTTGCATTATGACAAAACAGCTGAGATAAATCATTAATACGATAGGTGCTTTCCACATCATATCAAATATATCTAGACTTCCCTTAAAGCTATTAACAATAAAATTCGAGAAGATATAGCAAAACAAAACTATACCCAAATCAAATATTAATACAACCCATCGTGGATTTTCTTTGCGAAGCCTTCTTCTTATATATGATAAATTCATAAAGATCAAATTTTCCTTGGATTACAAAACCGCCTCAGAATTATCAAAAAACAAACCAAAAAAGAAGGTTATCAATATTTTCTTTGAACCGAAAGCACATTGCATAAAACGAACAAATATACACCAAATTTAGAATTTGATGTATACTAAAAACGACACTTCGTAACTAATTATAGAATTTCATATACCTTTTATACTTTCATAACACATTTTTATCACAACAAAATAAATAATCCACTTTGGGGAGCCGCTACATTTTATTTAATTCCGCCAAAATTTGATCGAGTAAATAACTGATCGCACCATCACTGGTCTGCGGCAATCTTGTCGACATTTCAACCTCAGCACGGTTACCAACCACACCTTTGGAAGTAATTGCGGTACTGCCATATTGATTGAGCTGTGCCAGTGTTGTTTCCCATTGTTTATCCGGTGTAACCCCCATTTCCTTTAACATTGTCGGTAGCTTTTGTAGGTCAATAGCTGCTGACATCTTGTTTTGCTTCATCAGTTTTACAAAGTCTTTATTTCCGGGAGCATTCATCTTTTTCTGACGGATATCATTTAGGGACAATGAGTCATTACTAACCATTACCAAATCTTCTTTCAAGAGAACATACATTGGAAAATCCTTGGCTTTCTGTTTTGAAAACGCATAAATGCCATCATAGACCTGCCCAACTTGCTTTGAAACAGCCATGTCCAAGCCTTTTTTTATCAGACGTTGATCCTTTGATGTGAACATCCAAATAAATACTGGAAGTGTTTCTTCCTTGGTCTTTTTCACTTCGATTGCATTGTAATCATCGTCGTAGGTGTAATCGATATAATCTTTTTTGAACTTACGAAGACCGTTAACAACCACGAGGTGGTCTCCTGGCATTACCTGGGCAATGGCCTTTTCATCTAGTGCTATTTCAAGAGCCATCAGTCCCCATTCGACAAGGTCCTGTTGAGGCCCCAATAAACCGCTATAATATTTTGCCATATAGGCAGGCATTTCTCTCAGATAAGCCTCCGAATTAATATTCACATTAAAAAAACCTAAGGTTTTATCCGTTAAATATTTACTGAACTTCGAATTAGGTTTTCGCGCATACATTCTTTTGGTCATCTCAGCAAGGGCCTTATCTAAACCCACAGATCCCTTTAATTTCAGCACATTCCCCTCTTGCACTAAATCCAATAGACCGTCTTGATAACCCGTCTTGAACTTATCCAGTTTAATTCCCATATAATAATAAGGAAGAGAGGTGGTATAAGGCAATAGACCACGGTACAGATCCTCTACATGAGGAACATACAATCGAATAAGCCCGAGATTCTTTAAAACCTTCTCCTGATCTGCAATTGACAAAGACTTATAACTCCCTGAAAGCAAACGGGTAACTTCATTCAATAACCATTTATCACGTAAGCCGTTACGAATCGAATCGTTTTTCCGATTTTGATCTTCATAGGCCGTATAAAGCGAATCATAATAACCGGGATCATGCATGTCTGCCGCGTCAGCCGCTGCATCCGCAGCCGCAGCCGCAGCAATATCAACAACTGGTGGCAGTACTTCTGTAGCACCTACTATCGTATCAGGTTCCGCAGCTATAGCAACCGGTGGGGATACTGGCACCGCTAGATTTTCATCCGCATCCCAGACTACGGCAGCAGAGTCCATTGCGGCTACAGTTGTATCTGCCCAAGCATCTTCGTCATCAGCTGGACGCCCAACGTAATCCACCTTTTGGATTCCATAACGACTAGCAATCGAATCATTGTCCAAAAAGCTGGTATTTGTCGTTGCCGAAACAAATCGAGCGATAAGATCGTTGTATACTAACATACTCCCCGCCTTGAGGCCTATGCTCGTATAACCATTGGCAAATGCCTTGGGTTCACCCGCCTCATGAAGCAGATTCTCAAATTGCCCCCTGTTGTTCAAGGAAAATATAAATTCCGTAAAACTGATACTATCGGTCTTTCTGGTATAAAAATAGGCCGTCTGGGATAAGTCTACTCCTAAATTTTTAATATCATTGCTCGCTGAGATTCCTGATTTTTCAAAAAAACCTGCTTTCTGAAGCAACTCGTTCAGCTTATTTGCATTAGCCTTCTGTACAATATCTTTTACGTTAAAGGCCGCAATCATTTCTGCATCTTCAGGGATCTGTTTGATCAAGTCCTGTGCCTTTACACCTGTCCCAAAAGACAAACAGGCTAATCCTAGCAGTATAAATTTTGATTTCATTTTATAAATAATTTTTCAGCTACACCCAACCTACGCTATAGAAGCGCTTTCAGCAACTAAATATGGCCCTGGTTTCACCAATGTTATTAGGTTATTTTGTTAATGTGATTTTATTTGCCAAACTCGATTTACCATATACCAAATCCATAAAAGGTAGCTTTAGCAAGACCCCTTTCTTATTTCCGGCAACCTTTCCCTGGCCGTTTGCCTGAGATGCTATCGATTTTTCAAAACGAATAATCTGCGTGTAGAATGCATCTGCAAACTGGGTCGTATTATCGCTTCCCAACTGATTGAATTTTGTCTTCCAGTCAGCAGAAGCCACAAATTTGCGTTCAAACACATTACTTTGCGCGTTATAATAATAGCGGTTTGAATTCGATATCTTCGTTTTAAATCGATTTGCCAATATATCTGAAAAGGCATTCAACGATTCTATCTGACTAAAGTCACATGAAATATTAACGATATAATTGGTAAAATCTGTGCTGTACTGCACATTAGAAATACCTTTAGTCTGCTTGAGCAGCTGAACAGCAGATCGAATCTCTTTCTCCATATCGGCTTGAGAAGGGATCTGTATGCCCTTGATACTTTTCATCTTCATTAAAGAAGCTACCTTGGTCTTGCTTTTACTTAAATTCAATGTCGCTGCAATATGCCCAGAACCATTCGTTTTTAAGTCGATCTGCTCAACAAAATCAAAACAGCTCGATAATGTCAACGCCATTACAACGGCACAGATCATCGTATAAAATCTTTTCAATTTTCCTTTCACTTTAAGTACTTCTTCCATTACAACGTTGTAACGATTAATAATTTGTCGAATCAATATATGTTTTGACATGAACAGCAAACATTGTGCTATTTTTTTCCTATTGACAAATTTATTAAAAACGAGAATGCAGTTTACTACCTGATTTCAGGGAAAAATTATGCAAAACAATGCAATGCTATTACTCCTTCACAAAGGAATTAAAACTGCTATCCTTAGCCCGACGCATCACGAGGACAAAAGCAATATTATTGTCTTAACAACTGTTTAAAAATGCTAAATATACATCCAATGAGATGCTAAAAAACCTGAATAGTCCCTAAAATATCTATCTCAAGATCAATTGAATACAAATCTTACAACCAGTAGCACTGAAAATATAGCTATAATGTATAGTCAACTTGCCTATTTTTGCCGTCACTTTATCAATATATACGAACTATTCATATGACGAACAAGAACACAGCAATCCCGGATCAAAATATATTCTGGATAGCTTACTTTATAATTGCATTGCTTACTTTTAGCTCTTGTCAGAAAACCGAATCTAGAATTGATCGAGCAGCGGTACAATTTACCTCCACCATTGTAGGCCAAATCAATACAAAAACGACAGGGACTTCTTGGGATAAAAATGATCAAATTGGTGTTTATATGTACAGAGCCGGCCAGTCTTTGGTAGCAACGTCGCTTATCAACCAAATCCAAAATCACCCCTTCACGTTTAACGGTTCGCTTTTTCAAAGTAGTAGCCCAGTCTTTCTACCCAATGAAAAAGTAGACTTTATCGCCTATTATCCTTACAAATCACTAGTAGACTTTCAATACCCCATCAATGTAAGTGATCAGTCCAATGTTGCAGCTTTAGACCTGATGTATGCAAGCAATGCCAAAAATATCGATAAAAGCAACAACACAATACCCCTTATTTTTGTACGACAGTTGAGCAGAATCAACATTAATCTATCCATTACCAATACAGCCGCATTGGAGACCAATCAGATTATAGTAAAAATGCCAGCGATAAGCATCCAAGGAGGATTCGATTTGACAACAGGAAAATTGGATGTTAATTCTACCGAGAAAAAGGATGTGCAAAAAAAGGTATCTGTAAATGCCAATAAAACCACTCGCATAGAGTTTGTGCTACTGCCCGGAGAAGATATCACAGGAAAAGCGATTAAATTTATTGCCACTAATGGTGAAACCTATACCTGGACAGCACCCCATAATCAGCAGTTAAAGAATTTAGTAGCGGGTAGCCAGTATAGTTTTAATATCAACATTGACAATGGAAAACTGACGGGAGAAATTGGTGATTCACAAGCTTATCTAGAAATACCCAAAATGAGTAATCTCAGTAGTGATGAGATATTTATACAACATTTTATGCCAGACGCAAGCGATAGTAGGAATTATGCAATGCTATATGATAAAAAGCTAAAAATGGCGTATTGGGTTGCATATCCCTTGTACAACAGCATTTTAGGCTCAGGCAACCGTACGGATGCCTGGGGTTACGACCCTGCTGTATCAACAGCATTTCAAGCCAATCTATTTAAGGGATTTCAACCAACAGGCTACGACAGAGGGCACCAGTTGCCAAGTGCTGACAGGAATTTCAATATCGCTCAAAATAAAACAACATTTTATTTTACCAACATGACAGCACAGGTTTCACGCCTTAACCAAGGGATTTGGGCAAACCTGGAAACGAAAGTCAGAACCTGGACCGCACAGTGTGACACGATGTATGTTGTAACTGGCGCAATACCTAAGACAAACTCTGATAACAGCCTCGATTTTGCGCAGGACAACGACGGAAAAGATATTGCGAAACCAAAATACTATTTCAAAGCCCTGGCAATGAAAAAAGGAAACGAATATTATACCATTGGTTATAAGATAGACAATGTCATCCCTCCCGCAGGAAGCACGTTCGAAAATTATAGGTTAACCGTAAGCGAGCTGGAAAAAATAACTGGATTCACTTTTTTCCCTGATCTAAATGATACGCAGAAAGGAAGTATAAATACCTCCATTTGGAAATAATTAGGTTCCTTTTAATCTCATCATTCCACTATGGTCCTATCTCAATTTTCACTAGATTTATCAGATGAAGCTTATTATATTTGATCTGGACGGAACACTGCTAGACACATTACAGGACCTCGGGGACAGCTGCAATGCTATTCTTGAACAATATGGATATCCAACCCATCCCCTTGTTGCTTATAAGAAATTTGTCGGCAACGGTGTCCAAAAACTTATCGAACGCGCATTACCGCAAGAAGCACGGACAGAAAATATCATCTCAACTTTACTCCGTGCCTTTAAAGTGTATTATGAACAAAAACCTGTATCGCATACACGACCCTACACAGGGATCATACCGCTACTACAAGAACTGAAATCATTAGGCTATCTCATCTCGGTAGCATCAAATAAATACCATGAAGCGGTGATACCTTTGATGGCCGAATACTTTCCCGATATTTCATTTGATCTCGTCCTGGGGCATCGAACAGGTCGCCCCGCCAAGCCTGATCCCGATATTGTCTTCGACAGTATCCAAACACTCGGTGTTAGCAAACAAGATTGCTTTTATGTAGGCGATTCATCCGTGGATATGGATACCGCCAATAATGCAGGGGTAACAGCTATTGGTGTTACTTGGGGCTTTCGGGAAGAGAGCGAGTTAAGACAACACGGTGCACAGCATATTATCCACCATCCACAGGAACTGTTGGAAATTCTATAAAAGAAAAGCGGGACCTAAATCAACACTGATTTAAGTCCCGTTTTTTTCTCGTTCACTCCCAATGGTCTCGAGTAGCGCTCATATACATTTGAAATGCCGATGAGATCGCGAAAAACTTCGCGCGAATGCCACGAATTACATTTTCTCATCCATGAGTTGATCACTCTGACCTTTTGGCTTACCAAACTTCATTTTTACAACAAAAGCTTTATCTGCACTAAACGTTGCCGGAAGAACAATATCATAATATGTATTCTTATCAAGATCCAAACCAATGTGGGAACGTTTAAGAGCTAATGATTGACCATTTTGCAACAAGACAGCTTCTACCGGAATTACCACGATTCTATATAATCCAACTTATTCAAAGACAAACAACACAACTATTCGGGACGATCAATATACTGTTTCTGTAAAAAAGTATTAACCGATAAAAGCGGGTCGTTTACCGAGATTGTCTCGAGATTGGCCTAATGCCCCTCTTCAGGGCCATATTTGCTTCCTATCTTTGAGTCATCAAATAAGAAATAAAAAAATTAAAAAATAAACATCATGGCAACTAAAACAACATTCAGCATCAACAGTAAAACAATTACTAAAGTTTTTCAAGATCTTTTTGATTCCTTCAAAAGCTCCCGTTTAAAAGTTTCCTCCAAGAATGGACAAGAATACTTAAATATCTCCTTGTTATTGGCTGTAATCATCGGAATTATTTTCCCTGTAGCTTTCATTGCATTGATTATTTTAAGTCTGATTGCACCGATTGAAATTGCAATCCTTCAAGAAGTAAAAGAAGAGCATGCTAATCAAAAGATGATTGAGCTCAAATAAATAAAGCTTCTATACCTTATAAAGAGCTAGGGCTTTCCAACGGTTGGATAGCCCTAGCTCTTCTCTTATTTCCTTTCTATCTTATCAAACGCTGTATTAGGAGACAAATTAAATGTAAAATTTCCTTTTGAATCCACACCGCCAACGCCTCTAACGCGGGCTTTGATTTCGTATTTCGATTGGGGATTATAATTCGTCACTGTAAAATTGTAGTAAAAAGGTTTGATCTTGTTGGTTCCCCTAAATTTATCCGCAAGCGCATGATGTCCATCCTCTGCAATGACCTGCCCGTCCTGTAGCAATTGTACGGCATCAATTTCCAGAAAATTCTTCCCCTCCACAAAGAAAAATCCAGCTTGCGCTCGTCCATTATCGTAAATCTTCCTGCTCACGTCAAAAGTTAGAAAACTATACGTTTCCTTGATATCATTAGGTCCCCATGATCCCGCAATATATCCCCCGGGACGATAATAATCAATACGCATGGAATCTAATCTTGGAAGATTGGCATCCAATCGATGGCTGAACGCTGAATAATCTTTTGCTGACTTAGCAGCCCATCCAATTTCAGCAACCGCAAGCAATCGCGGAAAATTCTGCACATTCAGGTCTTTAATATCCTGGGCCAACGCTGTCCACATATTTCCCTGAACACCGAGGACAAGCTGATCCTCAGCCGGACTAAGCCCTGCAGAAGGATCAAATTCATACACTCTTTTCAGCGAGTTTATCTGCGGATAGGCCAGGTCAGTCATAGTCCCATCATTCCGATCGGCCTGTGTAATATCAAAATAGAGATGCGATGCTGGTGTGGCCACGGCTTTAAACCCATCTTTGGTCGCTTCCTTGATCGCTTCTTCACCAAGCCAGCTCATAATCGCTGTACTCTTTGGTAAGTTTTCAGCATCGGCCAAAATATCATTCCACCCGATCGGTTTTTTCCCTTTCTGGACAATGATATCAGAAACGCGTTGAACGAAATAGCTCTGAAGGGCTTTGACATCCTTAATCTGGTGCTGCTTCATAAAATCCTGCACGTGAGCCTCTTTTTCCCACAAATCGTGACGAACCTCATCCCCTCCAAAATGAATATAACTACCTGGGAAGAGATCAGCGATTTCAGTGAACACATTATTTAAGAATTCATACGTAAACTCTTTTGTCGGATCCAATGTATTGGGGGTAAATTGATTTCCCCAATATCCCCAAGATGACACAAAAGGAAAGATGTGATTCGGGTAGGAATTTTTGTTTACCCCAAGTTCAGGATAGGCTAATATGGTTGGCCATGAATGTCCAGGAACATCAATCTCGGGCACAATCGTAATATTACGCTCTCGAGCATATTGAACAACTTCCTTGATCTGCTCCTGTGTATAAAATCCACTGCGTTCTGCAGGTTGCTTTTCTGTTCGATGAAATACCGTCGCATTTTCCATGGTCAATTTGGGATATTTCTTTATTTCGATCCTCCAGCCCTGGTCATCCGTCAAATGCCAATGGAACGTATTCATTTTGTATAATGCCATGACATCCAAATACTTTTTCACGGTTTTCACATCGAAGAATGTCCGGCTCACATCTTTCATATAACCGCGCCAATGATAGCGGGGATAATCTTTAATTTTCACAGCCGGAATATTCCAGCTTATTTCTTTGGTTGGGTTACTACCCTCGAAAGCTGTCGGTAAAAGTTGCCGCAGTGATTGCGTTGCATTGAAAAGCCCATGGGAGCTTTTTGCTGTCACGACCACTCCCCGATTGGAAACCTCAAGCTGATAGCCTTCATCATTAGGTGTTGTCAATTTAGAGTCTAGTCTAAATTCAATACTATTGCTCGCCTGTTTCTTTATGTTCAGGGGATAATGCGTTACTTTTCTCAGCTGCTCAACAAACAAAGACACATCTTTCGCATCGCAGTTCTTAAAAATTAAGGTAGTTTGTGGATTTAACAGAAACTGGCCCGCTCCCATATTGATTTCCTGAGGCTTGGGGATAATAGCAATCCCAGACTGCGCATGGAGCCCTTGCACAAATAAAAGGGATAACGGTACTGAACAGAGGAGTGTTTTCATTAAATTTAAGTTTTTATTTTTAAATAAACAGACAAAAAAAGACCGTTTATTGGTTTCGTTATGCAAAATAAAAAATAAAAAATGATCCTTCTACTCCAACTTTCAATCAAACGATTGTGTAAGATTTTCAAAAAGTAGCTCGTTGACTACAGGCACACCAATAGGATATCATTTTTTAGTATTAAATTTGACTTCCAGACAAAACAAAATAGGCTATAGTTAACTTTTTGGGGTGAAAGAACAATAACGTGAAAAACAGTAAAAAATTATTTATTATCAGGACAGTTTTAATTGCTTTTCTGATTCTTTCCTTGGTTTATATCGGTTCGATATTTACCTATCAATATATTGAGTACCAAAGGACCGAAGCCCGTTTAAATAAAGCATATAGTTCTAAAAATCAATTGACGAATCTTTTCTACGAAGCTCATTAGTTATATTGATATTGATCCCAACATCTCAATCAAAAGCGGAACATATCGTGTACGTCAGATTGTTTCCAATCTGCTGAGCAATGCGATTAAATATACAAATAAAGGTCAGATCGAGGTGAAAGCATTTATCAGCAGCGATCAGAGCTCCAAATTACATATAGTAGTTAAGGATACAGGAAAAGGTATCTCTGCAAAAGATCAAGGACATATTTTCGAACAATATTATATGACCGATCAAAAATCCAAGCATAGTTTCGGATTGGGCTTACATATATCTAAGCTTATGACCGAGCAACTAAACGTAACCTTAAGTGTTAGAAGCCAACAGGGTAAGGAATCCATATTTACATTAGTCGTTCCATTAACCGAAGAAATTAAATACATGAAACAAATAACGAGCTTAGACAAACTTTCAAAAAACTTACGTTTTGTTGTTGTTGACGATAACCCAATTAATAACTTATTTGTTAAACAGGCATTACTACATTTCTATGATGTAAAGATTTTCGAAGATTCCTCCACTGCAATCGCATACCTCGAAAAGAATAACGCTGACATTATCATTACTGATCTCAAAATGTTTGGCCCTACCGGTTGGGACATTTTGAATACTGTCAAAGACAGTAATCTTAAACAGGAATGGAACAGCAAGGTTATCGCCCTCACTTCAGACGAGTCACAAGTAACCGTACAAATTCCCGAAGGGCAGCTACATCAATTTGATGGCGTCATGACCAAGCCTCTGGACAAGGCTATCCTTGCTCAGCTTATAGCAAAGATTTTGTAAGCGTGCTAGTCAAAAACATTAGGGAAGGT